>NZ_SPGT01000005.1:0-162830 GCF_005845155.1 Clostridium sp. BSD2780061688st1 H5 | reverse complement strand
CCTATTTGTTGTACCCTTTTTTATCTGTTTTCATTGAAATCTTTTTTTATCACCTCTTGACATATCACCAAATTGCTTTCTCGCTTCAGATTGCGCTTTTGCACAATCATTATACCATGGACACAGAAAAGAAAGCGACGCGTCAGCTGGAAAATTTTTTGCTCCTGTGGTACACTTTTTTCAGGACAATCCGGATAGAAGGTGGTGCAAAAATGAAGATTGAGCAGGCTTCGATGGGAGATTTGACGGAAATTATGTCCTTTTACAGCACAATGTGCGAAGTGCTGGGAGAAAAGGATTTTCTGCCCGATGGGAATAAGGGGGGCTTTCCTTCCCGGGACATGGTAGAGCGGGCTGTGGAAGACGGCTCCCAGTTTATCGGTATAGAGGATGAGAGGATCGTGGCGGCCTATATCATGGATCATGACTGCGACGAGGCCTACCACACTGTCCGTTGGCATATAAATGCCGCGGAAAATGAAGTGGTCATCCTTCACGCTCTGCGCGTCCTGCCGGACTACGGCGGAAGGGGTTTTTCTAAACAGCTTGTAAAGCACGCGATTGAGACTGCCAGGAGATGGGAACAGAAGGCCATACGCCTGGATTGCATCGTGGGAAATGACATACCTGTAAAAGTCTATCAATCTTTCGGGTTTGAGTATGTGGATACGGTCAGGATCACCTATGCGGATATAGGCGTTCCCATGGAGTTCAGGCTTTACGAGCTTGTCCTGCAAGGAAAGGGCGGAGAGTGAAAACAGATGATAAATCCCTCCTCCTGTGGTATAAATATCACAGGAGGATTTTTTTTATGGAAGACTATTCATATGTACTCCAGATGAAAAACAGAAAATTTTCGGACCTGTACCTGTGCTTCTGCGGCTATGCCAGGTGCCTGCCCCTCCACAGCTTTGGCCCGGCAGTCAGGCCCAACTATATCCTGCACTATATTTTGAAGGGGAAGGGCCGGTTCTCGGCCGGAAAGGAAGAACACCGCCTCCACGCGGGACAGGGCTTTCTCATTGAGCCGGAGGTGCAGACCTTCTACGAGGCGGATAAGGAGGATCCCTGGACCTACCTGTGGATCGGATTTGCGGGGGAGAAGGCGGGAGAGTACCTGCGGGATCTGGGGCTGAACAGCGGGCAGCTCATCTACCAGTGCGCCTGCGGGGAGGAGCTGGAGAGGATCGTCCTGGCCATGCTGGAGAACAAGAATTACACGGTGGCAAATGAGTACCTGCTGGAGGGGCTTCTCTACCAGTTCTTCTCCGTCCTGGCCCGGAATATGGAGATCGAGGCGGACCGGGGCGGGAAGGACGACAATCTCTACATCCGCAAGGCGGTGGAGTATATCCAGCACCACTATTCCTACCCGGTGCAGGTGGGGGAGATCGCCGCCTATGTGGGCATCAACAGGAGCTATCTCTACACCCTCTTCCGGGACCAGCTCGGCATGTCTCCCAAAGAGTACCTGACCAGCTTCCGCATTACGAGGGCAGCCCAGCTTCTGGAGATCACCGAGCTTTCCATAGAGAGCGTGGCCCTGTCCTGCGGTTATCAGGATACCCTGGGCTTTTCCAAGATCTTCAAGGCCAGACTGGGAATGACGCCATCGGCCTACAGGAAGCGGAACGCGGAGCAGCAGAGGAAGACGAGAGAGGAAAACAGGGGGCCTCTTTAAGGAGAATGAAAATCTAACATTTTGACTGTTTTTTGTAACTTATTGTCCTGTTCTGACAGAGGCCTTCTGTATATAATAGATGCATAGATCGAAACGAGAAACATGCATTTCGGAAATGTATTGCAAAAAAACAGGAGGCAGTCAGAATGAACATCATATGGAGAGAAGAGAGCAGGACATTTCACCTGTACAATGACCAGGTCAGCTATATCATGAAGGTGCTCCGGTGCGGACAGCTGGGACAGCTTTACTTCGGAAAGAGAGTGCATGACAGAGACGATTTTTCCTATCTTCTGGAAAATCTGCCCCGGCCCATGGCGTCCTGCACCTTTGAGGACAGCAAGGCCTACTCCCTGGAGCATATCAAGCAGGAGTACCCTTCCTACGGCACAGGGGACTACCGCTCCCCGGCGGTGGAGATCCTGCAGGAGAACGGCAGCAGGATCAGCGCCTTTGTCTATAAGAGCCACCGCATTTCAGACGGAAAACCATCTCTTGAGGGACTTCCGGCCACCTACACAGAGGATGACAGCGAGGCCCGGACGCTGACCGTGACCATGGAGGACGCCGTCACAGGGATGACGCTGGAGCTGTCCTATACCATCTTTGCGCAGGGGGGCATTATTGCGCGCAGCGCCAGATTTGTCAACAGGGGAGAGCAGCCTCTTCACCTGACGACAGCCATGAGCCTGTGCCTGGACCTGCCGGATCACGACTATGACTGGATGCAGTTCTCGGGGGCCTGGGCCAGGGAGCGGTATCCGAGAGTGCGCCGCCTGGAGGAGGGCATTCTGTCCGTGGGAAGCAGAAGAGGACACTCCTCCCATGAGCACAATCCTTTCATTATATTAAAGCGCCCTCAGGCGGATGAATTCCAGGGGGAAGCCATTGGATTCAGCCTTGTGTACAGCGGGAATTTCCTGGCCCAGGCGGAGGTCGGCTCCCACGACACGACGAGAGTTCTCATGGGCATCCACCCGGACGGCTTTGACTGGAAGCTGGAGCCGAAGGAGGCCTTCCAGACTCCGGAGGCGGTTATGGTGTACACAGACCGGGGGCTCAACGATCTGAGCCAGACCTTCCACAGACTCTACCAGAAGAGGCTGGCCAGAGGGTACTGGAGAGACAGGGAGCGCCCCATCCTCATCAACAACTGGGAGGCAACCTATTTTGACTTCACAGAGGGAAAGATACTGGAGATCGCAGGAAAGGCCAGAGAGTGCGGAGTGGAGATGTTCGTTCTGGACGACGGCTGGTTCGGAAAGCGGTGCAGCGATCGGGCCGGCCTGGGCGACTGGGTGGCCAATCGGGACAGGCTGCCCGGGGGCATTGCTGGTCTGGCACAGAAGATTGATGACATGGGCATGAAATTCGGTCTCTGGTTTGAGCCGGAGATGGTGAATAAGGATTCGGACCTCTACCGGGCCCATCCGGACTGGATCCTCCATGTGCCGGGACGCCCCTCCACCCACGGCAGATATCAGTATGTGCTGGATTTCTCCAGGAAAGAAGTGGTGGACTGCATTTACGGCATGATGGAAAAGATCCTGTCAGAGGCGAAGATTTCCTATATCAAGTGGGATATGAACCGGAGCATCACAGAATGCTACAGTCCCGCCCTCCCCGCAGACAGGCAGGGAGAGGTGTTCCACAGGTATATCCTGGGCGTGTATGACCTGTACGACAGGCTGACGCGGAAGTTCCCCTATGTGCTCTTTGAGTCCTGTGCCAGCGGCGGCGCCCGCTTTGACCCGGGCATGCTGTACTACGCGCCCCAGGCCTGGACAAGCGACGACACGGACGCGGTGGAGCGGCTGAAGATCCAGTACGGCACCTCCTACTGCTACCCTGTCAGCAGCATGGGAAGCCACGTGTCCACCTCTCCCAACCACCAGACAGGCAGGACTGCTCCCCTGCACACGAGAGCCAATGTGGCATGCTTTGGAACCTTTGGCTACGAGCTGGATCTGAACACCCTGACAGCAGAGGAGCAGGAGGCGGTGAAGGACCAGATCCGGTTCATGAAGGAGTACAGGCATCTCCTGCAGTTCGGTACCTTCTACCGCCTGCAGAGCCCCTTTGAGGGAAATGTGACTGCCTGGATGGCGGTCAGCAAGGATAAGAAGGAGGCCATCGCGGGCTGGTACAGAACCCTCTCCGGGGCCAACCTGGCCTACACAAGGCTGCCCCTCAGGGGGCTGGACCCGGAGGCCAGGTATGAGATCCAGGTGAGAAAAGAGACAGAGCAGCCCTTTGGCAGCTTCTACGGAGACGAGCTGATGAACATTGGCCTGATCACCACGGACGGAACCGCTGGGGAGGTGACAGACCGGGAGAATGCTCCGCGGGATTTCGACTCCAGGCTGTTCATCCTGAAGGCGGAGGAATAAAAACGGGATTTGCACTTGCCAAGCAGAGGAAGAACAGGCGTATTTTGCCCGTGCGGATTTAATCACGGGCAGGATGCGCCTTTTGCTGTTTGCTGTGCTGACACTTGCGTTTGAAACAGCATATGCCTATCCAAATGACCTGTCGGCGCTGGGAAATAAAGATCTGTGGAAAAAACTATGCGGCGGACAGCTATGCGTGGGGAACCGGGCAACATAGAATACTGGCACTGTGACGGCTCCTTTTTATATTCCGGGGTTAAATTCGTATTTCGTTACTTTCCAGATTATCAAGACCTGTACAAGAAGCAAAATACAGGAAACAATCAGGCCACATATCAACCCTGCTTTACCATACTCATAGACAGAATTCACGCTATAACTATAAAATACCCCTATTAAAATGGCAGATAATACCGGGATTAAATAATAGCAGCCATTCTTCTTTGTCAATATGTTCCAAAATTCTTTGTCTGTAATGCCTACCCGATATAAATTTAAAGCTATATGTTTTTCGTCATTTAATTCTGATTTCACTTTATAAAATATACTGATATTGGCCGTAGCAAAAAACATTGCATCCACAAAAAAGAGTAAGAAAGCCAGGACTTCTGAAGACTGCTTGGCAGTTTCATAGCTTTCAATTTTTGATGATAATGTGTATACATACTGATCTTCTTCAGATAAACTATTTTGTTTACTCATACTTTTCTGCAATTCTCTAATTGCTGTCCCTGATGTTTGCCAATCCCCAAACTGATACATAACTGCGGTTTCACACATGTATTCACTGGAATTTTCCTTAATCTTCATATAGTCCTGTTCATTTACAATAAGAGTCTTATCTGCCAGACTGCGACAGGAGTTCAGCAGTATTTTATTTTCTTGACCGTCTAATTCCAGATGAAGCTCGCTACCATCTCTGCATTTTACGGATATCTTTTTTACTGGCTGCAGATCATGTTCATATCCATCGTTTTCATCATATTGGAACAATTGGATGAACTGCCCTGGGGCCACCTTGAACTCACAGCCGAATTTGTCATTGACCTCATTAGACGGCAGAATGTTAAAGCTTTCATTTCTCAAGAAATCCAATGTTTTTTCTTCAGTAACGTTTACCCCATACTTATCCAAAATCTGAGTCATTTCACTCTTTGCCATATTATTGACCTGTGTAGAACGCACATAGAAAAGGTCATAAGGTGAGTATGCGAGCGCAGTATCTGCAAAGCTCGGAAAGGTCACTGCGCAATGTGCTGAAAAGAATATAACAACAATAAATAGAAAAGCAGAAATAAAACTTATCAGTCTCCATGATTTTATATACTGGAGAACAAGTGACAGGCTTATTTTCCACTTGTTATTTCTGTTTTTATAAAAAGTACAGTCAAAATTTCTGAATACAATGCTTAAACCGATGAATGCGATTCCAACACTTAAAAACCACACATTTGTACTTCCCAAATCATAATTATATATCATAATTGCAGCAGCCGATAAAATAACCGCCAAACCAATGATTAAAAACGCCGTGTTTCCCTTGCTTTTCCTTTCTTCCTTGTACCGTGCCTTAAAGAGATCCAACAACTGTGCATGTATAAGTTTGATAATATTCAAAAGCAGAATAATCGCAATCACTACAGCATACATTTTCCCTGAAGTCGTATAGGTGTCTATATGAAATTCCCATCCCATAGCGGACAATCCTATCACATTACGAAGGAAAAAGAAGAAAAAAACAGACAGGAGGGTACCCAGTACACTGGCACAGACAAAGCTGAGTACACCGATCACCAGGCACTCTGCCATCATGGTTCCGATTATTTCATATTCTGTCATTCCGAGTGTCATTAAAACAGCATATTCCTGTTTCCTGCTCTTAAAAAAAGCCTCATAAGTATATGGAATAAAAAGTATCATAAACAGTATAGTTAGAACCGTTGGTGCAAATACATTGCTAGAGATCATTGGATCAATTTTATTGCTGAACATGAAGGACTGATTCTGTCCGATTGATAAAAACGCCTGCAGAAAAGCTATGGTGAAACTATTACACAGTAAATATAACAGATAATTCTTACGATTAAACCAAACCATCTTTAAGAAAATACGAGCTTTTTCCATCAGATCATTCACCACCAATCTGTTTTAAAAAATCATAAATTTCTTCAAGAAAAACCTCTCTACTTTTTTTCCCTTTCTGCAATTCGGAAAATATGATACCATCTTTAAGCAAGATCACCTTATTACAGTAGGATGCCGCATAGGAATCATGGGTTACCATTACAAGTGTAATTTTAAATTGTTCATTTATATGGATCAGGTATTCCATCACATCTTTTGTTGATCTTGCATCCAGATTCCCCGTTGGTTCATCAGCCAGAATAATCCGTGGGGTATTGATCAATGCCCTTGCTATGGCTACCCGTTGCTTCTGACCACCGGAAATATCGGTTACGCTCTTATCTGCCAGATCGCTGATAGACAGAACATTCATTATTTTTTCAAATCTTTCTTCGCTGTTTTCTGTATTATTTTCCAAAATAAGCGGCAATAAAATATTATCTTTTACATTTAAGCTCTCTAAAAGGTTAAAATCCTGAAAGACCATACCTATATTATTTCTTCTGAAGATTGCCATTTGGGATTTCTTCATTCCTGTAATCTCTGTATGGTCGATCATAATACTCCCCTCATCAGCCTTATCAACTCCACATATCAGATTGATCAGCGTTGTTTTTCCGCAGCCGGAAGCTCCCATAACAGCTGCCATTTCTCCATGTGCAATAGAAAAACTCAATCCTTTGAGCACTTGCAGAGATTCTTCTTTATTAATCTGATATTTTTTCTTTAAGTTTTTTATTTTCAATAGCTTCTCATGCTCTTCCATGATGCATCCCCTCTTGCTGGATACTTTTGTCTATTTTTGATTGTACTATACTACCATTAGAAAGTTCAGTCAATTAAGCACACGAATCTTATCATTAAGCAAAGTGAATACCTGACGAAACGACTCGGAGCCGCCCTCACGGCGGCTCCTTTTGCTGACTTATATATCCTTCTCATCCAGCAGAAAGTCAATGATATTATAATGGACAATGCCATTCCTGCTCAGATCTACGATGTCGCTGCTGATCACATATTTCGGATAATTGTCATCGATATCGCAGTCAAAATCAATCCGGAAGGAAGGGATTACCGAGTGCCACTCTTTCACATGCTGGATTTCGTCAAAAAAGAGATGCTCTGCCCGTTCCGTGACGTACTGATAGAAGTGATCTGCATCCTCCAGCTTTTTAAAATGCCGGGACTCAAAATTAATCTCTATGATATTTTCCTTTGGCACTCCACGTCCTTTGTTGATTTTGTCATTATTATACCGTATACTTTTATTATAATCAACTTATTGTCTGCTTATACAAAGACAATTACACGTCCTTTTCCGGATTTCCCTGCTGCTCGTACCGCCAGGCTCTGGGGGAGACCCCGTACACATTCTTAAAGGCTCTGGAGAAATGGAGCTGGTTTGGATAGCCTACCGCGTTCCCCACGTCCGCGATGGACAGGGAGGTCATCTTCAGCAGCTCCCCGGCCTTGGACATGCGGTAGGAGATGAGGAACTCCTGGGGAGATTTCCCCACTGTGTCGTGGAAGATCTTTCCGAAGTAGCTCCGGTTTAGGTTGCAGAAGGCGGCGATGTCCTCCACAGAGATGTCGTTCTGGAAGTTCTGCTCAATAAATGCCATGGCCTCCCGGATGTAGAAGTCCCGCATCCGGTTCCCCTGGCTCTGGAGGGGGGAGGAGTTGGACTTGTTCAGGTAGTCCAGGAACAGATACAGGTGCCCGATCAGGTGGAAGGGGGACTCCTGGGAGTGGTTGGCGATGTAGACCATCTCCTCCATCATCTGCCGGGCCAGATCCTTGTGCCTGGGCCGGTATACGGGAGAGTTGACGGAGAAGCCGGAGGCCTCGATCAGCTCCTTGGCCTTCAGGCCGTCGAACTCCAGCCAGGTGTATTCCCAGGGCAGCTCATTGTCCGCTATGTAGGTGCAGATCTGGTGGGGGAAGATCATAAAGCCCTGGCCGCTCTTGATGTTGTAGGTGATAGACTCCTTTTTGGAGTTGTGGGCTGTCAGCGTCCCGGTCCCGGAGATCACGTAGTGAAACAGGTAGTGGTTCCTGGCGGCGGGACCGAAGGAGTGAGCCGGGTCGCACTGCTCCCAGCCGTACTGGTACAGGCCCAGATCAATGAAATTTTCACTCGGAAAAATAGAATACAGAATATTGCTCATGACAGTACCTCCCGTGTTTTAAATATTATATATCAAAATGCTAGATGACATCAACATATAGATTGAAAACAAGTATTGTGGCATAAAACAAAAAAAACAGCGATATTTATAGACGCATAATGATATGTTAAAATATAGCTACCGTAAAAAGCAAGGCCAAAAAAAGAAAGGAGATATGAAAATGAGAGGAAAAAGTGCAAGGTACCTCAGTGCGGCGCTGGTCATTGTCATGACCGGCGGGCTGATGCTGTCGGGTTGCTCGGGAAAAAGCGAATCAAGCGGAAAGACCGAGATCGAGATCCTTCAGTACAAGCCGGAAGCAGCCACCTACTTTGACCAGGTGGAAGAACAGTTCAATGCCACTCACGATGACATCCATCTGACCATTGACTCGCCCAACGATGCGTCTACGATACTGAGGACAAGATTTATCAGGGAGGATTACCCGGATATCATCGGTATCGGCGGTGACATCAACTACTCCTACTACGTGGATGCGGAGATCCTGGCTGATGTGTCTGACTATGAGGGGATGGAGAATATCAAGGACTCTTACATCGACATTGCGGAAGGGCTGGAGTTCGTCCCCACAGACGGCACCTTCATTGTACCTTATGTGGCAAACGCAGCCGGTATCCTTTACAACAGGGATATGTTTGAGGAGCACGGCTGGGAGATCCCCACAAACTGGGGAGAGCTGATGAGTCTTTGTGAGGAGATCCAGGCGGAGGGCATTCTTCCCTTCTACTTTGGCTTCCGCGACACATGGACTTGTCTGGCGCCCTGGAACGGCATCGCCGTTGACCTGGCTCCGGCAGATCTGTGCAAGCAGGTCAACAGAGGAGAGGCAAACTTTACAGAGGGCTACAAGGAGGCGGCAGAGAAGTATCTCGAACTCATCTCCTACGGGCCTGAGGACCCCATTGCATACGGATACAATGATGCATGTACGGCTTTCGCCAGAGGCGAGTCTGCCATGTACCCCATCGGAAGCTATGCGGTTCCACAGATCCTCTCCGTGAATCCGGAGATGAACATTGATTCCTTTGTGATGCCGGCCAGCGACAATACAGAAGACAACACGCTAAACTCCGGTATCGACCTGGGCTTCTGCGTGACAGCAGAGTGTGAGAACAAAGAGGCGGCTTACGAGGTTCTTGACTTCCTTCTGGAGGATGAGAACATCCAGGCCTACATCGATGACCAGAACGCGGTTCCCTGCAAGGAGGGAGACTTTGAGCTGGCTCCTATGCTGGACGGCATGAGCGAGTACATAGAGACCGGCAACATGACAGACTACCAGGATCACTACTATCCGTCCGAGATGGCGGTGGATGCGCAGCTCCAGACCTTTGTCATCAACAAAGACGTGGACGCGTTCCTGGAGAAGTTTGACAGTGACTGGCTGCGCTACAACCGCGACATCATCCGTACAGTGGAAGAGTACGAGGAAGAGCACGGCAGCATCGAGTAGGAAAGGAGTGGGGATAGAATGAAAAATGAAAGAAAACGGACATTCCTGTTGATAACGATACCGATTCTGGCGTTGTTTGTCTGCTTCAACACCGTACCGCTGATCCGGGGCGTTATCTACAGTTTTACAAACTTTAAGGGATTTGGAACTTACGACTGGGTAGGTCTGAGAAACTATATTGACCTGTTCCAGGATCCCAGGGTGGGCGGTTCCTACCTGTTCACCTTCAAGCTGGCCATCTGCGCCACTATCGTGACCAACGTGATCAGTCTGATCCTGGCCCTGGGTCTGAACAGCAAGATCCGCGCCAAAGGATTTTTCCGGGCGGCCTATTTCCTTCCAAACGTGCTTGGCGCCCTGGTAGTGGGCTACGTGTTCCAGTACCTGTTTACCTACATCCTTCCGGCGCTGGGAGAGATGATGGGCAGCGAAGGTCTCAGCCAGAGCATGCTGTCTAATGAGAAGACTGCCTGGATCGCCATTATGGTGGTCTGCTGCTGGCAGAACATTGCCATGAACACCATTATCTATATCTCCGGACTTCAGACCGTGCCGGAGGACGTGTACGAGGCGGGTTCCCTGGACGGAGCTACAGGCTGGAAGCAGTTCAAACATCTGACCTTCCCGCTGATCATCCCGTTCTTTACCATCAACATGGTGCTGTGCGTGAAGAACTTCCTCATGGTGTTCGACCAGATCATGGCCATGACAAAGGGCGGCCCTGCACAGAGCACAGAGTCCATCTCATACCTCATTTACAATAACGGTATGTCAGGCGGACAGTTCGGCTTCCAGAGTGCTAATGCCGTAATCTTCTTCATCGTGATCGTGGCCATCTCCGCGGCTCAGATGAGCATCTCCAGCAGGAAGGAGGAGCAGTTATAATGAATAACAAAAAAGTAGTAGATAAAGTAAAGACAAACTGGCCGGTCATGGTCCTTCTGATCCTGGGCCTGAGCACCATCGTGTTCCCGCTCTATATGGCTGTCGTGATCGCTTTCAAACAGCCGTCTGAGATGACCAACAGCATCTCCGGCATCCTGTCCCTCCCGTCAAAGTGGAGTCTGGACAACTTTACCCAGGCCATGGAGGTCACAGATTTCTGGAGATCCCTGGGAAACAGTGTGCTGATCACCGTGGTGACCGTTGTGCTGTGTATCGTGCTCCACTCCCTGCTGGGATACGCCATTGGCCGCAACAGGGCTCACAGCAAGTTCTATAAACTTGTGTATCTCTTTGTAGTGAGCGGTATGTTCGTTCCGTTTGCTATCCTGATGATGCCTCTGGCAAAACAGACGGCAGAGATGGGACTTGCAAATTGGGCTGGCGTTATCATCCTGTATGTGGTATTCTATATGCCGATGAATGTACTGCTGTACTCCGGATACCTGGTGAACATCCCCATTGCCCTTGAGGAGGCTGCCAGAGTGGACGGCGCAAGCACATGGCGCACATACTGGAAGGTTATCTTCCCGATTATGAAGCCCATGCATGCGACAGTTGCTATTATTACAGCTCTGGCTGTTTGGAACGATGTTATGACACCCCTTGTTATCATGTCCGGAACAGGGCAGAACACGCTGCCTCTGGCACAGCTTAACTTCCAGACACAGTTCGGAACAAACTACAATCTCGCCTTTGCATCCTATCTGCTGGCACTGATCCCGATCCTGATCTTCTATGTGATCTGCCAGAAGCATATCATCAACGGCGTTGTAAATGGAGCTGTAAAATAATAAATACGTTCAGATGTATATTACTGCATCTGCCGGAGAGAGCGGGTGTGTGCGCCGGAGAGGCGCATAGGCCCGCTCTTTCAATTGAGTTATGTATTTGGTACATGCGTCAGTTTGAAAGAACATTTACAGAGCAGGAGAGAAAAAGATGAGCATTATTTACGATGAAAAGCAGAAGACGATTTCACTGCATACGAAGAACACGACTTACCAGATGCAGATTGACAGATATGGCTTTTTGCTGCACCTGTATTATGGGAGATACGCTGAGGGATGTATGGATTACCTGCTGACCTACTACGACAGAGGATTTTCCGGCAATCCATACGAGGCGGGGACGGACAAGACCTACTCCATGGATTCTCTGCCCCAGGAGTTCCCCTCCCTGGGCACCGGGGACTACCGGACGCCGGCCTGCATCATCAAAAATACGGACCGCACCTACTGCAGTGATTTCCGCTATGTGACCCACACCATCCGGGAGGGCAAGTATTCCCTCCCCGGCCTGCCTGCCGTGTACGCGGACGACAGTGAGGCCCAGACGCTGGAGGTGGTCCTGGAGGATCCGGTGACAGGGGTGCTGGCGGTGCTGCTCTACGGCGTGCTGCCCGAGTACGATGTGATCACCAGGAGCGTGAAGATCGTGAATGCCAGCAAGGGCTATATTTCTGTGAAAAAGCTGGCCCCGGCCTGTCTGGATCTCGTGGGAGGAGATTATGACTTCCTCACCTTCTACGGGCGCCACGCCATGGAGAGAAACTGCCAGAGGATGCCTGTGGGACACGGCACTTCAAAGATCGGAAGTCTCAGGGGAACCTCCAGCCACCAGTACAATCCGGCTGTCATCCTGGCGGAGCACGACGCCACTGAGGATGCGGGAAGCTGCTACGGCATGGCCTTTGTCTACAGCGGCGGCTTCCAGAGCGAGGCGGGCAAGGACCAGTACTCCCAGACCAGACTGCTCATGGGCTTCAGCGAGGAGCAGTTCGCCTACCCCTTAAATCCTGGGGAGGATCTCCAGTCTCCGGAGGTGATCATGACCTACTCGGGAGAGGGACTGGCAAAGCTGTCACAGAATTTCCACCGCTGCATCCGCACACACCTGTGCAGAGGGAAATATAAGGAGACAGTGAGGCCCATCCTCATCAACAGCTGGGAGGCGTCCTACTTTGACTTCACAGGGGAGAGTCTTCTTGCTCTGGCCCGGCAGGCGGCGGACTTAGGGATCGAGATGTTCGTCCTGGACGATGGCTGGTTTGGCAACAGGGACAGCGACCTGCGGGGACTGGGAGACTGGAAGGTCAACGAGAAGAAGCTGGGCTGCAGTCTGGGCGAGCTGATCACAAAGATCAACGGCATGGGCATGAAGTTCGGCATCTGGATCGAGCCGGAGATGGTCAATGAGGACAGCGAACTGTACCGGGAGCATCCGGACTGGGCCTTTGTCATACCGGGACGGCGGCCTAACCGCTCCAGATACCAGCTTGTCCTGGATTTCTCCAGAAAAGAAGTGGTGGACTACATTTATGAGCAGATCTGCGCTGTCCTGGATCAGGGCAATGTGGAATATATCAAGTGGGATATGAACCGGAGCCTTGCGGATATATACTCCGCCACAGCGGACAGCCAGGGGCGGGTACTTCACGACTATGTGCTGGGGCTCTATGATTTCCTGGAGAGGCTGGTGAACCGGTATCCCAATATTCTGATCGAGGGCTGCAGCGGCGGCGGTGGACGCTTTGACGCCGGCATGCTCTACTACACGCCCCAGATCTGGTGCAGCGACAACACGGATCCCATCGACCGGCTGGAGATCCAGTATGGAACCTCCTTCATCTATCCGGCCTCCTCTGTGGGAGCCCACGTGTCCGCGTCGCCCAACCACCAGACAAGGAGGGTGACCTCCATGAAGACGAGGGGCATGGTGGCCATGGCCGGCACCTTCGGCTACGAGCTGAACCTAAACGAGTTGGGCGAGGAGGAGAAGGACGAGATCCGGCGCCAGATCGCGGAGTACAAGAAGTATGCGGCTCTCGTGCAGCGAGGCACCTACTATCGGCTCACCAATCCCCAGACCGACAACCAGGGGGCCTGGGAGTTCGTGTCCGAGGACCAGAGGGAAGCCCTTGTGCAGGTGGTGGGCATCAAGAAGCACGCCAACATGACCGTGGACTACATCAAAGTGAAGGGCCTGAAGGAAAATACCATGTACCGGGATACGGAGACAGGCAGGCTGTACAACAGCACGGCCCTGCGTGAGGCGGGCGTGCCCAAGCCGGTGCTGGAGGGAGAATACCAGGCCTACCAGTGGCATTTTGTATGTGAAGACTAATCCAAATCATTGTAAACGGGGGATGAGACAGATGGCAGGAACAACGAAGAAGAAAAGCGTGACGGCAAAGAAGCCGGCGGCGAAGAAGACAACCGCGGCAGCGAAGAAGACAACTGCGGCGGCGAAGAAGCCGGCAGCTAAGACCAGGGAGACGGCGGCCCAGAAGAGAGATCGGGAGAAACGGGAGCAGTCCGACCGCGTTTTCGCAAAGCGGCTGGGACGCCACCACGATGAGCTGCGGTGGCTGTACATGGAGCTGTACGGCAATGATGATATGTTTGCCGAGCTCTGCGATCAGATGAAATGGTACTATGACCAGAGAAATGACAAGCTGAAAAAGCTGGACGCCCAGAGAGAGGCGGAAGGTGAGTGGTACCGGAAGAGAGACATGCTTGGCATGATGATGTACATTGACAATTTCGCCGGGAATATCAAGGGTGTGCAGGAGAAGCTTCCCTATCTGGAGAAGTGCAATGTGAACTACGTGCACCTGATGCCCTTCCTGGACTCTCCCAAGGGGCGGTCCGACGGCGGCTACGCTGTGGCCGATTTCCGGAAGGTGAAGCCGGAGCTGGGAACTATGGAGGATCTGTCAGAGCTGGCGGAGAAATGCCATGAGAAGGGAATCAGCCTGTGCATGGATTTTGTCATGAACCACACCTCCGAGGACCACGAGTGGGCCAGGAGAGCCCGCCAGGGGGACGGCGAGTACATGAGCCGCTACTTCTTCTACGCGGATCCGGCGATCCCCAGGGAGTACGAAAAGACCGTGCCCCAGGTATTCCCCACCACGGCTCCCGGCAACTTCACCTATCTGCCGGAGATGGGACACTATGTGATGACCACCTTCTACCCCTACCAGTGGGATCTGAACTATAGCAACCCGAGGGTGTTCAATGAGATGATGTACAACTTCCTCTACCTGGCCAACCAGGGAATGGATATTATCCGCATCGACGCGGTGCCCTATATCTGGAAGCAACTGGGGACCAACTGCCGGAACCTGCCCCAGGTGCACACCATCGTCCGCATGATGCGCATGATCGGCGAGATCGTGTGTCCGGGCATTGTGCTTTTGGGCGAGGTGGTCATGGAGCCCAAGGAGGTGGCGCCCTACTTTGGCACAGTGGAGAAGCCGGAGTGCCACATGCTCTACAACGTGACCACCATGGCCACTACCTGGCACACTGTGGCCACGAGGGACATCCGCCTGCTCCGGAAGCAGATGGACGTGGTCTGCTCTCTTCCGAGAGAGTACACCTTCCTCAACTATCTGCGGTGCCACGACGACATCGGCTGGGGCCTGGACTATGCATCCCTGAAGGAGTGGGGCATGGAGGAAGTCTCCCACAAGAAGTACCTGAACGACTATTTCCAGGGCAAGACTCCGGGAAGCGTCAGCAGAGGCGAGCTCTACAATGAGGATCCGGTGACCGGGGACGCCAGGTTCTGCGCCACCACCGCCTCCATGTGCGGCGTGGAGAGCGCGGGCTTTGAGCAGAATGAGGAGAAGATGGACTGGGCCATCCGCAAGGATCTCATGCTCCACGCCTACATGTTCACGCAGTCCGGCATCCCCATGCTCTACAGCGGGGACGAGATCGGCCAGGTGAACGACTACACCTACAAGGATGACCCGGACAAGGCACCTGACTCCCGGTACATCCACAGAGGAAAATTCTGCTGGGAGCTGACAGAGCACATTAAGGATAAAGACAGCGTGCAGGGCCGGATCTTTAACGGGCTGGAAGAGCTGGAGCGGATCCGCAGGAAAGAGGCCGTGTTTGACGCGGACGCGGAGGTGTACACGAAGGACTACAGCGATCAGTCCATCCTGTGGATCGTCCGCAGATCCGAAGGGGAGGAGCTCCACGCTGTGTTCAACTTCAGCGACCAGGGGCGCACTATCTGGATGCCGGAGAAAGCGCGGTACACGAACCTCGTGACAGGCGTCACCAGGGAAGTGGAGACAGTGGAGCTGTCCGGCTGGGATTTTGTTTGGATGAAGAGATAAAAAAATAGGGGAAGGCAGACAAGAAGAGTCCGCAGCGTCTATGGCTGACGCTGCGGACTCTTTTCCGCATGGGCGGACTTCGCGTACTCCCTGGGAGTGCAGCCCATGAATTTTCGGAACAGCTTCGTGTAGTAGGAGGGGCTGGAGAACCCGCACTGCATGGAGATGTCTGTGATGCTGTCTTTTCCCTGGGCCAGAAGAGGGATGCTCTGCCGGATGCGGTAGTGGAGGAGGTAGTCGAAGAGGGGCTGATTCATATTTCGCTTGAACAGGCGGCAGCACTCGCTCTTGCACATGTTGACACAGCCGGAGATGTCTTCCAGGGAAATGTGCTCCATATAGTGCTCGTGGATAAAGGTGACGATCCGGCGCAGCCGTTCCAGCTCCCGCACGTCCCCGGAGGAGGGGCGGGTCTCCAGATCCAGGTGGTCAAAGAGCAGGATCCAGATCTGGTAGAGCTCTGTCAGAAGACGCAGCTCGTAGGAGCGGGGCGGATCCTGCCAGAGCCGGCGGATGGCGGTCAGGTGGGAGAGGACCTCCCTCTCCCAGGGCACATCCGGGAAGAAGGAGGCAGAGGGGAGAAGCGGGTTCTCAGTCACGGGCTGGACGTACTTGGTCTGCAGGAGGCTGGCCTCGTAGCCGTACAGAAGGGAGGGGTTGACTGTGACGGACAGATAGGAGCAGTCCCGGCTGTTTGCGTGGCGCCCCGCGTGCAGCATGTTGGCATTGCAGAAGATCCCGTCCCCCTCCTTTAAATGATAGGTGTGGTCATTGATCTGGTACAGGATCTCCCCCTTAAGGATCAGGGTAAATTCGATCTCAGGATGCCAGTGGCAGGCAAAGCTTCCCATCTCGTAGGCGTCCAGCCGCTCCGGGCTGACAAGCACGGGGAAGGAGTAATCCCCGTGGGATTTGAGCTCTCGTCCATCGTTCCGCAGTGCGATCTGCATAGTTTCTCTCCTCCTGTTTTCTTACACATTTTTTCAGATTCTTACCGAGTATTCGCAGTCTTCTTCAGCAGCCTCTCGTGCATCACAAACATCAGCACAAGGATGACCAGCAGATAGAATGGAAAGAGAGAGATGCTGATGTGGTTCGCGATCAGGCCAAACAGAGGAGGCATGAGGCAGGTGCCCACGTAGGCGGAGGCCATCTGCACGCCGATGACTGCCTGGGACCTGTCCGCTCCGAAGTGGGCCGGCGTGGAGTGGATGACACAGGGGTACACAGGGGCGCACCCGAGACCAATGATGATCAGGCCGGGAAGGGATGTGCCGCCGCCCAGAGGCAGGAGGATGATCAGCACGCCCGCCAGGATCAGCACCAGCCCCAGGCGGATCATCTGGGTGTCGTTGAAACGCATGGTGAGAAAGCCGCTGACGCCTCTCCCGATGGTGATGCCGATGAAGAAGAGGCTGGCGCAGAAGGCGGCGGTCTCAGAGGGGATCCCCTCGTGCAGGGTCAGGTAGCTGGAGGCCCACAGGCCGGCTGTCTGCTCCAGGGCGCAGTAGCAGAAGAAGGTCACCATCACCTCTCTGGCGCCGGGAATGGAGAGGATCTGCTTCAGGGACAGGGGCTTTTTCGGCTGCCGCGCGGTCTCCTTTTCCGGAGCCGGGGTGTCCGCCGCAGGACTTTTGCCTGCCTCCGCTCCGGAGATAGAGCGCCTGTCCTTCCAGAGGGGCAGGCTGATGAGCAGAATGGCTGTGAGCGCCACCTGGAGGATGCCCACGTACCGATAGCCGGTATTCCAGGAGGCTCCTCCGGAGAGGACAAGGCCCATGATGTAGGGACCGGCGGAGGCGCCCACGCCCCACATGCAGTGGAGCCAGCTCATGTGCCAGCTGGTGTAGTGGAGAGCCACATAGTTGTTGAGGGCCGCGTCCACGCTGCCGGCTCCCAGGCCGTAGGGAATGGCCCACAGGCACAGAAGGATGAAGGAGTGGCTGAAGGAAAAGCCAAAGAGGGCAGCCGCTGTCATGGCCACGCTGATGGCTGTCACCCGTCCCGGCCCCAGGCGCAGGGTCAGCCGGTCGCTCTGCAGGCTGGACACGATGGTGCCCGCCGCGATGATCATGGAGATGATGCCGGCGTAGGACACCGGCACCTGGAATTCCTGGTACATGGAGGGCCAGGCGGACCC
This sequence comes from Clostridium sp. BSD2780061688st1 H5, assembly GCF_005845155.1. NCBI lineage: Bacteria > Bacillati > Bacillota > Clostridia > Eubacteriales > Clostridiaceae > Clostridium > Clostridium sp. BSD2780061688st1 H5. The sequence continues at coordinate 144,771 of NZ_SPGT01000005.1, read as the reverse complement.
CAGCAGTCCGTCGGGAAGGCCCAGGCTTATAAAGGCAAGGTATATGATAGCTAAGAGCAGATGAAACATGTTGTGACAGTCCTTTCTGTTGATCCCTCATATCTTACCTCACCGTCGGCAGACACGTCAATAGTGGACAGGTGGGCGGGATTTTCGTAGTCTTTTCCGTAGCCGTCGTCATCGTAGAGCGTGTAGCGGCATGTGCCCGCCGGGTAGGCGATGAGCTGCAGGCGGGAGGCGTCCAGCTTCTCCACGTTCCTGGCTGTCTGTGCCAGGGGCAGCAGGTGTCCTCTGCGGACAAAGAAGATGAGCTCATTTTCAGCCACAGGCACGTAGTGGTGTCCGGCGCCCATTTTCTCACAGCGGAAATCGTCCGGTCCGGAGGTGGTCACGCAGAGCATGTCTTCCGGCAGGTATACGTAGCGGCCGGCGGCGTTCTGCTGGCAGACGGGAGCCAGCATGAGGCTCTCCCCGAGGAGGAGCTGATCCTCCACCTGGGCTGCGTGTGGGTCCTCCGGGTAGGCGAAGGAGAGAGGCAAAAAGAGCATCTCATCTCCCAGGGCCGCCTTCATGTACTCGCTGTACAGGTAGGGCAGCAGGCAGTAGCGGAGCTTGATGATCCGGCCCAGAGCCTCTGCGTTGGAGAAGCGGTAGGCCTCCTGCATCCTTGTGCCCATAGCGGAGTGGTTCCGCATGAGCGGGGTGAAGATGCCGAACTGGAGCCAGCGCATGACCAGGTCCTCCGTGGTGTCCGCGCCGAAGCCTGCCAGATCCGCTCCCGTGTAGAGGAAGCCGCACATGCTCAGGGAGGGCATCATCTTTACGTTCATGAGCAGGTGGGACCACCAGGACAGATTGTCTCCCTGCCAGATGCCGCCGTAGCGGTGCATGCCGATGTAGGAGGAGCGGGAGAACATCAGGATGCGCTTGTCCGGCTCCAGCTCCTCAAAGGCCTCCCCGGCGGCCCGGGTCATGTTGTAGCCGTAGAGGTTGTGGACCTTGTCGTGGCGGATCCTTGGGAGGCCGTTTCCGGGTTCGTGGTAGAAGCTCTGGTAATCCTCCGGGTTGTTGGCCAGGGTGTTCACAAGACCCAGCAGATGGTTGTTCTTATCCAGATCCAGGTTCTGGCCCTTCATGGAGGCCACCTCGTCAAACACCTTATTTAAGCGCTTCTCTGAATAGAAGATGGCGGGCTCGTTCATGTCGTTCCAGAAGCCGTCAATGCCCTGGTCCAGGAGGAACCTGTATTTCAGGCCGAACCATCTCCTGGCGGCCGGGTTCAGCATGTCCGGGAAATGGGCCCGTCCCGGCCACACGGCTCCCACGAAGTCGGTGCCGTCCTCCTCCTTGCAGAAGTAGCCTTTCTCCACGCCCTCCTCGTAGACGGAGTAGCCCTCCTCGATCTTCACGCCGGCGTCGATGATGGGGACAAGATGGATGCCCTCCTTTTTCATATCCGCGGCCAGGCCGGGGAGATCCGGGAATTTTTCCGCGGACACGGTGAAGTCCTCATACCGCTCCATGTAGTCGATATCCATGTAGATGGCGTCCAGGGGGATGCCGGCCTCCTTATATTTCGCGGCCACCTCCCGCACATCCGCCTCGTTCCTGTAGCCCCAGCGGCTCTGGCCGTAGCCGAAGGCCCACTTGGGAGGAATGTAGCTTCTGCCGATCATCTGACGGAAGGTGTGGACGATGGAGAGGAAGCGCCTATCCTCCTCCTCGATGACATAGATGTCCAGATCCCAGTCCGTGGGCGTGATGCGCAGCGTATCCTTCTGGGTGTAGCCGATGTCAAAGGTCAGGTATCCGGGATAGTCGATGAAAAGGCCGAAGGGGTGGGATCCCCCGATCATCAGGAAATTGTGTGCCCCGTAGAGGGAGTGGGTGGTCTCCAGGTGGTGGGGGTCATCGGAGCAGTTGCTGGTGTAGCTCCAGCCCCTCTTGTTGATACCTCTCACCTGCTCGCCCAGACCGTACACGGGAGCACCCTCCTCCATGGTGAGGACCAGGCTGTCGCCCTCTCTGGTGAAATAGGGGAGAGCCCCCTCGGACGCGGGGATCTCTTTTACGACTGCCTCCGTGGGGAAGGGGTTTCCAAAGGTATATTTGCGGATCATATGCTTTTTCTCCTTTCGGTTCGATTTGTAATATGCTACTATTATATAAGTGAAAAGCAGGATTTACTTGCATATTCCTAGCAGTTTTTGACACAATCCTGCCATGGAGGAAAAGATATGGAGGAAAAGAGACAGTACCTTGAGAAGCGCCATCACGGGACCAGCCTGTTCCCGGCGGACTATTATCACTGCGTCTACCCGGCGGGACTGGCGGGCCTTCCGGTACACTGGCACGAGGAGTTTGAGATCACACGGGTACGCCGGGGGAGCTGCACCTATCTCATTGACCTGGAGCCCTGCCAGGTGGGGGAGGGGGATTTCCTCTTTCTGCCGTCAGGGATGCTCCACGGGATACCGGAGGGGAAGACGAGGCTGCTGGAGACCGACAGCTTTGTCTTCCATCCCTCCCTGCTGGGAGGCAGGGCGGATGCCTGCGGGGTGAAGTACCTTGCCCCGGTGGAGAAGGGAGAGATCCGCTTTCCTCCGGTGATGAGGGCAAAGGGCAGCAGTCCGGAGTTCTCTGAGAGGATGGAGAGGCTGTTTGACAGGCTAAAGGAGAGCTTTGCCAAAAGGGAGGAGGGGTATGAGCTGGAGGTGAAGGCCGGACTTCTGGAGATCCTGCTCCTTCTGTACAGGCAGGTTCCCTTTGAGAGAAAAAAACAGGAGAACCGGGAGGTCATTGAAAAGCTCCGGACGGTTCTCCAGTATATAAAGGAAAATTATCAGCGGCCCCTGAGCGTGGCCGAGCTGGCCGGGGTCTGTCACTTCAGCGAGTACTATTTTATGCGGTTTTTCAAGCAGCACATGAATATGACCTGCGTGGAGTACGTGAACCAGTACAGGATGGAGATCGCCGCCGGCAGGCTGGCCGGGGAGGAGGCCAGCATCACGGACATTGCCCTGGATACAGGCTTTAACAACCTTTCCTATTTTAACCGGGTATTCCGGAGGAGCTTCGGGATGACGCCCAAAGCCTACAGACAAGCGCTGTCACAAAAGTCAGCGACTGGGCAAGAGGAATACTCAGCCACACGCCGCTGAGCCCGGCCATCCTTGGCAGCAGAAGAAGGAGCAGGAAGAGGAATACCGGCTCCGCGTACACCAGGATGTAGGACAGGAGCGTCTTCTCCGTGGCGTAGAAGGCGGAGGTGGTGACCCGCACAAGGGCCAGGAAAATGAGGCTGACAAGGAAGCGGGGAAGCACCTGGCCGGCCTCTGCGCGGACCAGATCCGAGGCCCCGAAGAGTCCTCCGATCTGATACCGGCCAAGGAAGATGAGGACCATGCAGGCGGCTGCTATGCAGACGCCGCTTATGTAGGCGAGGCTGCACACCTTTTTCATATTTTTCAGATGGTTTTCCCCGTAGTATCTGCTGATGAGGGGCTGGCAGCCGTCGCCCACGCCCTGAAGCAGAAGGTACACGATGACGATGACATACACGATGCAGGCGTAGCAGGCAGCCGCTTTTTCCCCGCCGTAGTCCATGAGGAAACGGTTCATGAGAATGATCGTGATGTTGGGGGAGAAGGTGATCCCGAAGGGGGACAGCCCAATCTTCAGGATGCCGGTCAGCAGCCCCTTCACCCTTTCCCGGGAGAAGACAGAGCGGACCAGGTGGAAGGACACGCCTCGGCGCAGAAAGAAGAGCAGTCCTCCCGCCATGGTCACTGCCTGGCCGATGAGGGTGGCCAGAGCCGCTCCCGCCACCCCCTCGTGGAGAAGCCAGACGAACACATAGTCCAGCACAATGTTGGTGAGAAAGCCAGCCACCATGATCATCATGGCGTAGAAGGCGCCTCCCATGTTGCGGATCAGGGGTACCAGGCCGGTGCCGAAGATCTGGAACACAGAGCCGAGGACGATGATCCGCAGGTAGGAGATCCCCAGCTCCAGAATCTGTCCGGAGGTGCCCAGGGCTGTCAGGACAGCCGGGGCGGCCAGGTAAAAGACGAGAGTGGAGACGAGGGAGGCGGCCAGCAGAAGGACTACTGTGCTGTCTGTGTAGCGCTTTGCCTCCTCCTTTTTCCCGGAGGCCAGACGGATGGAGTAGTGCACGGCGCCGCCCATGCCGATGCCGGTGCCGGCGGCCTGCAGAAGAGCCACCACCGGGTAGGCGATGTTGATGGTGGTCAGCCCGGCGTCGCCGATGCTGTTTCCCACAAAGAAGCCGTCCACGATGGAGTAGACGCCGGACAGGGCGAAGGCCAGGAGCGAGGGGATTACATAGCTGAAAAATTCTCTATAAAGCTTCATATTCCATTTCCATTCCTTTCCTAAAATATTGACAGAACAGATCCATTCCGCTGATCATGGCGTCCACAAGGGCGGGATCCATCTGCTCCATGATAAAAAGCTCCAGTCTTTTCAGGTCCGCCAGGGTGCTCTCGCAGAAGAACTGCCCTTCCTTTGTGAGCCGTATGGCCTTGCTGCGCCGGTCCTCCTCCACGGGGACAAGCTCCAGAAGGCCCTTCTTCGCAAAATCCTTCAATATTGTGTTGACGGTCTGCTTGGGGAGGGCCCAATCCTGGCAGATGGTCTTCTGGGTACAGGATGCGGGAGCGCTGCCCGCGACGGCTATCAGGACTGTCAGGCTGTTGTAGGTCAGTCCCCGGCGTCTGGCCCATCGCTCGTACAGGACGGTCGTCTCCTGCCAGAGATTGTAATATTTCTCCAAAGATTTTCTGTTTTCTGTCATAGTGCCATCCCTCCTTGTGAAATCATGTAAAGATAAAGTTAGTCCGAAACCAGACAAAAGTATTATAGTCCGAAGTCGGACAAAATGTCAAGAGGAAACAGCATTTACGAACCACTCCCGTCATGCTACAATAGAGACGGCCGCAAAGCCGGCAAAAAGTGCCAATGGCCGCGCGGCCGCGGAAAAGTCAAGAGGAGTAGAGAAAAATGGAGAGAGCAGTTTTATTTTTTGACATAGACGGCACCCTGCTGAGCGAGGTCACCAGGACGATACCGGAGAGCGCTGTACACGCTTTGGAGGAGGCCAGAAGGAAGGGGCATCTGGTCTTTATCAACACCGGCCGGACAGCCTGCTCTGTGCCGCCCGAGATCCGCAGACTTCCTGTGGACGGCATTCTCTGCGGGTGCGGCATCTATGCGGAGTACCAGGACCGGGTGATCTTTGAGGAGCACCTGGACGCGAAGGCCGCCGCTTCCATCGTGAGGATGGCGGAAAAGTGCAGGGTGGACGCTCTGTACGAGGGGATGGAGGATGTGTATTTCTCCTCCCGGGTATCCAGGTTCGACAGTCTGGAGAATACCAGAAGATACATGAAGAACAGGGGACTGGGAGTAGAGAGATACATCGAGCAGGGCGGCTGTCCCTTTGACAAGATCTTTGCCTACACGGACAAGGAGAGCAAAAAGGAGGAGTTTTTTGATTTCCTTACCGATTATATGGAGATCCTGGACCGGGGGGACAATACCTACGAGTGTATCGTGAAGGGCTACTCCAAGGGGACGATCATCGAGTACATTCTGAAGTACTTCGGCCTGGGCCGGGAACGCTCCTACGTCTTCGGGGACAGCAGCAATGACCTGGCTATGTTCCAGTACGGGGCCCATGGGATCGCCATGGGAAAGCACGACAAGGTGCTGGATCCCTGGACTGAATATGTGGCTCCCAGGGTGGAGGAGGAAGGCATCTGGCAGGCCATGAAGCACCTGGGCCTGATTGATTGAGGAAAAGCGCAATATTTTTATAGTTTCTACCATTATCCTTATAGTTTTTAAAGGGAAACCCTATTATAATTATAAAAAAAGAGAGAGGTGTATGTGGAAATGAAAGAGAAAGTGTTGAGTGTCTTTAAGGAAAAATACGGCGACGGCGGAGACATCCGCATGTATTTCGCCCCGGGCCGTGTCAACCTCATAGGAGAGCACACCGACTACAACGGTGGACATGTCTTTCCCTGCGCGCTGACCATCGGTACATACGGAGCGGCCAGAAAGAGGGAGGACCGAAAGATCCGTTTCTACTCTATGAATTTTAAGGATCTGGGCGTCATCGAGACCAGTCTGGATGAGCTGGTGCCGGACAAGAAGGCCGGTTGGACCAACTATCCAAAGGGCGTGATGTGGGCCTTCAAGGGCAGAGGCTATGAGATGGACTGTGGACTGGACATCGCCATCTGCGGCGACATCCCCAATGGCTCCGGCCTGTCCTCCTCCGCTTCCCTGGAGGTTCTGACAGGGACCATGCTGAAGGATCTGTATGATTTCCCGGTATCCATGGTGGAGATCGCCCAGATCGGACAGTACTCAGAGAACAACTTTAACGGCTGCAACTGCGGGATCATGGACCAGTTTGCCAGCGCTATGGGCAAAAAGGATCATGCCATTTTCCTGGATACCAATACTTTGAAGTACGAGTACGCGCCTGTGAAGCTGGAGGACGCCAAGATCGTTATTACCAACAGCAAGGTAAAGCACAGCCTTGTGGACTCTGCCTACAATGACAGGAGAAACGAGTGTGAGCGAGCCCTGGAGGATCTGAAGAAGGTGGTGGATATCGGCACTCTGGGAGATCTGACAGAGGAGGAGTTCGAGGCTCACAAGGACGCCATCAGGGAGGATGTCTGCCGCAGGCGGGCAAAGCATGCGGTGTACGAGAACCAGAGGACTATCCACGCCGAGGCGGCGCTGAAGGAGGGCAATGTAGAGCAGTTCGGAAAATACATGAACCAGTCCCACATCTCTCTGCGGGACGATTATGAAGTGTCCTGCGAGGAGATCGACGTGCTGGTGGATCTGGCCTGGAGCGTGCCCGGCGTCATCGGCTCCCGCATCACAGGAGGCGGATTTGGCGGCTGTACAGTCAGCATTGTAAAAAATGACGCGGTGGATACATTTATCGAGACCGTGAAAAAGGGCTACCAGGACAAGTGCCACAAGACGGCGGAGTTCTATGTAGTTGAGATCGGAGACGGGGCCCACCGTCTGTCATAGAATGTCACAGAGAGGGCGAGAGCCTGTATTTAGGAGGAAAAGGGAATGTTATATAAGAATATAAAGAAGCTTGTGGAGTACGGTATCCGGACAGGACTGACACCGGAGTGCGAGAGGATCTACACCACCAACCTGCTGCTGGAGCTGTTTAAGGAGGACGACTACGAGGACGTGTCCATCGAGGGCGAGGAGCTGGATCTGGAGCAGATCTTAAAGGAGCTGCTGGACGAGGCTGTGGAGAGAGGACTTGTGGAGGACAGCGTGGTCTTTCGGGATCTCTTTGACACGAAGCTGATGAACTGCCTTCTGCCCCGGCCGGCACAGGTACAGAAGACCTTCTGGGAGGAGTATGAGAAATCCCCGGAGGCGGCCACGGCATTTTTCTACAAATTCAGCCAGGACAGCGACTACATCCGCCGCTACCGTGTGAAGAAGGATATGAAGTGGAAGGTGGACTCCCCCTACGGCGAGATCGACATCACCATCAACCTGTCCAAGCCCGAGAAGGATCCCAAGGCCATCGCGGCGGCAGGGGCGGCCAAGGCCAGCAGCTATCCCAAGTGCCAGCTCTGCATGGAGAATGAGGGGTACGCCGGGCGCGCCAACCACCCGGCCAGGGAGACCCACCGCATCATCCCCATCACCATCAACGACAGCAAGTGGGGCTTCCAGTATTCCCCCTATGTATACTACAACGAGCACTGCATCGTGTTCAACGGCCAGCATGTGCCCATGAAGATCGACCGGAACGCGTTCATCAAGCTGTTTGACTTTGTGAAGCAGTTCCCCCACTATTTCCTGGGCTCCAACGCGGATCTCCCCATCGTGGGCGGCTCCATCTTAAGCCATGACCACTTCCAGGGCGGAAACTACACCTTTGCCATGGCAAAGGCGCCCATCGAGATCCCGGTCACTATCCCCGGCTATGAGGATGTGGAGGCGGGCATCGTGAAGTGGCCTCTCTCTGTCCTGCGCATCCGCCACGCGGATGAGAAGCGGCTCATCGACCTGGCAGACCACGTGCTCCAGGCATGGAGAAGCTACACGGACGAGGAAGCCTTCATTTTCGCTGAGACAGAGGGCACGCCCCACAACACCATCACTCCCATTGCCAGAAAGAAGGGAGACATGTACGAGCTGGATCTGACGCTGCGGAACAATATTACGACAGAGGAGCATCCTCTGGGCGTATACCATCCCCACGCCCAGTACCACAACATCAAGAAGGAGAACATCGGCCTGATCGAGGTTATGGGCCTGGCCGTTCTTCCCTCCAGGCTGAAGGAGGAGCTGGAGATCCTGGCGGACTACATGGTGGAGGGAGGGGACATCCGCTCCAACGAGAAGATTGCCAAGCACGCCGACTGGGTGGACTCCTTCCTGCCAAAATACGACAGCATCACAAGGGACAATGTAATGGATATCCTGAAGGAGGAGACAGGCATCGTCTTCACTCACGTGCTGGAGGACGCAGGCGTCTACAAGTGCACTGAGGACGGCCGGAAGGCATTCATGCGGTTTGTGGAGACGCTGTAAATTCCCCAAAGCAGGCTATTACTACACGAATGACCGTGGATCCTGTGAGGTGGATTTTGTCATTGATACCGGAGAGATGGCTGTGCCTGTGGAGGTGAAGGCGGAGGCAAATTTGAAAGCAAAGAGCCTGAAGACCTTCCGCGACAGGTTCCATCCTGAGATTTCCGTCCGCACATCCATGGCGGATTATAAGAAAGAGGACTGGCTCATCAATCTTCCCCTGTATGCAATAGAGGAAATTTATGAGTGTGTCCGGCAGAATATGAAAGAGAACCTTTAGCAAATCTTCAACAAATTTTAAGATTTCTTTCCACGAATTATCACAAATTCAGTTTAGACTGGTTTGGAGATAAGGCAGAGGCCCCGAAGGGGCCTCAAGTGGAAAGGAGTCTTTTTTTATGCTTGAAGAGAAAAAACCGCTTATCAGTATCGTTGTGCCGTGTTTCAACGAAGAAGAGGTCCTTCCCCTTTATATAAAGGCAATGGAGGATATCATTGACAGGATGAAGACTGCGAAGGTAGAGCTGATCTTTGTGGACGACGGGTCCTCGGACGGCACGCTGGAGCTGCTGCAGCAGTTCCACCGCAGGAGTCAGAATTTCAGGTACCTTGCCTTCTCCAGAAATTTTGGCAAGGAGGCGGCTATGTACGCCGGCCTTCAGGCGGCCGCGGGGGACTATGTGGCTGTCATGGACGCGGATCTCCAGGATCCCCCGGAGTATATTCCCCTTATGTTCCAGACGCTGAAGAAGGGAGAGTACGACTGTGTGGCCACCCGGCGGGAGGATCGCCGCGGGGAGGCAAGGATCCGCTCCTTCCTGTCCGCTTCCTTCTATAAATGCATCAACAAACTCTCAAAGGTAAAGATTGAGGAGGGCGCCAGGGATTTCCGGATGATGAACCGGAAGATGACGGATGCCCTCCTGTCCCTGAGTGAGAAAAACCGGTTTTCCAAGGGCCTGTTCGGCTGGGTGGGCTTTAAGACAAAGTGGCTCCCCTACCACAATGTGGAGCGGGCGGCGGGGGACACCAAGTGGTCCGTGGCCAAGCTGCTGCGGTATTCCCTGGACGGCATACTCGGGTTTTCCACCATCCCTCTGTCCGTGGCCTCCTACGGGGGAATACTTCTGTGCGGCGTGGCCTTTGTCATGATCCTTTTTCTTGTGATCAAAAATCTCATCTGGCACGATCCGGTAGCCGGGTGGCCGGCCATGATGTGCGCCATCATTTTTATAGGCGGCGTTCAGCTTCTGTGCATGGGCATCATGGGACAGTACCTGGCCCGGGCCTACACGGAGATCAAAGACAGACCAATCTATATCTTAAGGAGTTCCAGCGATGAGGAAGATGAAAAGCAGCAGGAAAATTTTGTTTCCATTGATACTTACAACCATACCGATCCTTCTCTTTCTGATGAAAATATGCGGAGGGTATCTGGCCGGATCTGAGACGGACTGGCTCTCCCAGCACATCGTGTTCCCGGAGTATTTCCGCCAGAAATTCTATGAGACAGGCAATCTCTGGCCGGACTTTGCCATGGAGCTGGGGGGAGGGCAGAACATATGGAATTTCGCCTACTACGGGCTCTACAATCCTCTGTATCTGCTGTCTTTTCTCCTGCCCTTTGTGGACATGGCGGACTACGTCCAGGCAGTCATGCTGCTGACCTGGATCATCTCCGGACTTCTGTGCTATACCTGGCTGAAAAACGGCCATTTCCGGCAGGAGGACAGCTTTTTCGGCGCGCTTCTTCTGATCCTGTCAGGCCCGATGGTGTACCACACCTCCATGCAGATCATGTTTGTCAGCTACATGCCCTTCCTGCTTCTGACACTCATGGGCTATGACAGGTATGTGAGCAGGGGAAAATACGGGCTCCTGACAGCGGGGACCTTCCTGATGGTGCTGACCAGCTTTTACTTTGCCGTGGGAGGCGTGGCGGCTCTCCTTGTCTACGGCCTGTGCGGGTGGAAGAAGGAGTGGGCGTCCTCTCCCCTTGTCCTCATACGCTCCCTGTGGAGACAGTTTTATCCCGCCTTCTTCGGGGGACTTCTGTCCTTCTTCTACCTGGTGCCCATGTGTCTCGCCATGCTGGGCGGCAGGAGCGAGGAGAACAGCTACAGCCTGACGGACCTTCTCCTGCCGGAAGGCAATCCGCTGAAGCTTCTCTACTCTCCCTATGGGATGGGGCTTACAGCCATGGCGGCGGTTGTTCTGTGCGTCAGCCTCTTTTACCGTCGGTGCCGTGAGAAATACATGGCGGCCTGTGTCTGCCTGCTCCTCCTTGTGCCGGCGGCCTCCTATATCCTGAACGGCGGGCTTTACATACGGGCCAAGGCGTTTATCCCGCTCCTGCCCCTGGTCTCTTATCTGGCGGCGGCCTTCTTCGGATACTTCCGCCGGGGCATTATCGCCAGGAAAAAGCTGTTGGCAGGCTACGGCCTGGCGGCTCTTGTCCTGCTTTTGGGAAGCGTCCAAAGCGGCGTGCCGGACCGGGTGAAGATGCTGCTTGGGGCGGATCTTCTGCTCTGCGCTCTTTTGTTCCTGGCCGGGGAAAAGCTCTGGAGGAGGGCTGTGTGCGCCGGGCTTGCGGCGGTCATGGCCTGCTTCGCCTGCGTTCAGATTTCCTTTGCCAGGGAAAGCCAGGTGGAGGCCGCCTGGATGGAGGAATTCCAGGATCAGGACCTGGCGGACGCGGCCCGTCAGGTGAGAAGTGAGGACAGCGGATTTTACAGGATGGAGGTGCGGGGCACGAGAGAGCAGGAGAAGGCTGCCGACAACCAGGTGTTGACGGATGGGCAGAATCTGACTACCCTGTACTCCTCTGTGGGAAACAGCGCCTACGAGACCTTCCGGGAGGAGATCCTCCATCTGGCCCGCCCGGCCAGGAACGGGCTCATGCAGGAGTCCACGGAAAATCCGGTCTTTCTGCAGCTCATGGGAGTGAAATACCTGCTGGTGAGAGAGGACGATGAGACCCAGGTGCCGGAGGGCTACGAGAAGACAGGCCAGGTGGGAACTGTGGGAATATACGAAAACCAGGATGTGGCTCCCATCGGCTACGTGACAGACCAGGTCATCTCCGCGGACACCTTTGAGAAGCTGTCCTGGCCGGAGAAGTCCCTGGCCCTCCTGACCGTGGCGGCGGCAGGGGATGAGGACACTGCCTCTGCTTCCTGCCGGACGAGGGAGGCGGAGCTTGCCTCTCTTGCGGGAGACTACGAGGTGACCTCCGAAGGGGAGACAAGGGAGATCGCGCTGGAGGACAGACAGGAGGGGGACCAGTACCTCTTCCTCAGCTTTCAGGTAAAAAATAAACATCCCCGCCGGGATGTGTCTGTCTCGGTAAACGGGGAGACGAACAAGCAGAGCGCCTCCCGTGGCTACGCCTACGACAATCAAAATCAGGTCTTCTACTTTGTATGCCCGCTCCGGGAGGGGCAGTCCTCGGTGGAAATCACGTTCGGGGAGGGCAGCTATGAAATATCCGGCGTGGAGGCCTGGTACGGAAGCGCCGGGGAGAGCCCATCCCAGGAGGAATACAGCGACGCGGGGCTGGAGCTGACAGGGGACGGAGACGCGCTGACCGGCAGCTATACGCTGGAAAAGGACGGCTGGCTCATCACATCCATTCCCTTTGACGAACATTTCACGGTTCTTGTAGACGGGCAGGAGGCGGAAGTAAGCCAGGTAAGCGGCGGGTTCCTGGGAGCCCGGGCGCAGGCCGGCAGCCACCGGATCGAGATCCGCTATGACGCGCCGGGGAAGGCGGCGGGCCTTGCGGTTTCTCTCCTTGCGGCGGTTCTTCTGGGGGCGGACGCGCTGCGGAGAAGATGCGGGACGGGGAAAAGAGTAAAGCAAGTGCAAAATCGCCTCTGATATGGTAGAATTGTCTCCGGAGGAATGAGACGATGAATGAAAATAACAAAGACATATCAGCAACGATCCGGCGGGCGGAGCGCTTTCAGGTCATTCTGATCGGGGAGGGCATCATCGTGGGCGGTATCGCCGGCCTTGTGGTGCTGCTTTACAGGATACTTCTGGAAAACGCCGGGCGGTGGCTGCAGATGATCCTGAATTTTATAGAGGGAAGGCCTCTGTGGATCCTTCTGTGGTTTGGAGTGCTGGCCCTTCTGGCTATTCTCGTGGCAAAGCTGGTGGACTTTGAACCTCTCATATCCGGCAGCGGAATCCCCCAGCTGGAGGGGGAGATGATCGGAAAGATCGATCAGACATGGTGGCGGGTGCTGCCGGCCAAGTTCGTGGGCGGCTTCTTATGTATCCTGGGCGGCCTGGCCCTGGGGCGGGAGGGCCCGTCCATACAGCTCGGGGCCATGGTGGGAAAAGGAGCCTCCCGGTATCTGGACAGAGGAAAGACAGAGGAGAGGTATCTTCTCACCTGCGGCGCCAGCGCCGGCCTGGCCGCGGCTTTCCATGCGCCGCTGGCGGGCGTCATGTTCTCCCTGGAGGAGGTGCACAGGAATTTCTCGGTGTCTGTGCTTTTGTCGGTCATGTCAGCCTCACTCACGGCGGACTTTCTGTGCACGGCTGTGCTGGGGACGGACTCGGTCTTTCAGTTTACGCTGACAGAGACGCTGCCTTTGGAGTACTATGGGCTTCTCGTCCTTCTGGGAGTCGTGCTGGGCTTCCTGGGCGTGTTCTACAACTGGTTCACCTTGAAGGTCCAGTCTCTGTACAGCCGCATACCGGGGCTCTCCACGGCGGGAAAGATCCTGATTCCCTTCCTGCTGGCAGGCGCTCTCGGGCTTGCGGCGCCTCAGCTTCTGGGGACGGGGCACAGTCTGGTGGAGGAGCTGACAGCGGGCGGGATGGCCGCCGGGACTATGGCGTTCCTGCTGGTCGGCCGCTTTCTCTTCTCGGCGGTGAGCTTTGGCTCCGGGGCTCCGGGGGGCATCTTTTTTCCGCTGCTCATTATCGGAGCCTTTATCGGCGGCATTTTCGCCCAGGCGGGGAACTGGATCTTCGGTATAGACCTCCTCTATCTGAACAATTTTGTCCTCCTTGCCATGGCGGGCTATTTTACGGCTATTGTGCGGGCTCCCCTGACCGGGATCATTCTGATCTTTGAGATGACAGGGACTGTGAGCCAGCTCTTTTCCCTGGCAGTGGTGTCCATATGCGCCTATATCGTGGCCACGCTGATGCGGTCAAAGCCCATCTACGAGAGCCTCCTTGCCAATCTTCTCAAGAAAAGGGGAGAGCCCCTGCAGGAGAGCGGCGAGAAGGTGCTGCGGGAATTTGTGGTGAGCCAGGGCTCCGACGCGGCGGGGAAACTGGTGCGGGAGCTGGAGTGGCCCCGCGAGAGTCTGCTTGTGGCTGTAAAGCGAGGTGACAGGGAGCTGATCCCCAGGGGGAGTACCAGGCTTTATCCCGGGGACAGCCTGGTAGTCATGGCGGACGAGTACGACACCGCGGACGTGATCGGGCAGATGGAAAGGCTCTGCTCGGAATAAGAATAGAAGATCGGATCAGACATTATCAAAAATAGGAACAGGGAATTCTCCACTGGCGATTTCAATACTATTTATGCATTGAGCCCAGTGGAGATTTTTTTGACTTCATTTTAAAGCATATGCATACAAGTATCTCTTAGGTGCATGTTAAAAGAAAACGCTTTCTAATAAAATGAATGTACAAGCGCCGGAGGTAGAGATAAATGGATTACAAAATGCTTGGGAAGAGACTAAAAGAAATACGGAAGATGCGAGATATGTCCCAGCAGGACCTGTCCTATGAGATCGAGTATTCCATTCCCCACATCAGCCACGTGGAGAACGGCAGCACAAAGGCGAGCCTGGACTTTGTCGTGAAGGCGGCCAATGCCCTGGGTACAACGACAGACCATCTTCTCTGTGACAGTCTGGAGGACTCAGGGAGCATTTACCTCGGCGAGATATCGGAGGAGCTGGAACAGCTTGACGGCGCCCAGCTGAAGATCATCCGGCGTATGATCCGAGACATGAAAGAGAACCTGGAGGAAAACCTGTGAGAACGAGAGTGGGGAAATACTGTGTGGGAGCGAGGATACGCCTGCTCCGAAAAGAAAAGAATATGACGCAGCGGCAGCTTGCAACAAAGATAGGGGTGGACAGGACATCCCTTTCTTCATATGAACACAGCAAGCGGATGCCGGACATATTTACACTCTGCAAAATGGCAGATGTTTTCGAGATCAGTCTGGATGACCTTGTGGGCAGAAAATTTTAACCGGGCAAGGGTGCAAAAACGGCTCCGGTATGGTATACTCCTTGGTAAGGTACAGTTTTGTCAGACAAAGATGGCAAGGAGGGCGGGAGCATGTTTTTCAGAGAGCGGTGCAGCCTTTGCGGGGGAAAGCTGGACAGCAACAACATATGCACAGAGTGCGGGCTGGACAACAATAAATCAGAGAAGCACTATCATGTCAATCAGAGCAGCTGCGACGGACAGCCGCTGACCCATGTGCATACCAAGTCGGAGTACTACAGCGGAAGCGCGGATCGGGACACCCGGAGAAAGTCCGGGGTCGGAACGGGGGGCGCCGGCAGGGCCGCGTCAGAGGCAGAGCGGACACAGAGCGGGACGGGACGCTCCCAGGCCGGACGGACACAGTCCCGTGGCGGCGCGCAGAGAACCTGGGGAACCAGGGGGAGGAGCGGATATTACAATACCTACACTGCGCAGGAAGGGCGGGCCAGGAGGGCCAGAGGAAAGAAAATAGCCATTGTCATTATCATCCTTGTAGTGCTGATCGCCGTGGTACCTCCTCTTCTGGGAGAGTACATAAGTCAGAAAGAATATGAGAGCAATTCCTATTCATCCTACGATTATAGCTACAGTGATGACTATGAGTACGATCCCTACGCCTATGTGACCAGGGAGATCCCGGCAGAGGGGGAGAGCTATTCCCAGCAGTTCTCCCAGGGCGACTACGTGGTGGGCGTGCATATACCGGAGGGAACCTATGTGGCGGATAGCTCCGGTGAGGACTACATCTCCCTGTCTGTCGATGACAGCGAGAACGGGATTTATCTCTATGAGTCCCTGGATGCGGATACAACGCAGGTTGACGACATCCGCCTCTACACAGGCGCGGTGGTCACTGTATCGGGAGACGGCTATCTGACTCTGTCGGCGGACAATGCCCAGACAGGCCAGATGGGCGGCCAGGCCAATCCTCTGACAGAGAGCGTGTCTATCAGAGGCGGGCAGACGGTGACAGCGGGAGATGATTTCCCGGCAGGTGTGTATGACATCAGAGCGGCCTCCGGCTATGGCTCTCCGGAGATCACGGTCTACGATGAGGATGGAAATGAGCTTCAGACGCTGTACATCTGGATCTCAGACTCCTCTGTGACAGAGAGCTCCTACCTGAATGCAGTGCTGCCGGAGGGAACTGTGATCGTCAATGCGGACGAGGATCTGGATCTGGAGCTGACGCCCAGCCAGACTATTGGGTCAGAGGATTATATGAGCTATTATCAATACGATTGATGAGCCTTATGACAGAGAAAAAGAACACACAGACAGAATAGGCAACTTGCTTTTACAGAAGGCGCTGTGCCGGCGGTATATCCACAGGGCGCGGCGGCCTTCTTTGTCTGCGGGATAAAAAGGCGGCAGGCGCCTGGGAATGAGAAGGAGAAAGATTATGGCAAATGCAAACGGAACACAGAAGAGAGACTGGTGGAACTCCAGGACCGGGTTTATCCTGGCCTGTGTAGGCTCCGCGGTGGGAATGGGAAATATCTGGCTTTTTCCGTACAGGATGGCAGCCTACGGAGGCTCCTTTCTGGTCGTGTATCTGATCTTTGACGTGCTGCTGGGA
The DNA here is from genome assembly GCF_005845155.1 of Clostridium sp. BSD2780061688st1 H5. Lineage (NCBI taxonomy): Bacteria > Bacillati > Bacillota > Clostridia > Eubacteriales > Clostridiaceae > Clostridium > Clostridium sp. BSD2780061688st1 H5. The sequence goes on along the minus strand of NZ_SPGT01000005.1, from coordinate 128,324 downwards.
TTTTCCGGCGTGGTCGGGGAGATGAGCTTTGGACGCGCCGTGCGCTCCGGCCCTGTGGAGGCCTTCGGGACGGCCTGCGCGTCAAGGGGAGAGAGCAGGAGAAATATCGGGCGGGCCATAGGCGCCATCCCCATGCTGGGGGCGTTGGCTCTGGCCATCGGCTACTCCGTAGTGGTGGGCTGGATCGTCAGGTATATGATCGGAAGCGTCACCGGATCAGCCCTGGCCCATGAAAGTGTGGACGAATTCGGGGCTGCCTTCGGGCAGATGGCCAGCGCCTTTGGAAACAACCTGTGGCTGATCGTTGTCCTGGCAGTTACATTTGTCATCATGGCGGCGGGCATCAGCAGCGGCATTGAGAAGGCGAACAAGATCATGATCCCTGTTTTTTACGTGCTCTTTATCGGCCTGGCAGTCTACGTAGCCCTGCAGCCCGGCGCGGCGGACGGCTACAGATGGATGTTCACCATCCGGCCGGAGGCCTTTAAGGATCCCATGCTGTACGTGTTTGCCCTGGGGCAGTCCTTCTTCTCCCTATCTCTGGCTGGAAACGGGACGATCATTTACGGCTCCTATCTGTCGGACAAGGAGGACACGGTGAGCTCTGCCATCACAGTGGCCATCTGCGACACCTGCGCGGCCATGCTGGCGGCTCTGGTCATCATCCCGGCCATGGCCACCACAGGGGCGGTGCTCTCCGAGAGCGGGCCGGGGCTCATGTTTATCTCCCTCCCCCATCTGTTCTCCACCATGCCGGGCGGGCAGATCGTCATGTTCATCTTTTTCCTGGCAGCCCTCTTTGCCGGGCTGACCTCCCTTGTCAACCTCTATGAGGCCCCGGTGGCCACGCTCCAGGACAACCTGAGGTTTGGCCGGGCAAAGGCGGTCATTGCCATTGCGGTGGTGGGGGCGGTTGTCTCAGTGTGCATCCAGGGGATCGTCTCCCAGTGGATGGACTTCGTATCCATTTATATCTGCCCTCTCGGAGCAGGACTTGCGGGCATTATGTTCGCCTGGGTCTGGGGAAGAAAAGCGGTGGAGGATGCGGTGTCCACGGGCCGCAAGCGGCCCATCGGCAGGTGGTATTACCCCCTCTATAAATACGTGTTCTGCATCCTCACCATCGCGGTGTTTATCCTGGGGGCAGTCAACGGAGGGATTGGCTAAGGCCTAAGAAAAATCAGATTGTGCAACGGAAGAAGCCGTTCGGCGCGGACACTGCGCCGGGCGGCTTCTTCCGTTTTCGCCGCCCTTTAAAAATCTATTCTAAAATTCTTATAAACTTCCTTTTTCGGATAGTACAATCCTCCTCTCCGGTGTTATAATAGCACTATATAAGCAGAGGTATACCGGCTCGTATTAGGAGGATACATATATGGCAGAATTCGTGTCTCTGAGGGATGTAAAGAAAATCTATCACATGGGTGAGGTGGATATCGCGGCGGCCAACGGCATATCCTTTGACATAGAAAAAGGAGAGTTCGCCGTGGTGGTAGGGCCCAGCGGCGCCGGCAAGACGACGGTCCTGAATATCCTGGGAGGTATGGACACGGCTACCAGCGGCGAGGTGTGGATCGACGGGCAGGATATCACGAAGTACAGGGGAAAGGCGCTGACCGCTTACCGCAGGGATGACATAGGCTTTGTCTTTCAGTTCTACAATCTAATCCCGAATCTGACGGCTCTTGAGAATGTGGAGCTGGCTCTTCAGATCTGCAAGGATCCGCTGGACGCCAGGGAAGTTATGGAGCATGTGGGACTCGGGGAGAGGCTGGATAACTTTCCGGCTCAGCTCTCTGGCGGTGAGCAGCAGAGAGTTTCCATCGCCAGAGCTCTGGCGAAAAATCCCAAGCTTCTCCTGTGTGATGAGCCGACAGGCGCCCTTGACTACAATACGGGAAAAGCAATCCTGAAGCTTTTGCAGGATACCTGCCGTCAGAGGGGGATGACAGTGATCCTGATTACCCACAATTCCGCCATCGCGCCGATGGCGGACCGGATTATAAGGATCAAGAACGGCAAGGCGGAGAGTATAGAGATCAACCCGCATCCGGTGTCGGTTGAGACGATAGAATGGTAGGGGTTATATGAAGAAAAATATGTTGCGCAAGGATTTCTTTATGGAAATCCGAAAATCCTGGGGACGTTTTATCTCCATTTTTCTCATAGTGGCGCTGGGGGTCGCCTTCTATGCGGGCATCCGCTCCTCGGAGCCCTCCATGCGCATCTCCGGCGACGCCTATTTTGACAAGGAGCATCTCATGGACATCAAGGTCATGGGAACGCTGGGGCTGACGGAGGAGGATGTGGAGGCCATAGAGGATGTGGACGGCATTGAGCTGGCGGAGGGGAGCTACAGCGTGGACGCCCTGTGCGATACGGGGGACACAGAGCAGGTGGTCCATGTCATGGCCATGCAGGAGCATTTCAATGATATCCAGGTGAGCGAGGGACGGCTCCCGGAGAAGGAGGGAGAGTGCCTCCTGGACGAGGAGTTTGCCCTCTCGTCAGGCTACGGGGTGGGAGACATCATTACCCTCTCCTCCGGAAGTGAGGATCCTCTGGAGGACAGCCTGACAACAGACACCTTTGAGATTGTGGGGATAGGGAACAGCCCCCTCTATATTTCCTTTGGGAGGGGCAGCAGCACCATCGGGAACGGTGAGGTCAGCGGCTTTATCGCTGTGGATCCTGACTCCTTCTGTATGGATGTCTTTTCTGAAATCTACGTGCGGGTGACAGACGCTGCCGGGGAGGTCGCCTTTACAGACGGCTATACCTCTCTGACAGACGCTGCTGTGGACGCCCTGGAAAAGATAGAGGACGAGAGATGCCGGGCCCGCCGGCAGGAGATCGTGGACGAGGCGGAAGCGGAGCTTGGGGACGCCCAGGCCACAGTGGACGAGGAGAGCCAGACGCTGGCAGATGCCCGGACTGAGCTGGAGGAAGGGCGCAGCCAGGCAGCCCGGGAGCTTGCGGACGCCCGGAAGGCCCTGGAGGATGCCCAGGCTCAGATGGACGCAGCCAGGCAGCAGATCGCCGACGGGGAGGCTCAGCTCTCCGCAGGCAAGGAGGAATTGAATACCCAGCAGGCGGCGCTGGACAGCGGAAGGGCGCAGTACGAGAGCGGCATGGCCCAGCTGGAACAAAAGCAGGCGGACCTGGACGCGTCGGAGGTGCAGTACCTGGCCCAGTATGCCCAGCAGATGCCCCTCATAGAGCAGGGGAAACAGGAGATCGCGGCGGGGAAGGACGCATTGACAACGTCCATCTCTGAAATGGAGACGCTGGCGGATCAGCTTTCTTCCTTAGAGAAGGAGCTTGAGGAAATCACCAATGCTCTGGATGAAGGGGAGAAAAAGTATGAGGAATACAAAGCGATCAAGGACAGCGAAAGAACGGAGGAGCAGAAGCAGTTTTTAGAGTCCTGGCCCGGTGAAGCGGAGAAGCTGCAAGCCCGGCAGGCCGAGAAGACCCAGAGTCTTGCTTATGCCGAGGCTGTGGAACAGCAGGCTCTTGACGCCCTGGCAGAACAGGGAGAGGGTTACGTCTATGAGAGCGCCCGGGAAGCAGTGGCCGGACTGCAGGGGAAAATGGAGGAGCTCCTTGCCCGGGAGCAGACCCTCCTTGCCGGAGAACAGGCTCTGAACGATGCCGGGCAGCAGATCGCGGACGGGAAGGCTCAGCTTGCGGCCGGCCGGCAGACACTGGAGACGTCCAAACAGCAGATCGACGCGGGACAGGCTCAGATTGACGACGCATGGGCGCTCATAAGCAGCCAGGAGAGTGAGCTTGCCAGCGGCAAGGCAAAGCTGGCCGCGGGTGAGCAGGAGATCCAGGATGGCTGGTCCGATTACGAAAAGGGAGCTGCCCAGGCAGCCCAGGAGATCGCTGACGGAGAGGCCCGGATTGCCGACGGAGAGCGGCAGCTCGAGGAGGCGAAGCAGGAGATCGCGGACGCCCAGGCCGAGATCGACAAGATTGAAAATCCAAAGTGGTACATACAGGACCGCAGCAGCGCTCTCTCCGAGTACGACGGGTACGGGGATAACGCGGACCGGATGCGGGCCATCGGCCAGGTGTTCCCGGCTGTGTTCTTCCTTGTGGCGGCCCTCATCAGCCTGACAGCCATGACCAGGATGGTGGAGGAGCAGCGGATACAGATCGGTACTCTGAAGGCCCTCGGATACAGCAAGTTCTCCATTGCCGGGAAATACATAGCCTACGCTCTGACAGCCACTCTGGGCGGAAGCGTCCTTGGCGTCCTGTTCGGGGAGAAGGTGTTCCCCTGGATCATCATTTACGCATACAAGATCATGTACCAGCACATACCGGATATCCTTGTGCCCTATCACCTGAGCTATGCCGTGCAGGCCACGCTGATCGCTGTGCTGTGCACTCTGGCGGCCACCATTTTCTCGTGCTACCGGGAGCTGGCGTCCGTGCCGGCCCAGCTCATGAGACCCCCTGCGCCGAAGCAGGGGCAGCGCATCCTTCTGGAGCGGGTGAAGATCATCTGGAAGCATCTGAACTTCTCATGGAAATCTTCCATCCGGAACCTGGTGCGGTACAAGAAGCGATTTTTCATGACCGTGTTCGGCATCGGGGGCTGTATGGCCCTGATGGTGGTGGGCTTCGGGCTGAAGGACTGTATCTTTGTCATTCCGGAGCTTCAGTACAGCAGCATCCAGACCTACGACGCGGCAGTGTACTTTGATGCGGGTCTTTCCCCTGAAGACAAGGAGGAGATCGCGGACAGCGTCCGGGATGAGTCGGCTGTCAGCGATGAGCTGATGGTGCGCATGCAGAATCTGGAGGTGACGGCAGGGGATGTGACGGAGGAAGTGTATCTGACCGTGCCGGAAAGCCTGGATGATGTAGGGAACTTCCTGGATTTCCACAGCAGGACAAAGCCGGACGTCTACTCTCTTCAGGAGGATGAGGCCATCCTGACAGAGAAGGCGGCGGATGTGCTCGGTGTGGAGCCGGGGGATACGGTGACGCTGGAGGACGACGACATGGGCGAGAAGGAAGTGACCATTGGGGCTATCTGCGAGAACTATATGGGGCATTATCTCTACCTCTCCCCGGACTACTATGAAGAGCTGTTCGGGAAACAGGCTCAGTACAACGGCGTCCTGATTAAAGTGAAGGAGGGGCAGGAGGACCAGATCGAGAAGGTGGGAAGCAGCCTTCTGGGAAACAGCAATGTACTGAATGTCAGCTACACCTCCAGCATAGAGGATCAGCTTGACGACATGCTGCGAAGCCTGAACCTGGTCATCGTGGTGCTGATCATCTCGGCAGGCATGCTGGCCTTCATTGTCCTCTACAACCTGAACACCATCAACATCACAGAGAGAAAACGGGAGCTGGCCACCATCAAGGTGCTTGGCTTTTATGACACAGAGGTGGCGGCCTATGTGTACAGGGAAAATGTGCTGCTCACCTTCATCGGAGCGGTGGCGGGCATGATCCTTGGCTGGGTGCTGCTCCAGTTTGTCATCGTCACCGTGGAGGTGGATGACGTCATGTTTGGCAGGGTGATTGATCTTACCAGCTATCTGTACAGCTTCCTGTTCACGCTCGGGTTCTCCATGTTCGTCAACTGGGTGATGTACTTCAAGCTGAAGAAGATCGACATGGTGGAGTCTTTGAAGAGCGTAGAGTAGTGAGAAGGACAGAATTTATAGAAAGTTTATAAATTTAACAAAGTTATTAGCACTCATTTTTGATGAGTGCTAATTTTTTATTGACATTTGCAATTTCGGGTATTATCATAACATGCAGAGGGTGCGGATTTTTGTTCCGCGCAAAACAGATTGGAATTTAAGGAGTGATATAAATGGAAGCAAAAAAAGGCAGTCTGTCTATCAGCAGTGAAAACATATTTCCTATTATCAAGAAATGGGTCTACTCAGACCACGATATCTTTGTCCGTGAGATGATCTCCAACGGATGTGATGCCATCACCAAGCTGAAAAAGCTGGATATGATGGGAGAGTATCAGCTTCCGGACGGCTATAAGCCCCAGATCCATGTGGTTGTAAATCCTGAGGAGAAGACGCTGAAATTTATCGACAATGGCGTGGGCATGACAGCCGGCGAGGTGGAGGAGTACATTACCCAGATCGCTTTCTCCGGCGCTACAGAGTTCCTGGAGAAATATAAGGACAAGACAACAGAGGATGACATGATCGGCCACTTCGGACTGGGATTTTACTCCGCCTTCATGGTGGCTGACGAGGTTCACATCGATACACTTTCCTACCAGGAGGGAGCCACTCCGGTACACTGGACAAGCGACGGCGGCACAGAGTACGAGATGTCTGACGGCGACCGTCAGCAGGTGGGAACAGAGATCACACTCTTCTTAAATGAGGACAGCCTGCAGTTTGCCAACGAGTATAAGGTGCGTGAGGTGCTGGAGAAATACTGCTCCTTCATGCCGGTTGAGATCTTCCTGGAGAAGGCAAACGCGGAGCAGGAGTACGAGACCATCGATGAGGCGGATCTTAAGGATGACGACGTGATCGTAGAGCGCATCCACGAGGACGCCAAGATGGAGGAGAAGGAAAATGAGAACGGTGAGAAAGAGATGGTTGAGGTCTCCCCGGCCAAAGATAAGGTTAAGATCAACAAGCGTCCCGTTCCAATCAACGACACCCAGCCTCTGTGGACAAAGCATCCAAATGAGTGCACAAAGGAAGACTATATAGAGTTTTACCGGAAGGTATTCCTGGACTACAAGGAGCCTCTGTTCTGGATCCACCTGAACATGGACTATCCATTTAACCTGAAGGGTATCCTGTACTTCCCGAAGATCAACACAGAGTACGACTCCATCGAGGGAACCATCAAGCTGTACAACAACCAGGTGTTCATCGCGGACAATATCAAGGAGGTCATCCCGGAGTTCCTGATGGTGTTGAAGGGTGTCATCGACTGTCCGGATCTGCCGCTGAACGTATCGAGAAGCGCGCTCCAGAACGATGGATTTGTAAACAAGATCGCGGACTACATCTCCAAGAAGGTTGCCGACAAGCTAAGCGGCATGTGCAAGACCGACAAGGAGAACTACGAGAAATACTGGGATGACATCAGCCCCTTCATCAAGTTCGGCTGCCTGAAGGACGAGAAATTCTGCGACAAGATGATGGACTACATCCTCTTTAAGAACCTGGATCACAAGTACCTGACGCTGAAAGAGTGCGTGGAGGAGAACGGCGGAAAGCTGATTGATCCCAAGGCGGAAAAAGAGGAGCCAAAGGAGGGCGAGGAGAAGAAAGAGGAGCCCAAGACCACCATTTACTATGTGTCCGACGAGCAGCAGCAGAGCCAGTACATCAACATGTTCAGGAACCAGGGACAGGATGCGGTGATCTTAAACCACAACATTGACTCACCCTTCATCACGCAGCTTGAGCAGAGAAATCCGAACCTCCAGTTCCAGCGCATTGACGCGGATATCACGGACAATGCCAAGGAGGAAGTGAAGGAGGAGGAGAAAGAGGCCTTCCAGAAGACCACAGACTCCCTTGTGGAGACCTTCCGCAAGGTTATGGAAAACGACAAGCTGAACGTGAAGGTGGAGAAGCTCAAAGATGACAAGGTAGCCTCCATGATCACCCTGTCCGAGCAGAGCCGCCGCATGCAGGAGATGATGAAGATGTACGGCATGGCGGGGATGGATCCGTCCATGTTTGGCAGCGAGGTCACACTGACTCTGAACGCCAATCATCCTCTCGTACAGTTTGTGGCAGAGCACGGGGACAATGAGAATACGCCTGTCATCTGCAAGCAGCTCTACGACATGGCCATGCTGGCCCACAAGCCGCTGACTCCGGAGGAGATGACCGCCTTCGTGCAGAGGAGCAACGATATCATGATGCTGCTGACAAAGTAGGCAAAAAAAGGCATATAAAAATGTATAGAAAATAAGTATAATAAGCTATTGCATTTAAGTATTTGCGGTTTTTGTATCAGGGAATTATAATAAAATATAGTTCCCTGATACTTTTATGTAGAATGACTGAAATGAAGAGAAGGAGAGTGAACAAGGATGATTTACAGAGATTACAAAGACTTAAAGCTGTCCGCCTTAGGGATGGGCTGTATGAGACTTCCTGTCATTGACGGCGATGACTCGAAGGTGGACGAGGCGGCTACAACGGAGATGGTGCGGTACGCCATGGATCACGGCGTGAACTACTACGACACCGCCTGGGGCTATCATAACGGCACATCCGAGCTGGTGATGGGGCGTGTCCTCTCAAAATACCCGAGAGAGAGCTTTTACCTGGCAGATAAATTTCCGGGCTACGATCTTTCCAACATGGACAAGGTGGAGGAGATTTTTGAGGAGCAGCTGAAAAAGTGCCAGACAGAATATTTTGACTTCTATCTCTTCCACAACGTGTGCGAGATGAACATTGACGCCTACCTGGACGAGTCCCACGGCATCCACAAATATCTCATGGAGCAGAAGAAAAACGGACGCATCCGCCATCTGGGATTTTCCGCTCACGGAAACTATGACGTGATGAAGCGGTTCCTGGAAAAGTACGGCAAGGATATGGAGTTCTGTCAGATCCAGCTCAACTACCTGGACTGGACCTTCCAGGCTGCGAAAGGGAAAATGGAGCTGCTGAAAGAGTATGACATTCCTGTGTGGGTGATGGAGCCGCTGCGGGGCGGATCTCTGGCGAAGCTGGACGATGAGGCGACAGAGAAGCTGAAAGCGCTCCGCCCGGAGGAGAGCATCCCGGCATGGGCGTTCCGGTTCCTGCAGACTATGCCCGAGGTGAAGGTGACCCTCTCCGGCATGTCAAACGAGCAGCAGATGATAGAAAATATCGCCACCTTTGAGGAGGATAAGCCTCTGAACAAGGAGGAGATGGACACTCTTCTTGGCATTGCGGACGACATGGTGAAGAAGATCGTTCTTCCCTGCACGGCCTGCCACTACTGCGTGAGCCACTGCCCGCAGGGCCTTGATATTCCCAGGATCCTGGAGCTCTACAACGAACACTGCTTCACAGGAGGCGGATTTATCGCACCCATGGTGGTGGCCACGCTGCCGGAGGACAAGAGACCTTCCGCCTGCATCGGATGCAGGAGCTGCGAGGCAGTCTGTCCCCAGCAGATCAAGATCTCGGAGGCAATGGCTGATTTCACAGAGAGGCTGAAGGGCTAGGAAAGAGTACAGAAGAAATCGGGACTGCATGTGACTGCAAAAAACAGGACTGGAAAATGATACATAAGGGCTGCGCGGATAAGAGCGCAGTCCTTTTTTGGAGCCCTTTTCAGAGCTCAGACTCAAAGGGGATGTGAAGGCCTGCGAAGAAGGTCTGTGCCCATTTGTCCCAGGTCTGCTCCAGAGATTTGTCCAGCGTGAATTTGGAGACAGACACTCCCGTGGTGCAGGTAAGGCGCGTGCCGTCAAAGCGGAAGTTCAGGAAGAGCCCCTGTATCTCCTGGGGCGTGAAGTCCAGACTATGCTCTTCAAGGAGGGCAAGAATGTCCTCGCCGGACAGGGAGAAGATGAACCGGAAGCCAAGAGGCGTGCGCTTTCCCTTTATGAGGGAGAAGCAGTAGGGCCGGAGATCCCTCCAGAGGGCGTAGGTCTGCCGCGGTGGCTCCTCGAAGAAATCCTTCTGCAGGTAGCCGTCCATGGTGAATTTTCCAAAGGTCGTGATCTCGCCCTCGATGAAGGAGAACTGGTCGAAGGCTTCTGAGAGAAGCAGGGAGGACATACATTTTTTCGTGTCCAGAGTTAAGATGATCATAGAAAAAATCCTTTCTGAGTGTGAATTGCATTATAGATATTTTAGTATATTTTTCCTTGTTTGACAAACACTGATTTTGATTTCCGGGTGTTCCAAGGGAAGGGAAAGCATGGTATAATGACCACATCGTGGTTAATATACCTGCGCATAGAGCGGTTTCTGCGGAACCGCAGAAATCCGCTGCGCATCTGCCGGAGGCCCGTGGCCGCTGTGCGGCCATGGTATAATGATTGCGCAAAAGTGACAGGAAGGCAGGAGGACGAATGGAAGAGATCCGTCTGAATAAATATATAAGCGAGGCAGGGGTCTGCTCCCGCAGGGAGGCGGACCGCCTCATCGAGGCAGGCAGGGTGCTGGTGGACGGTGTCCGGGCCACACAGGGAATGAAGGTGAGAGAAGGCCAGAAGGTGCAGGTGGGGGATCGGGTTATCGGCGGGAAGGACGAGAAGGTCGTCCTGGCTGTCTACAAGCCGGTGGGCATTGTCTGTACCGAGGACAAAAGGACGAAGAATAACATTGTCCGCTTCCTCAAATATCCTGTCCGGGTCACCTATGCGGGGCGCCTGGACAAGGACTCGGAGGGGCTCCTTCTCATGACCAACGACGGGGATCTGATCAACCGGATCATGCGGGGCAGGAACCTCCATGAGAAGGAGTACAAAGTCACCGTGGATCGGGAGGTCACGGACGATTTCATAGAGAGGATGAGCGCCGGAGTCCACATCGTGGACGAGGAGAAGGGGCTTAATGCGGTGACAAGGCCCTGCAAGGTCCGCAGGGAGGGGAAATACACCTTCCGCATCATCCTCACCCAGGGGCTGAACCGGCAGATCCGGAGGATGTGCCAGGCCTGCGGCTGCCGGGTGCGGACGCTGAAGAGAGTGCGGATCATGAATGTCAGGCTGGGAGATCTAAGGCCCGGCGAATACCGCAAGGTGACGGGGGAGGAGCTGGAGACGCTCAGGGCTCTGGCAGGATGCCCGGCAAAAAAGCAGACAGGAGAAGCAAAGCATGAGCGAGACAGGAAATAAAAACGAGACAGGAAATAAAAAAACGGACACAGCGAAGAAGAGGCAGAGGATGGAGGAGCTGGTGGAGCTTCTGAACCGGGCCGGGAGAGCCTATTACCAGGAGTCCCGGGAGATCATGAGCAACTACGAGTACGACGCCCTCTACGACGAGCTGACGCAGCTGGAGAAGGAGCTTCAGGTCACTCTGGCCGGCAGCCCCACCATCCACGTAGGGTACGAGGTGGTCAGCGAGCTGCCAAAGGAGAGACACGAAAGTCCTATGCTCTCCCTGGACAAGACAAAGGATGTGGAGGAGCTGCGGGCCTTTGCCGGAGACCAGAACGTGGTCATGTCCTGGAAGATGGACGGCCTCACCATTGTCCTCACCTACCAGGGCGGGGAGCTCACCAAAGCCGTAACCCGGGGAAACGGGGAGGTGGGGGAAGTGATCACCGGAAATGCCCGGGTGTTCAAGAATGTTCCCCTTCGAATTCCCTACCAGGGAGAGCTCATCCTGAGGGGAGAGGCTGTCATCGGCTATAAGGATTTTGAGCGGATCAACGAGGAGATCCCGGACGCGGACGCCAGGTATAAAAATCCCCGGAACCTGTGCAGCGGCTCTGTGCGCCAGCTGAACAGCGAGGTCACGGCCAGGAGGAACGTGCGATTCTACGCCTTTTCCCTCGTCCGGGCGGAGGGAGTGGACTTCCGCAACTCCAGGGCTTATCAGCTGGACTGGCTGAAGGATCAGGGCTTTGAGGTGGTGGAGCACTATGTGGTGGCGCCGGCAGATATTGAAGCCGAAGTTATTAAATTTTCAGAAAAAATAGCGCAAAATGATTTTCCCTCAGATGGTCTTGTGCTAATATATGATGATATAAGGTACGGCGAGTCCCTGGGGAGGACAGCAAAATTCCCGAGAGACTCCTACGCCTTCAAGTGGGCGGACGAGACCCGGGAGACGACTCTGCAGGGGATCGAGTGGAGCCCCTCAAGGACCGGCCTTATCAATCCGGTGGCCATCTTCGATCCGGTGGAGCTGGAGGGAACTACAGTGAGCCGCGCCAGCGTCCACAACATCAGTATTATGGAGGAGCTAAAGCTGGGCGTCGGAGACAGGATCGAAGTATACAAGGCAAATATGATCATTCCCCAGATTGCAAGAAATCTCACCTGCAGCGGCGTGAGAGACATCCCCAGGGTCTGTCCGGTGTGCGGAGGCGAAACCGAGATCCGGCAGGAGGGCAGCGCGAAGATGCTCTACTGCACCAATCCCCGCTGCCAGGCAAAGCAGATCAAGGCCTACGCCCTTTTTGTGAGCAGGGACGCCATGAATATAGAAGGGCTCTCTGAGGCCACCCTTGAAAAATTTATCGGCAGGGGATTTATCCAGACCTACGATGATCTCTTTCACCTGGACCGCCACCGGGAGGAAATCCAGGAGATGGAGGGCTTTGGGGAGAAATCCTACCAGAATCTGATGGAGAGCGTGGAGAGGGCCAGAGAGACCACTCTTCCCCGGCTGCTCTACAGCCTGGGCATCCCGGGCATCGGGGTGGCTAACGCCAGGGTGATCTGCCAGGAGACAAAGGTTTCTGCGGAGGCCCTTCCGGATCTCACCGAGGAGGAGCTCAGTGCAGTGCCCGGCGTGGGCGGCGTCATTGCAAAGGCCTATGTGGATTACTTTGAGGACGAGACCCACCGGCAGGTGTACAGGGAGCTCTTAGGAGAGGTGCACATTGAACAGGAGACGGTGGACGAGGGAGGCAGGACCCTGGAGGGCACCACCTTTGTCATCACCGGGAGCGTGGAGCACTTTGCGAACCGAAGCGAGCTGAAGAGACTCATCGAGAGCAAAGGCGGCAAGGTCACAGGCTCTGTCACCTCAAAGACCAGCTATCTCATCAACAACGACGCTGCTTCCACATCTTCCAAGAACAGGAAGGCAAAGGAGCTGGGCGTGCCCATCCTGACGGAGGAGGAGTTCCTGCAGATGCTGGAATAGGGGATGATGCCCGGATATTGGATCCGGCACTGTATATAGAAAGGATGTAACATGTCAGAGAACGAGAACAACAGAAATGAAAACGAAATAGAGAAGGTAGAAGACAGGGACGTACATGTGGAGGACAAGAAGGACGACGGGTACGAGAAGTTCTGCTTTATCTGCCACAGGCCCGAGAGCGTGACGGGAAAGCTCATCGACCTGCCCAACAACATCTCTGTCTGCCCGGACTGCATGCAGAAGAGCTTTGACGCCATGACAAGCGGGCAGATCGATTACAGCAAGCTGATGAATATTCCGGGCGTTCAGATCTTCAACATGTCAGACCTGGAGAACGCGGCTCCGCGCCAGCAGAAGGTGAAGAAGAAAAAGGAGGGGGAGGAGAAGAAGCCCCTCATAGACATCAACCACATTCCCGCGCCCCACAAGATCAAGGCCAGGCTGGATGAGTATGTGGTGGGACAGGAGTATGCGAAAAAGGTAATCTCCGTGGCGGTCTACAACCACTACAAGAGGGTGGCCACAGACACCATGGACGACATAGAGATTGAGAAGTCCAACATTCTCATGATCGGACCTACGGGATCAGGAAAGACCTACATGGTGAAGACACTGGCCCGGCTTCTGGATGTGCCTCTGGCCATCACGGACGCCACCTCCCTCACCGAGGCGGGCTACATTGGGGACGACATTGAGAGCGTTGTGTCAAAGCTTCTGGCGGCCGCGGACAACGATGTGGAGAAGGCAGAGCAGGGCATCATCTTTATCGATGAGATCGACAAGATCGCCAAAAAGAAAAACACGAACCAGAGAGACGTGAGCGGCGAGTCCGTGCAGCAGGGAATGCTCAAGCTCCTGGAGGGCAGCGAGGTGGAGGTGCCGGTGGGCGCCAACAGCAAGAACGCCATGGTGCCCCTGACTACAGTCAACACGAGGAACATCCTCTTTATCTGCGGCGGCGCCTTCCCGGATCTGGAGGGCATCATCAAGGAGAGACTGACCAAGCAGTCCTCCATCGGCTTTAACGCGGACCTGAAGGACAAATACGACAATGACAAGGAGCTTCTGTCAAAGGTGTCCACCGAGGATCTGCGGACCTTTGGAATGATCCCTGAGTTCCTGGGACGTCTCCCCATCATCTGTACCCTTCAGGGGCTGGATGAGGATATGCTGGTCAAGATACTGAAGGAGCCAAAGAACGCCATCCTCAAGCAGTACCAGAAGCTGCTGGCCCTGGATGAAGTGAAGCTTGATTTTGACGAGGGAGCGCTCCGGGCCATCGCCAGAAAGGCCATGAAGAAGGATACGGGAGCCAGGGCTCTGCGGGCCATTATCGAGGACTTTATGCTGGATATCATGTACGAGATCCCCAAGGATGACAGCATCGGACAGGTGACTATCACCGAGAGCTACATAGAGGGCACCGGAGGGCCCGTCATCACCCTGCGGGGACAGGAGCCCATGCGACTGGAGGGCTAAAACCGTCATAGAGTGATTTTCACCTCATATACTGAATACAAAAAGTATATGAGGTGTTTTCTATATGGCGGAAAGACAGCTCTGCCGTCAGAGGATCCTGTCGGAGGAGTACAGGGATTTTATTATTCAGTCCGGGGGCAGCAGGATCGGGTTTACCGTGCCTGAGGAGCAGCTCTGCCGTCAGGGGACCCGGGCCGGATACGATGTGGTCTATGTGGAGCAGGTGCTGGCAGAGCCCCTGAATTTCGGCAGCTTTACCTACAGCTCTATTCCCAGGTGCTACACCCTTCTGGACATGGAGGCCATGGGGCAGGCGGGCATCACCCCGGTGCAGAGCTATCCCACCCTGGAGCTGATGGGGGAAAATGTGATGATCGGATTCGTAGATACCGGTATTGACTATACCCACTCTGTGTTCCGGGGGCTGGATGGCAGAACGCGGATCGAGGCAATCTGGGATCAGACCCTGCAGGACGGCCCGATGCCCGACGGTTTCCTGTACGGCAGCGAGTACACGAGGGAGGAGATCGACCGGGCGCTGGCGGCGGAGGATCCTTTTTCCGTTGTGCCCAGCCGGGACGAGAGCGGGCATGGCACCTACGTGGCCAGCCTGGCGGCGGGGAGCGCGGACGAGGAGAACCAGTTCCTGGGAGCGGCCCCCGAGGCTGTCATCGCCGCCGTCAAGCTGAAGGAGGCAAAGCAGTATCTGCGGGATTTCTACTATATAGCGGAAAATGCGGCCTGCTACCAGGAAAATGATATTATGCTGGGCATCCAGTACCTGGTGGACCTGGCGGAGAGGAAGGGACTGCCGCTGATCCTGTGCGTTGCCCTTGGCAGCTCCCTGGGCGGACACAACGGCACCACTCCACTGGCTGTGATGCTGGAATACTATTCTAACAGCCTCAATAAGGGCGTGGTGGTGGGAACCGGCAATGAGGCCTCACAGAGACATCACTTTTACGGCGCCCTGGAGAGCGGGGAGGACCGGGAGGAGGTGGAGATCCGGGTGGGGGAGAATGTGCGGGGATTTGTCACGGAGCTGTGGACAGATATCCCCAATATCCTCACCGTGTCTCTTGTATCACCCTCCGGGGAGGTGAGGGAGAGAATTCCCATCATCCAGGGAGGCAGCTCCCAGTTCCGGTTTGTCTTTGAGGGGACTCTCGTGACCGTGGACTACCGCCTTCTTGTGGAGCGGAACGATTCCCAGCTCATTTTTATGCGGTTTGGCGCGCCGGCTCCTGGGATCTGGAAGATTCTGGTGGAGCCGGTGCAGCTGGCGGGAGGCGCCTTCCACATGTGGCTCCCGGTGCAGGAGTTCCTGGACGGAGAGGTCTACTTCCTGCGGTCCAATCCGGATGTCACCCTGACGTCTCCGGCAGCAGTGCGATCCGCTATCACGGCGGCCTTCTACAATGGACGGGAGAATAGTGTTGATATTCATTCCGGCAGAGGATATACTAGAACTGACAAGATAAAACCGGATCTGGCAGCCCCCGGAGTGGACGTGAAGGGAGCGCTGCCGGGCGGCAGGTTTACTGTCCGGTCCGGCTCCAGCGGGGCGGCGGCCATCACGGCCGGAGCTGCGGCGCTCCTGATGGAGTGGATCCTGTACTACACAGGCAGCAGAGGGGCGGACACCCTTCAGCTGAAAAATCTTCTGATCCTGGGGGCGCGTCAGAGACCAGGGGAGGACTATCCCAACAGAGAGTGGGGATACGGGACTCTGGATCTGTACAGAACATTGGACCGGTTAAGACAGATCTGAGGCAAAGGAGAGATGAGATATGGCAGATTTTTTTGATGAATTCGGCAAAAAAGTGGCAGATGCGGCGAGCGACCTGAGCAGGAAAGCAGGAGACACCATAGAAGTACAGAAATTAAAAAGCGAGATCCGCTTTTTGAAGAGAGGAAACCAGCGGGATTTCGTGGATATTGGAAAATCCATCTATGAGAAATTCACGAAAAATGAGATACAGGATATGGATATGATCGCCCTCTGCGAGGCCATTGAAAAGAGAGATGAGCAGATCGAAAAGTACGAGGAGCAGATCGTGCGCATTAAAGAGGAAATGTAGATGATATTTTGTACCATTGCGGCCGCGTCTGCGGCGCTGGATCTTGGGATCAAGCAGTATGTCCTGGACAATGTGACCGAGGGAGAGGACCGGGAGCTGGCCGGCGGCCGCCTGGTCCTGCGCAGAGTCTACAACCGGGGCGCTGCCTTTAATTTGCTGGAAAAATCTCCGCAGTTTGTGACAAAGCTCTCAGCCTGGCTGGGAGCTGTCCTTCTTGTGCGGGATGTATTTCTCCTGAGGAAGAAGGGACACACAGCGGAGAAGACAGGGATGATGCTCCTCACAGGGGGAGCCCTCAGCAATCTTTACGACCGCATCATGCGGGGAAAGGTAGTGGACTATCTTGCCGTTAAGAGCAGATGGAAGAGACTTTCCAGACTGACCTTTAATCTGGGGGATGTATGCATTGCCGCAGGCGCTCTGCTGGCGGCTTTGTCCAGAAGAAAATAACCATAGCAGAAGAGGAAGACAGACATGATACATAGCAGAAAAGACAAAAATCAAAGGTCTGCAGATGGCAGCAAAGGGATAAAGGAACAGAGGGAAAGAAGGAAAACACAGAGACTGATACTGGGGACAGCTGTCCTGATTTTGGCGGTGGGCATTGCGGGGGGCTTTGCCATGCACCATGCCTCCCAGGAGAAGGCCCGGGAGGCGGCGCAGCAGAGGGAGGAAGAGCGCCAGGAAGAGAAAGCCCGGGAGGAGGAGCAGCTGACGCCTGAGGAGGAGAAGGCCCGGGAGATCGCCGAAGTCAAGGAGCAGGCCAGAGAGGAGGGCTGCCCGGAGGAGATCATCGGCCTTATCGACCAGAACGAGGAGACCCTGGATTTTGTGCGGGACTATGCTGAGAACAAGGACAAGCCTGTGCCGGAGACGGTGGAGGCCTCCACAGGGACCGGAACCATTCCCCACTATCTCCAGTGGGACGAACGGTGGGGCTACAGCTCCTACGGCACCAGCACCATCGCCTCCAGCGGATGCGGCCCGACCTGCATGTCCATGGTCATTGTAGGACTCACCGGGGACACGACGGCCACTCCCTACCGGCTTGCGAGGTACAGTGAGGAGAACGGCTTCATCGACGAGGAGAACAATACCTACTGGGCCTTCCTTGACAGCGCGGCCCGCCAGTGGGGGCTGAACTGCCGGGAGGGAATGATGGACGAGGGCACCCTCGCCGCCCAGCTGCAGGCAGGTAACCCGGTGATCTGCAGCATGCTGCCGGGAGATTTCACGGACGGGGGACATTTCATCGTGCTCACCAGCTATGAGAACGGCCAGGTGACGGTCAACGACCCCTTCAGCATCAGCAACACAGAGAAGACCTGGAACTACAGCGACATCTCCGACCAGATCAAGGAGATGTGGACGGTCTCCAGGGCATGAGGGAAAAATTATCTGAAAGGGAGCGGTCAGATGTTCCGCTCCCTTTTTCTATGGCTTTACCGTATGAGCGAGAAACAGAATGACAGGGGAATATTCAGGGTGTTATAATAGGGTAAATAGATTGAGAACGTGGAAGTTAAAGAGGTTAAAAAATTATGGAAAAAGAGAAAATCAGGTTTATATGTTTTTTGTTTGCTTCAATATGTTTCTTTATAGTGGCAATAATGAATTTTATGGATAAGAATACTGCCCCGGCAATAACATTTTTATTATTAGGTATTTCATTTTTACTTTTGTCAACTACACATTTAAAAAATGATCAATAAGTACAATTCCTAATGTCTGGAGGTGTCGAAAATGAGAATAAATTTCCGGACGCAAATAATCGTTTCTATGATTTTAATTATTATGGGATTTATAAGTTCTTTATGGTTCACTAAGGATATGTACTATAATCTTGCGTGGGCTTTTACAGGTTTTCTTTTTTTCATTAACCCTGTATATCCTATAAATATAACAGATTTAGAACAAGACAAAGTGAAAAAGGGAATACGAATAGCAGGGATGATTTTAGTTTTTATCGGATTAACAAATGGATTTGGTGTTTAAATCCTAATTTGCTAACCGGAAGATTGAAAAAATTCAGAAAATAGCACTCGAGTGTTGACAGTGCTAACAAAAAGTGTTATAGTTCTAATAGAACAGGAAAACCAGGTGCCTGAGAGGGCACCTTTTCAGTGAAAGGCAAGGAGGGACCTTTATGAATATAAATAAATTTACACAGAAATCCCTACAGGCAGTCCAGGACTGCGAAAAGACAGCAATGGAGTATGGCAACCAGGAGATCGAGCAGGAGCATCTTCTCTACGCTCTGCTGACCCAGGATGACAGCCTGATCCTAAAGATGATGGAAAAAATGGGCCTGGATAAAAATCTGGTCATTGACCGGGTGGAGCAGGCCATAGCAAAGCGCCCCAAGGTGCAGGGCGGCCAGCCCTATGTGGGGCAGTACCTCAACAAGGCGCTCATAAGCGCTGAGGATGAGATGAAGCAGATGGGAGATGAGTATGTCTCTGTGGAGCATCTGTTCCTGGCTCTTCTGAAGCATCCAAGCAGAGAGATGAAACAGCTCTTCCGGGAGCTTGGCATTTCCAGGGAAGGCTTTCTGCAGGCACTCTCCACAGTGAGAGGAAACCAGAAGGTGACAAGCGACAACCCGGAGGCTACCTACGATACACTGAACAAGTACGGCACAGACCTGGTGGACAGAGCCAGAGAGCAGAAGCTGGATCCGGTCATTGGGCGTGACAATGAGATCCGCAACGTGGTCCGGATCCTGTCCCGTAAGACGAAGAATAATCCGGTCCTCATCGGTGAGCCCGGCGTCGGCAAGACAGCCGTCGTGGAGGGCCTGGCCCAGAGGATCGTCAGCGGAGATGTGCCGGAGACGCTGAAGGACAAGACTATCTTCTCCCTGGACATGGGAGCTCTGGTGGCCGGCGCAAAATACAGAGGCGAGTTTGAGGAGCGTCTGAAGGCTGTTCTGGAGGAAGTCAAGAACAGCGACGGCAAGATCATCCTCTTTATCGATGAGCTCCACACCATCGTGGGAGCGGGAAAGACAGACGGCGCCATGGACGCCGGCAACATGTTAAAGCCCATGCTGGCGCGGGGCGAGCTCCACTGCATCGGAGCGACTACGCTGGATGAGTACAGACAGTATATAGAGAAGGATGCGGCTCTGGAGAGACGTTTCCAGCCGGTTATGGTGGATGAGCCCACAGTGGAGGATGCTATCTCTATCCTCCGTGGATTGAAGGAGAGGTATGAGGTCTTCCACGGCGTGAAGATCACAGACGGCGCCCTTGTGGCGGCGGCCACCCTCTCACACAGATATATCTCTGACCGGTTCCTGCCGGACAAGGCCATTGACCTGGTGGATGAGGCCTGCGCCATGATCAAGACAGAGCTTGACTCCATGCCGGCAGAGCTGGATGAGCTTCGCCGGAAGGTGATGCAGCTTGAGATCGAGGAGGCAGCCCTCAAGAAGGAGGACGACCGCCTCAGCCAGGAGCGCCTGGAGCATCTGCAGCAGGAGCTGGCAGAGATGAGGAGCGAGTTCGCCACCAGAAAGGCTCAGTGGGACAACGAGAAGGTAAGCGTGGAGCGGGTACAGAAGCTCCGCGAGCAGATCGAGCAGATCCGGGGCGATATCCAGAAGGCGCAGCAGTCCTATGACCTGGAGAAGGCGGCAGAGCTGCAGTACGGTAAGCTGCCTGAGCTTCAGAAGACGCTGGAGGCCGAGGAGGCGAAGGTGAAGGACGAGGATCTCTCTCTTGTGCACGAGAGTGTGACGGAGGACGAGATCGCCAAGATTGTCTCCAAGTGGACGGGTATCCCGGTGGCCAAGCTGAACGAGAGCGAGAGGAGCAAGACGCTGCATCTGGCAGACGAGCTCCACAAGAGAGTTGTAGGCCAGGACGAGGCCGTGGAGCTTGTGACCGAGGCTATCATCAGGTCCAAGGCGGGCATCAAGGATCCCACCAGACCCATCGGCTCCTTCCTCTTCCTTGGCCCCACAGGCGTGGGCAAGACGGAGCTGGCAAAGGCACTGGCCCAGAGTCTGTTTGACGATGAGAACAATATGGTCCGCATCGATATGAGTGAGTACATGGAGAAATACTCTGTGTCCAGGCTCATCGGAGCGCCTCCGGGATACGTGGGGTACGATGAGGGCGGACAGCTGACCGAGGCGGTTCGGAGAAAGCCCTACTCCGTAGTCCTCTTTGACGAGGTGGAGAAGGCCCACCCGGATGTGTTTAACGTGCTCCTCCAGGTGCTGGATGACGGCCGTATCACAGACTCCCAGGGGCGGACGGTGGACTTCAAGAATACCATCCTCATTATGACCTCCAATATCGGATCATCCTACCTGCTGGAGGGGATTGACGAGAATGGCAATATCAGCGAGGCCAGCCAGAAGGCAGTGACAGAGGACCTGCGGGCTCATTTCCGCCCGGAGTTCCTGAACCGTCTGGACGAGATCATCATGTTCAAGCCTCTGACCAGAGACAACATTTACCACATCATTGACCTGCTTGTGGCAGATGTGAACCGCCGTCTGAAGGAGAAGGAGGTCAGCATTGAGCTGACCGAGGCCGCTAAGGCCCGCATCGTGGAGGGTGGCTACGAGCCCATGTACGGTGCAAGGCCGCTGAAGAGATATCTCCAGAAGAATGTGGAGACCACTGCCGCAAGGCTGATGCTGGAGGGCAATGTGGGAAGCGGCGACACGATCCTCATAGACGACGAGAACGGAAAGCTGACAGCCAGGGTGAAGGAAGGACTGACTGCCACGGATTGATCCGCCAGGCATTGCAGAAGCGACAGCAGGAAGCAACAGTAAGAAGCAACAGTAAAGGGAGACGTTTCACAGGGGCGTCTCCCTTTTTTGTGATTTGATTAACCTTGTTGACATTTCCGGCGGGCCGGATACAATAATGAAATAAGAAATCCCAAGCTTCCAGGAGAGGAGGAGAGCCCATGTCCCGCATCATATTTCACATAGACGTCAATTCAGCGTATCTGAGCTGGACCGCTGTGGAGCAGCTGAAAAGCGGCGCTAAGCTTGACATCAGGACTATTCCCGCCATCATAGGCGGGGACCGGAAATCCAGACACGGCGTCGTGCTGGCCAAATCCATCCCGGCAAAAAAGTATGGGATACACACCGGGGAGCCGGTGGCAAATGCTCTGCGGAAATGTCCGGATATCCACATGGAGCCGCCCAACCATGCCCTGTACCACGAGTACAGCAGAAGGCTCATGGACTTTCTGCACACCTACACGCCGGATATCGAGCAGGTCAGCGTGGACGAGTGCTACCTGGACTTTACCGGCATCGCCCACAGGTATCACTCCTGCGTGTCCGCAGCCTTTGAGATCAAGGACAGGGTGCGGGAGAAATTCGGGTTTACAGTCAATATAGGCATCTCCACCAACAAGCTGCTGGCCAAGATGGCCTCAGATTTTGAAAAGCCGGACAGGGTCCACACCCTTTTTCCAGAAGAAATTAAGGTGAAGATGTGGCCCCTCCCTGTCCGGGAGCTGTATATGGCCGGCGGCTCCAGCGTGGAGACCCTGAAGAAGCTGGGCATCCGCACCATTGGGGAGCTGGCCCAGGCGGACCCGAAGATACTGGAGCTGCATCTGAAAAGCCACGGCAGGATGCTGTGGAATTATGCCAATGGCATCGAGGACTCCCCTGTGGTTACCTGGAAGACAGAGGCAAAGGGCATCGGCAACTCCACCACCCTGCCTGCGGATGTGACAGAGCGGGGGGAGGCCGCAAAGATCCTCCTTAAGCTGGCGGAAAGCGTAGGAGGAAGGCTCAGGAAGGCCGGGCAGAAGGCGGGCATGGTCAGTGTGGAGATCAAGTACGCAACCTTTGAGACAAGCTCCCATCAGAAGCAGCTCTTCGGGGAGACGGCGAGCGATACCGTGATCTATCAGGCGGCTATGGAGCTCTTTGACGAGCTGTGGGACGGACGCCCCATCCGCCTCCTTGGCATCCGCACCTCCAAGCTGGTGAGAGAAGACGAGCCCTGGCAGATGAGCATCTTTGACCTGCCCCAGGCGCCGGCGCAGACGGGACGAAGGATGGCTAACAACGGACCTGGAAAGAAGGATCCCGGACAGAAAACCCCCGGAAGGGCAGGAGGCGTGCGGGGAGACGAGATGGCAGAGGCCGGGAAGCCGGAGAGGAGCTCCGCAAACGCCCTGAAGCAGGAGAAGCTGTCCCGGGCCCTGGATCAGATCCGCCAGAGATTTGGGGAGGACGCGGTGGTGCGGGGCAGCTTTCTCAAAAAGGCGGAGGATACGGAAGATGATATATAAAGGAGAGACCCTGGAAGTTGCCCTGCCTGTCTGCTATAATGACACATATAATATATTGAAGCAGCAGTGCCCGCAGGACAGGAAAGGATGAAAATATGCAGCTTTTATTAAAGGATCACCCGGTTATGGAAATACAGGACAATGGCGCCTGCCATATTCTGGATCATGACAGGCTGCCGTTTGCCCTAAGAAAAGACAGGGTTTCTCTGGAGGATTTTATAGAGTGGGCGTCGGGGAGGACTCTCTCCATAGGGAGGAGCTATGCCAAGGAGATCCTGAACACTCTCCGGCTGTCTCAGACAAACCGGTATGCGGTGTGCAAGGCCTGCCGGGGATTAAATCTCGAGGATGCCTACTGGATCCGGCAGGATGGAGATGAGAAGACATGGCAGGAGGTCAATCTGTACCATAATCCTTTGTCTCTCTTTGTGACAGAGGTTTCCCTGTCAGGAACCAATGTCCATTATACGGCAGAGACCCGTGAGACAAGGGAATTACACACGCCGGAGCTGACAACGCTGGGAGCCAGCGCCAAGGGCTGGATACGGAGAGACGGAACACTCTATCTCCACAAGGTGGGAAAATATGAGATCCCCGCAGACCAGATTTTGACGGCCCTGGATATTCCCCATATCCACTATCAGCTCTCCACTGAGGAGGAGACAGACTCCTATCTGACGGAGGAGAGAAAACAGTGGATCAGGGGAGTGGGGGAAGCGGTGGTCAACTCCCGGATCTTTACATCGGAGGATGTGTCCCTTGTGACATTTGAAGAGTTCCGGATCTACTGTGAAAATAATGGTATGAACGCTTTCAGGGAAGCATTTGAATTTAACAATGAATTTTATATAGGGATGCAGATTGCAGACTATCTTCTCAATAATAATGACCGGCATGAGCAGAACTGGGGCTTTCTCATGGACAATGCCACGGGAAAGCTGACCAGGTATTGCCCGCTTTTTGACCACGATCACGCATTTTCTTCCTATGAAAATATCCTGTCCCAGACGACGGAATTTACTTCCACCTTAAAGGAGGCGGCCCGGGAGGCATGGGATCAGCTTCCCATGGACCTTCGGGTACTGGATGAGATGGACAGGCCAGAGCTTTTAAGTGAGCAGCAGTGGAGAGACGTGCTGGGGAGAAAAGAGGAGCTGGAACGCGGACTGTGATGACACAGGTGATTGACAGACCTGCGGCAGACCGATATAATGAATAAGTAAAAGAGCAGCAGCGAATTATATTTTTATAGTTTGCAGCTGCTTTTTTGTTGTGACATAGTGTGTATGAAAGGAAGGCAGAATAAATGAAAAGCATTAACTGGAAAGAGACGGGCATAGACATACTGGTGGATATCTTCGCGGGTATGGTCATTGCCATTGGAATTTATAACTTTGCCCTCAACGCGAACTTCCCGGTGGCGGGATTTTCCGGGATGGCTATTATCCTGTATCATCTGCTGGGAATTCCGGTGGGGGCGGGAACCATCCTGCTGAATGTGCCGGTAGCGGTCTTCTGCTACAAATTTCTGGGCAGGACATTCTTCCTGAAATCCGTCAAGACGACAATTATCTCCTCTATCCTGATGGACTATGTGTCGCCCCTTCTCCCGGTATACGACGGGGACAGACTTCTGGCGGCTCTGTGCATGGGAGTGCTGACAGGGCTGGGCTACGCCCTGATTTTCATGAGGGGCTCTTCCACAGGGGGGCAGGATTTCATCAGCATGTCCATCAAGAAAGTAAAGCCCCACATGACGCTGGGCGTGATCACCTTTGTGCTGGATATGCTGACCATCCTGCTGGGAAGCGTGCTCGTGTTCAAGGATGTGGACGGCTTTATTTACGGACTTATCGTGACCTACCTCATGGCCACGGTCATGGACCGGATCATGTACGGCATCGACGAGGGAAAGATGACCCTGATCGTCACAGACAAGGGCAGGGAGGTTTCCGGCAAGATCGACGAATATCTGGACAGAGGATCTACCATCATCAAGGGAACCGGCAGCTACACGGGTCAGGAGAAGGACATTGTCATGTGCGCCAGCAACAACAAGGAAATGTACACCATCAAGAGGCTGGCCAGACAGGTGGATCCCAAATCCTTCACCATCATTATGGAGTCAAACGAGGTAGTGGGAGAGGGATTCAAGGAAGAGCTGGAGGAGCTGTAAACAGGATCCATGGAGACGGATGTCAAAAGGGGCATAAAAGGGCATATAAAAGGGGCCCATTACTTGACAAGCCAGGGTGTTCCTGCGTTATAATATGCTGGTATAAATCTGTACGGAGAGAAGGTCAGAAAGCATGGAATTTAAAGAGAGAACATTCATTCCCGTCCTCCTTGGCGGGGATATCAATACCTACAGCGTGGCGCGGGCTTTTTACGAGCAGTACCAGGTGAAATCATACGTCTTTGGAAAGTATCAGACAGGACCCAGCTTCAACAGCCAGATCACAGTCTATGAGGGAAATCCGAAGATCGATACAGACGACTATTTTCTGGAGAGGATCAGCCGTTTCGCCGGAGAACACAGCGATAAGAAGATCCTGCTTATCGGCTGCGGGGACAGCTATGTGGCGCTGGCAAGCCGGCATAAAAAGGAGCTCCCGGACAATGTCATTGCCCCTTACATTGACTTTGATCTGATGGACAGCCTGCAGCAGAAGGAGCGGTTTTACCAGCTCTGTGAGAAGCACGGTGTGGACTATCCGAAGACGATTGTGTACAAGAAGGAGATGGGGCTTGACTTTGCCTGTGATTTCCCGTATCCGGTGATCCTCAAGCCCTCCAACAGCATTGCCTACTGGGAGCATCCCTTCCCGACCCAGAACAAGATCTACAAGCCGGGAAGCAGGAAAGAGCTGGAGGAGATCATCACCCAGATTTACGATGCGGGATACGACGATGACCTCATTATCCAGGACATGATACCGGGAAATGACGAGTACATGCGGGTCCTCACATCCTACTCAGACCAGAACGGGAAGGTGAAGATGATGTGCCTGGGACATGTGCTCCTGGAGGAACACACCCCTCACGGCCTGGGCAATCACGCGGTCATCATCACAGAGCCAAACAGAGAGCTCATGGGAAGGGTGAAAAACCTTCTGGAGGATCTCCACTATGTGGGATTTTCCAACTTTGATATCAAGTACGACAGAAGAGACGGCACCTACCGCTTCTTTGAGATCAACACGAGGCAGGGGCGCAGCAACTACTACGTGACAGGCTCAGGCTTTAATGTGGCGAAATATTTCGTGGAGGACTACATTTATAACCGGGAGCTGCCCTACGAGGAGGCCACCGAGGAGCACCTCTGGATGACGGTACCAAAGGGCGTTGCCTACAAGCATGTGAAGGATCCTGCCATGGTGGCGAAGATGAAGAAGCTTGTGAAAGAAGGCAAAATGGTCAACCCTGTCTTCATGCGGGGAGATTTAAAGCCCATGCGTTTTCTGCGGATGCTGAAGACCCACTGGAAGCAGTACGGCTATTTCAATAAATATTACCAGTAGACTGGCAGGGATAAGTAGAGGAGAGCCAATGGAAGAAGGAAAAGGAAAAAAGATACTCGGCGTGATCGGGGGCATGGGACCGGAGGCCACCAGCTATTTCTACGAGAATGTCATCACCCACACAAAGGCGCAGAAGGACCAGGATCATCTGAACATGGTGATCTTGAGCCACGCCGACATACCGGACCGCACGGAGGCTATCAAGAGCGGAGAAAGCCAGAGACTGATCCGCATGCTGCAGGAGGATGCGAGGACACTGGAAAAGCTGGGAGCGGCCAACATTGCCATCACCTGCAATACGTCCCACTATTACTATGACCAGATCCAGAAGGCTGTGTCCATCCCTATCATCAACATGATCCATGAGAGCGTGGCGTATGCGGTGAGGGAGCTGCCGGATGTGAAGCGGATCGGTATTATGGGGACAGACGGGACCATCGGCTCCCGGATCTATCACAAGGAGTGCAGAAAGCTGGGGGTGACGCCGGTGAAGCCCTCGCCGGAGAGGCAGAAGGACGTGATGTCTCTCATTTACGATGACATCAAGAGCGGAAAGCGGGGAGACAGAGCTAAATTTGACCGGGTCATGAGTGAGTTCATGAGAAAAAACTGCGACGCGGTGATCCTGGCCTGCACGGAGCTGTCTGTATTTAAGGGAAAGCACGAGATACCTACCATGTGTCTGGACGCCATGGACGTGCTGGTGCGGGAGGCCATCCTGCGCTCAGGGGCGGAGTATCAGTAGAAACCAGTCATACATAAGAAAATCATTGAGGGAGATTGTTAAAAATGGGAAAGATGCAGTATTATACCGTAAAGGACTATGTGGAGCTGCTTGAAACAAGGGGTATGCTCCTGGAGGCAGACGTGGAGGGAGCGCAGGACCATGTGATCCGCACACTCACCTACAACTCAAAGGAGGCCGGAGCAGACACCCTGTTTATCTGCAAGGGGGCGGCCTTCAAGCTGGCCTATCTGCGGGAGGCCCTGGAGAGGGGAGCAGTCTGCTATATCAGCGAGAAGGCCTTTGACCTGGAGCGGCAGGTGCCCTGTATTCTTGTGAAGGATATCAGGGAGGCTATGTCCGTTCTGGCCAATTTCTTCTACAACCGTCCCTGGGAGGACCTGGTGGTGACAGGTATCGGGGGGACGAAGGGAAAATCCACCTCCGCCTACTATATGAAAGCAGTGGTGGACGACTACATGGCGGCCCAGGGGAAGAAGGAGAGCGCCGTCATTTCTTCCATTGATATCTACGATGGCAAGAGCCGGGTGGAGTCCCACATCACAACGCCGGAGGCAGTGGAGCTGCAGCAGCACCTTCGCAACGCCCTGGACTGCGGTATTGAGTACGCTCAGATGGAGGTCTCCTCCCAGGCGCTGAAATATCACCGGGTGGACGATATGCGGTTTGACGCGGCCATTTTCCTCAATATCTCGGAAGACCACATCAGTCCCATTGAGCACAAGGACTTTGAGGACTATTTCACATCCAAGATGCGTATGTTTGCCAAGGCAGACCGGGCTTTTGTCAACCTGGACGCGGATTACATCGACCGTATACTGACATACGCAAAGGACGCGAAAGAGTTTTATACCTTCAGTACAAAGAAGCCGGAGGCGGATTTTTACGCCTACAACATCCGCAAGGACGGACACGAGACGCTGTTTTTTGTGAAATGCGCTGACTTTGACGAGGAGTTTGTCCTTACCATGCCCGGGCTTTTCAATGTGGAAAACGCCCTGGGCGTTATAGCGGCGGCCACAAAGCTGGGGATCCCCAGGGAGTATATCCACTCCGGCCTCAAGAGGGCCAGGTCCAGCGGCCGCATGGAGCTCTATGCAAGCAAGGATAAGACGAAGATTGCCATCGTGGACTACGCCCACAACAAGCTGAGCTTTGAGAAGCTGTTCTCCTCCATGAAGGAGGAATACCCGGATTACGATATTATCTCCATCTTCGGCTGCCCGGGAGGGAAGGCCCTGATCCGCCGCCGGGATCTGGGAACTGTGGCAGGCCAGTACGCAAAGAAGGTTTACCTTGTGGCGGAGGATCCGGGATATGAGCCGGTGGCTGACATATCTGCTGATATAGCCCAGTACGTAAAGGCCCAAAACTGTCCCTATGAGATGATCGAGGACCGGGGCGAGGCCATAAAGGCCGCTATCGAGAGCTCTCAGGGGAAGACGCTCTTCCTCATTACCGGAAAGGGTGCCGAGACAAGGCAGAAGTACGGCAGCGACTATCTGGACTGCCCCTCTGATGTGGACTATGTGAAGAAATATCTGACAGAGTACGACGAGAGAGCAGAGGGCAAATAGGAGGGACAACAGGAGCCAGGAAAATAAGGGGCGGAGAAAATGGAGATAGCTGACAGGAGGATAGACGGGGGAAAGCCCTTTGACTGGGGCAGAACGTCTGAAGATTACGCAAAATACAGGGACATCTATCCACCGGAATTTTATCGGAGGATCCTGGACCGGGGACTGTGCAGGGACGGCCAGCGGGTGCTGGACCTGGGAACCGGGACAGGAGTGCTCCCGAGAAATCTGTATGCATATGGGGCAAGGTGGACAGGGGTGGACATTTCCGAAGAGCAGATCCGGCAGGCCCGGCTCTTATCAGAGGATATGGACATCCGCTATCTTGCTGCATCGGCAGAGGAGCTGGATTTCCCGGATCGGTCCTTTGACGTGGTCACGGCCTGCCAGTGTTTCTGGTATTTTGACCACGGGAAGCTTATGCCGGAGCTCTGCCGTCTGCTGGAGCCTGGCGGACGGATCCTGATCCTTTACATGGCCTGGCTGCCCTTTGAGGACCGGATTGCCGGGGAGAGCGAAAGGCTGGTCCTGAAATACAGCCCAAACTGGAGCGGTGCCAAAGAGACCATGCGGCCCATCAGGATACCGGATGTCTACAAAGAGAAGTTTGAGCTTGTGTATCACGAAGAATTTCCCCTGCAGGTTTCTTTTACCCGTGAGAGCTGGCATGGGAGGATGCGGGCCTGCCGGGGAGTTGGCGCTTCACTGACAGAGGCGGAGCTTGCCCTGTGGGAGGAAGAGCACAGGAAGCTCCTTGAGAAGATTGCCCCTGAGAATTTCGAGATCCGGCACTACGGGGCTGTGGCTGAACTGAAAAAAGACAGGATGGATAAGAAGAAGGTCCGGCCTGGAAGGAGGAAGCAGTATGCTGATTGACTTTAACGCGATAGAGGAAATCCGGGTGCCCGGGATGAACGGCGGCACAGGCGAGATGTCCGCCAGGATGTTTATGGATCAGGGGGGAAAGATCATTCCCTGCCGTATTCACGCGGGCGGCTCCATAGGCATGCATCCTCATCCCACAAGCGATGATATAAACTATATCCTCTCCGGGACAGGGAAAGCTGTCTGTGACGGAAATGAGGAGCTGCTTGCTCCCGGCGTCTGTCATATCTGCAGGAAGGGCTCCGCGCACAGCATTGTCAACACCGGGAAGGAAGATCTGGTCATGCTGACCATTGTGGTGGAAAGATAAATCATACTTGTAATGAAGAGGGCAGGAAATTCCTGCCCTCAAGTCATATCTTATGTCTGCTTTGCCAGCTCCTGCACTGTCTCCGGGTCCACCTCCAGCTCCCTGGCAATGGCCTCAACAGATTTGCCCTTTGCCAGCTTCTTCTGGACCAGCTCCCGGAGCAGATCTGTCCTACCATCCTGGTAGCCGTCCTCGTACCCCTCCTGGTGCATGGCCTTCTCATATTTCTCCTGATCAAATGTCTCCAGAACCATCTGGATCACCTCCGATTTTTGCTCCAGCAGAATATCCCTCAGCACATTGTTTTCAATGCACGTATCCACTGCCTCTGAAACTGCCTCCCTGAGGGGGAGTGGCCGTTTCAGGTTCTCCCGGACTGTGTCCACGAAGATGGCGTACTCCTTCAGACGGCGGCACTTCTCCATCAGAGCCCTGTTGTGCCCGTAGTTGATGTTCAGCATCACGGTCTCGCACTCCAGGGCGGGCCGCCTGCCCTCCGGGTCTGCCTCAAAGAGATCGCTGAGCCGGAGCACCATCCTGTCAGGCTCCTCCCTTGTCCCGTTGTAGAACACGATGTGCTGGGGAAAGGGGAGTCTCTTGACTGCGCTGCTGTAGATGTTGATGCCATTTTTTACCACGTGCTTTTCGTACAGCCTTGCCAGATACAAAAGTCCCCGCAGGGGCATGTTCGGGTTGTAGGTGCTCTGGTGCTCGTACAGGCTTAAGGTGCCGCTGACGAGGAAGGAAAGGTCGTTCTTCATGGACAGATACAGGACGTTTCCCAGCGTGTTGATCTCCAGGGCGCCGGGGTCTGAGTAGTCCGTTCCGTTGACGGCGTTGTACAGGTCCAGAAGGTCAGCGGGCCGCTGGAAAATAAAGCGGAAAAGCCGGTCCTTGTACTGCCTGTCAGCCTGGGGATATTCTTCTGTTTTGGTCGAATACATTTTCAAATGCTACACTTCCATTAAAGAATGTCATTTTGAAATGACACAGGGGAAAAAGAATTTTCCGCCAAGTGGTTTACATTATACCTGACATAAAGCGGCCTGACAATAGGGCAAGGATAAAATTAAAGAAATCTTAAGACCGTCTCATTGCATGAGAGGGTGTGCTTTTATATAATGAGGGCAGGAGGTGGGAGGCATGGCGTTAAGACTGGTGAAGGGAAGTTATAAATATCGAGATCAGATGATCGAGATGCTGAAAGAGTGGATAGCTTATAATAATGCTCATCCTGAGGCTAATAAATCTCCAGCTGCTATCTTTAAAAATGATTACCATGATTTTGATTATTATTTGAGTCATCTGGAATATGCAGAGCCGCATGGCGGACTGGTTCCGGATTCCACTTTTTTCTGCCTGGATGATGAAAGAAATATCATGGTGGGCGCAGTCAATATCCGTCACGAGCTTAACGAGTATCTGCTGCAATATGGCGGTCATATCGGTGATGGCATAAGACCTGGCGAAAGAAGAAAAGGGTATGCCACTAAGATGATCAGTCTGGCTTTAGAAGAATGTAAGAAGCTGGGGATAAGGAAAGTGTTGATGGTATGCGATAAAGAAAATACAGGCTCGGCAAAATCAATCCTAAAAAATGGCGGCGTTCTGGAGAACGAAATCATGCAGGGGGAACATGTTATGAAGAGATACTGGATCGATCTGAGGGAAGGAAATTAATCCGGTATGCAAAGACTGAGACACGGAGATGTTTTGAAAAAAAGAGGTGGGGGACATGGCAAATGAGGAGAAAAAGGATTTTAACGCAATGCTGCACAGGGAAACGGATATGCCCAAAATACAGATAGTCACGGATGAGGCCACTATAAAGAAATACGGCGGGGAGAGGATGTATTTTGCTCCGCCGGTCACCTATGACGAGATTATGAAAAAGGTTCCTTTCGGGAAAGTGATTACGGTCGGCGCCGTCAGGGAATACCTGGCAAAAAAGAACAACGCTGATTTTACAGACCCCATCACAGCCGGGATCTTCGTATCTATCGCGGCCTGGGCCAGCCATCAGCGCCGTGAAGACAAGACGCCTTACTGGCGGACCCTGAAGGCAAAGGGGGAACTGAACGCGAAATATCCCGGAGGCGTTGAAGCCCAGAAAGAGAAGCTGGAAGCAGAGGGGCACACCATCATCGAGAGAGGAAGGAAGAACATCAGATACTATGTGAAGGACTATGAGAAGTTCCTATTTGAGATTGAATAGAACGGAAGCTGACAAACCAGGGAGCTGCCACGGTCTGTCTGGGAGCCTCTGTGTTTGCGGCTTTATGCTGCCTGACCTTTGTGGCCGTACAGAGGTATCACCGTCCAAGGATTATCAGGTTGACAGAACGATAAAGACTAACTGTGTAGTGGACTGGTGTACAGAAAAGATCAGCTCTGACGATGCCCTTATCACTCGAAGAGGAAAAAACTGGTATGTGCAGGCAGACCATTGTATCATAACTGTAAACGCACACAGCTACACCATTATCACTGCTCACAGGGAGAGATAATAAGAGATAAAAGGAGAAACTGGATATGAAACGGGAACTGGGAATAGCAAGATGCGGTCTTGCCTGCTGTCTCTGCGGGGAGAATACAAGCTGTCATGGCTGCAATTCTGGAGAATGTCCGGATAAGGACTGGTGTGAGAATAGGAAATGTACTCTGGAGAAAGGCATTTCTCACTGCTCTGAGTGTGACCGGGACTGCAAAAAGGGGCTGCTCGGGAAAATCAAGCCCTATGGGTTTACACTGTTCATCAGGCGATACGGCGTGGAAGAATTGCTGGACTGCCTTGAGAGAAATGAAAAAAACGGGGTTGTATACCACCGGGAAGGCGTATTCGGGGATTACGATGACTTTGAAGATGTGGAAGAGCTGATCCATTTTATTAAAACGGGAGAGCGGTAAACTTTGAGAGAGATAATAACAAATAAAGTGGAGGAATACCTGGCCAGGGAATACTGGTGCAGCCCATCCAGGCTGCATGCGGGCGGCGTCGTCTATACCGTCCATGGGACGGCTAACCGGCCCTGTATTAAGATCATGGCGTACAGAGACACGGTGGTTGTCTGCACGTCAAAGGATCTGGCCGGACGGGTAAGGACCCTGGTGGAGAACAAAAGCAGAGATGAGATTTTTGAGCTGCCGCTGGTTTACGGACAGACGATCCACTATGTGCCGGACCGGAATGACAGAGGCGAAGTGCTGGCGCCGGCAGCCTTTGACAGTACCTTCCTTTACGGAGACGAAATTTTTTCGCTGAAGGGCCTGCAGGGATTTGACAATTCTCTGGCTTTTGATGACAGGGGGTATACACCCACGAGGGCTGCATACATTGCAAGAGATCACGATAAAATTATCGGTGTGTCCGGGGCGGCGCCAGTGTCACCGGAGGGCCTGTGGGAAGTGGGAGTGGATGTCCTGCCGGAATACAGAAATTCCGGAATGGGGACATACCTGGTGGCAAAGCTGACCCGTGAGCTCCTGAAGCGGGATATGGTTCCCTTTTATTCGGCTTCGGTGACCAATATAGGTTCCCAGATGGTGGCGTCAAGATGCGGATACATTCCTGCATGGGTGGACACGTATGGGACTGTTCTGGATGGGGGTTCGCCGTATGGCGATCTGCTACATATATAATGCATCGGATAAATAGAAACGAATATCGAGGGAGAGGAGCATGCTGGGAAAAATCGTGAAAGTGACGGTGGACAGACCTCTGGGGAGCTGTCATCCGAAGCATCCGGATATCTGCTATCCTGTCAACTATGGATATGTGAAAGGGGTTATGGCTGCTGATGGAGAGGAACAGGACGTCTATATCCTGGGCGTGGATGTCCCTGTAAATGAATTTACAGGCAGAGTCATTGCCATCATCCACCGCCGTGACGATGTGGAGGATAAATGGGTGGCAGCGCCGGAGGGACAGACATTTTCGGCGGAGGAGATAGAAGCCCGGGTGGAATTTCAGGAACAGTATTTTGAGTCGGAGGTGATTGCAGTATTATGAGTCGTACATTTGAATTTGACGGAGAAAAATACAAAAAAGCGTCCAGACACCAGAAGGAGTGGGGCAGCAGCCTGATTGGAGAATTATCTTTGCGGGGCGATGAGAAAATACTGGATCTGGGCTGCGGAGACGGCGTGCTGACAGAGCAGCTGTCAGAGCTGGTGCCGGATGGAAAAGTTGTGGGAATAGACGCGTCTGCGGGAATGATCGCCGAGGCGCAAAGCCGGTCAAAGCCGAACCTGACGTTTGTGCAGATGGATATAAACGACATGGATTTTCAGAACGAGTTTGATGTCATTTTTTCCAATGCGGCGCTCCACTGGGTCAAGGATCACGGCAGACTCCTTAAAAACTCATTCAGGGCATTAAAGGATGGCGGCCGCCTCCTGTGGGATTTTGCAGGGGACGGAAACTGTTCCAACTTCTTTGCTGTCATCCGCAAAGAAATGGAAAGCGAAGAGTACAGGCAGTATTTTAAAGAGTTTGAGTGGCCCTGGTATATGCCGTCCAGGGAGGAGTATGCAAAGACAGTGGTCGCCTCCGGCTTTTCTTCCTATGGTATTACTGAGGTCAACAGAGACAGATTTTTCTCCGATGCGGATGAGATGATCAGGAGGATAGACCAGCCCAGCATCGTGCCTTTTATCAAGGTTCTTCCCGAGGGAGCAAAGGAAAAGTTTCGCGATGAGGTTGTCAGGGCTATGCTGGAGAGGGCGTTGCAGGCAGATGGGACCTGTTTTGAAACCTTCCGACGCATCCATGTAAGGGCGGATAAGTGATGAGAGGCTGAGGAAAAGGAGGAATCTTATGGAAGATGAGAAAAGATTTGCCGCATTTCTGCGCGGTATCAACGTAAGCGGTAAAAACAAGATCCCAATGGCAGATCTGAAGAAGGGCTTTGAAAAGCTGGGGGTTGGAGGAGTGAAGACATACCTGAACAGTGGGAACGTGGTTTTCTCCTGTAAGGAGGGCGATACGGGCAGGCTGGCAGGGCAGATTGAAGAGATGGTGCAAGATGAGTTTGGGGTAAATGTCCCGGTATTTGTTATTTCCGGTGAGGAGCTGGAGGATATTCTGCAGCATGCACCTGACTGGTGGGGCGATGAAAATCAAGACATCTATGATAACCTCATTTTTATACTGCCGCCGCTTACATTTACGGATGTGCTCCGTGAGATTGGGGAGCCAAAAGAAGGCTTGGAGCGGGTCATGGATTACAAAAACGCCGTCTTCTGGTCCTTTGTCCGAAAGGATTACCAAAAGACAAACTGGTGGTCAAAAACGGCAAGCTCTGGCATTGCCGGAAGACTGACGATCAGAACGGCCAATACAGTCAGGAGGATAGACGGGGCATGTTAGCGCGTGTTGCTTGCGGCAACGGCCGGTTTTTCATACAATAACGATAACAACAAAAAAGAAAGAAGGTTATCCAGATGCTGAATGAAAACATAAAAATCATCAGAAAGTCGAAGGGGCTTTCCCAGGAAGAGCTTGCCGTCAGGCTGAACGTGGTGCGCCAGACCATTTCCAAGTGGGAAAATGGGTTGTCTGTTCCAGATGCCGACATGCTGATCTCCATATCGGAAGTGCTGGAAACTCCAGTGAGCACTTTGCTTGGAGAAACGGTTGCCAGGCCGGAGGCCGACGATTTAAAGGCAATCTGCGAAAAGCTGGAGACGATCAATTTGCAGCTCGCCCGGAGGAAGGATGCGGCGCGAAAAATACTCCGGGGACTGCTTCTTGGCCTGTGCGCGGTCATCGTGCTCATCTTTGCTGCCCTGGCCGCGCTAAACAGTCCATACCTGGGCTGGGATTACAGTGACCCGGAACTGAGTGTTGCCGGAGTGGTTTTTCATGCGTTTGAGTGGCTGTTTGTCAGACTGGCGCCGTTTGTCCTTGCGGGGGCAGCAGCCGGGATTTTTCTGACGCGGAAGAGGGGTAGCTCCGGGTTGGGAGCAGTGTGAGTCTTTGTAAAGGGAAGTAAAGTCTATGGAGCAATACCTGAGAGAAACTCCTATGTTAAACTTTTTGGCTGCAAACATACAGAGGTTGATAAGTGACAGACAATGGGAAAATGCGGATGCGTATCATCGTATCAGGAAGATATATGATTTTGTCCGCGATGAAATTTTATTTGGATACAACGTGGATGACAGTATTCCGGCGTCGAGAGTTTTGTCTGATGGATATGGGCAGTGCAATACAAAAGGAACCCTTTTTATGGCGCTGCTGCGCGGCGTGGGGGTTCCCTGCCGGGTACATGGGTTCACGATCGATAAAAAACTGCAAAGAGGCGCAATGACTGGTATCGTATACAAAAATGCACCTGAAAATATTTTTCACAGCTGGGTGGAGGTTTACCTGGAGGGTGTTTGGTACGAGCTTGAGGCGTTTATCCTGGATCAACAGTATCTTTCCCGGCTGCAGGAGATAAACGCCGGCTGCCGGGGCGCTTTTTGCGGATATGGCGTTGCGGTAAAGGATTTTCACAATCCGGTGATTGATTTCAATCGAAATAATACTTACATTCAAAGCGAGGGGATCAATCAGGATTTCGGGATCTATGACTGCCCGGATGACTTGCTGAAAGAGCATCATCAGGAAATGTCGGCTTTCAAGGCCTTTCTATATAGAAATCTGGGAAGGCACCTGATGAACTACAACATTAAAAAAATCAGAAACCAGAAAGCTTCGGTGGAGTAAAATGTCACCGGTACAGTGACGATATATAAAAATAAGATAAGCTGGCTGTTTGTCCTTTCATCCTGCCAGGGTTGTACTGGAGATTTTTGGGGATATGATGTGATGGAAAAGCAGGTGAAAATTCTATGAAAGTGTTCCTGGTCATTATTTTGGTATTGATCATATATATTCCGGTCATTATGCTGATTTCATTTGTGCGGGCGCTTTTTTGTGTGAGAAAAGGGAAAACATATGCCAAAGAAAAGTTTTGGGATACTTTCCTGAGCTTTTTCCTGGAATTGTTAAATCCCATGAACTGGTTTTTGTAAAGTAAAGGGAAATTGGATGCACATGGAAGCCTATCTTGATCATGAAACCGAATATGGCTGGTATCTCTGCCTGGATGGCGGACATATTGTGGGCGGTCTTGGAGTCATTGAAAATGATTTTCACGACAGGAAAGACCTTGCGCCCAATGTGTGTGCGGTGTATACGGAGAAGGAGTACCGCTGTCAGGGAATTGCAGGGCGCTTACTTGACATAGTTGTAAAGGATATGAAGTCTAAGGGGATAGCCCCGCTTTATCTGATCACAGACCATACAACCTTCTATGAGAGATATGGCTGGGAATTTTTTTGCATGGTTTGGGATGAGGACGGATCCAGTGTGACAAGAATGTATATCCACAGATAATTTTCCATCTGTGACGCGATAGGAGAGCTTATGAAAAAAATCAGTTTGTTCATAGCGATGAGCCTTGACGGATATATCGCAGACAGTAAGGGCAGCGTTGACTGGCTGGCCGGACAGGGCAATGAGGATGAGAACGTTGACGCATATTCTGAATTTGTGAAAGATATCGATACGGTAATAATGGGCTGGAATACCTATCATCAGATTGTTACGGAGCTTTCGCCAAAAGAGTGGGTTTATAACGACCTTACAACCTATGTTGTGACGCACAGCCCCAAAGCATCTTCTGATAAAATCCATTTTACCAATGAGGACCCCGCCCTGCTGCTCAAAAAACTGAGAGAAGAAGGCGGAAAAGGCATTTGGATATGTGGCGGGGCAAACCTGGTCCAGCAGCTGGTCAGAGAAGATATGGTTGACTGTTATCATATTACTGTTATCCCAACAATTCTGGGTTCAGGTATTCGGCTTTTTGAAAAGACTGACCGTGAAATCAAGTTAAGGCTGCTTAAAACACGATCGTACAATGGTATGACGGATTTAATCTATACAAAAAGATGAATTGTGATTTGAGGAGGGATAAGAATGGTTAAGGTGATAAAGGAAGAATTTGCTGTCATTGGGAAAGAGGGATCAACATCGGACGGTGAGGGATTTATCCAGAAATTGTGGGATGATGCAAATGGTCATTTTAGCGAAGTGGCACATCTGGCAAAGAGGGACTCGAACGGGGGGATTGTAGGAATATGGGGCGCTATGTCTGATATTTCCCGCTCATTTAAACCGTGGGAGGATGGATTTAGCAAAGGATTGTATCTGGCAGGAGTGGAATGCGTGGACCATGCGGAAGCTCCTGATGGATGGACTAAGTGGACAATACCAAGCTATGAGTATATAGTTGCCGAAAACTATAAGGGAGCGTTTGAAGAAACCCTCGGACAGATGAATGAGGCGGGTATGTCTCTGGCAGGAGCAGTTCACGACTATACTGATCCGGCAACAGGAAAGGGCTATCTGTATTTTCCTATAAGAAAAGTATAGCAAAGCCTATGGTGTTGGACGGAAAATTGGAATTTACGGAGGGGATATTGTATGTTGGATAGTAAAAGGATACCCTGATTTATCAATGCTGGCTGCTAAACTGTCTATAAACTATCGGACGAGAGAACTAAACCAGCAGTTGGTTGAGTATAGAATGGAGGAAATGATATTATGCAGTCATCAAATCAAAGGAGTGTAAACACAATGAAAAAACAAACTTTTGGATCTATGATTGCAGCCTTCCGTAAAGAGCAAGGTATGACCCAGCTTGAACTGGCTGAGAAAATGGGCGTTACAGATAAAGCTGTATCAAAATGGGAACGAGATTTATCTTTTCCGGATGTAAATTCGCTCCCCAAACTCGCCGAAATTTTCAATGTGTCTATTGACGAACTCATGCAGGTAAAGGAAGAGATGAGAGAGAATACAGACGACAACCATAAGGGCTCTGAAATTGTTAATATTGCACTGAAGGGCATCGCGTTGGCAATGGGTATTGCAGTTGTTGTTCTGTCATTTATAAACGAACTTGAAACCCGCAGTGCAGTCAGTATGTTGGGGATAGGTTTGGCTTGTTTGGCTCTAGTACAGTTTTCGCAAAAGAATGACATATAACGGAGGAGACAGATGGAATACGTAGTAGACGACAGGAAGCTCACGGCTTCCGTTTTCCTGGACTTTGTAAATCAGGTCTGGCAGGGAGATTATGATATGGAACGCACGCGGCAGGCTCTGTCCAGGACGCTGAATATCACAGCTTACGATGATGGAAAGCTTATCGGCTGCCTGCGCATTCTCACAGATGGCTACTTTTTCGGGACGATCACAGAGCTGCTCGTACTTCCTGAGTATCAGAAAAAGGGGATAGGCAGCAGGCTTCTTGAGCTGGCCCGGGAGAACACTCCCAGCATGCTGTTTTTTGGAGCTCAACCGGGGGTGGAAGGATTTTATGAGAAGAATGGCTGCCAAAAAAGCCTGCAGTCCTACATCATAGAAAAAAGGCCGTAAATTCTGGGGGGAATTTCTGTCGCAGATTAAAGAAGAGGCAGACCTGGATGAACTGTCGGATAAGGAGAAAAGCCGGCACGCTGCAGAGGTACTGAAAAGGATAGCTGCTGAGCAAAAGATTGAGCTGCGGCTTCGAAAGAAAGGCTGCCAATCATGAGACGCCGACAGAGGCAAAACAATTGAATTAAAGGAGAGACTTTGCGATGACAAAAGTAGCATTTATCTGTGTGCATAATTCCTGCCGAAGCCAGATTGCCGAGGCTCTCGGAAAATATTATGCTTCGGATGTATTTGAGAGCTATTCCGCAGGGACTGAGACAAAACCTAAGATCAACCAGGATGCTGTGCGCATCATGAAACAGCTCTATGGGATTGACATGGAGAAGACCCAGCGGAGTAAGCTTCTGTCTGACATCCCTCCGGTTGATGTCGTGGTCACAATGGGATGCAACGTGAATTGTCCGTATTTGCCCTGCAAACACAGGGAGGACTGGGGGCTTGAGGACCCCACTGGGAATACCGATGAAGTGTTTGTCGAGGTGATAAAAAGCATTGAGCAAAAGATATTCGAATTGAAGGAGAGGCTCAGCGAAGTAAAATAGTCGAAGTAAAGTAGCGATATAAAGCAATGACAGGGAACTGTGTATAAGAAGCGCAGGCAGCCACCGGACTGCCTGAGCTTCTTATATAAAAGATGAAAGGGTCTTACCTGCCGGACAGCTCCGGCCGCCTTTGTCACGCCGCTGTCACGCCGCCGTTGCTGCCATCATCCCCAGGGCCACTACCCCGAAGATGGCGTAGATGAGATTGATGACCACACAGATTTTCATCAGTGTGTTCTGTACCTGGTATTTTGTGTAACATACAAGAGTAAAAATACCGGAAAATATCATGAAAATCGCATAGCATGCTATGATTATGCCGGCGGCCGGGATCTCCAGCGCCCAGGGCTGGGTGCGGAGGGGAAGGATGGTCCATGGGATAAAGACCATGATGGCGCAGAGGGCGGTCAGGATGGCCGCCTTTGTCGGGTCTGTCTTGGGGGTACGCATAGTAATATCACTCCTTTTTCGTTCTTGGTTTTGTTTTCCTTATTCCTTTATTTTCTCTCCCCGTGTCCGAAGGCCAGACAGGCGATGAGCAGGCACAGGATGGATATGGCTGCCGCCGCAGGGATCCAGGGAACCAGGTCGATAGTGCTGTCCGGGTTTGTGGACAGCTTCATGTAGTTTGATGTGACTACATAGAAGGGGTAGCAGGGCGGGTAGAGGAACCAGATTTTCGTGTTCAGCAGAAGCACGGAGGAAACCATGGTGGCCAGCCCCAGTCCGATGGAGAACACAGGCGTGGTCAGGCAGACGGACATCAGCCAGTACAGAGACATCATGGGCAGGGAGGAGAGAAAGAGCGTTCCCGATACCTTCAGCACCATGCCGGTCTGAGCCGTCAGATCAGCGTTCACGTAGGAGGAGGCAATCCGGGCGCAGAGGAAGTAGAGCCCCGTCATGGCCGCTGCCTGGACAAGGGCCAGGAGCACAAGGACAAGGAACTTGGCAAGGCACAGAAGCCTGGGGCTTATGGGCAGCGCCAGCATTTTCAGGAGCCCCTTGTTTTTCTGTTCCAGCTGCTGCAAAAGGACTGTGCACACGATGATGCTGGCGGGAAAGATGAACCAGGCAAAGCCCATAAAGCTCTGGATGAAAAAATTGTTCCCCGGCGTGATGCCCGCCATCACAGGTGTGAGGCTCATGTCCGCGTTGATGATATTGGGGATCCACAGGATCACCAGGGGAACAAAGAGAAGGGGAAGGATAAAGGAGCGCCGGATTTTTTTGACCTCGGCAGCAGTAAGTGTAAATAAATTCATAGTGAGTACCTCCTTATGCGGATAAAAATACAGGCGATCAGGCCAAAGAGCAGAAGCTCCGCACCCGATGCGGCGGCGTAGGCGGTCCAGTCGCTTCCCGCGCTGGCCAGGTCCCTAAAGGGCGTGACAAAGGGAACCAGCGTGAGCAGGAAGGGGCCCTCCGGCAGGACGGTTCCCATGGACATGAAGATGACGCCGATGCCAAGGCTCACCCACATGCTCTGGCAGGCGGAGGCCACCAGCAGCATAAAGAGCAGGGTGGGCAGTGTGAGGAGAGCGGCAAATCCCATATTTTTCAAAAGCTCCGGGATAAAATCTCCTGTCATCTCAAACCAGTGCATGGTGCAGAAGGCGTAGGAAGCGCTCTCCAGGGCCAGGAGAAATAAAAATCCCAGAGTCAGGAGGAGAGCCTTCCCGAAAAACAGGGACTCTCCTCTGAGGGGCAGGGTCAGCATCCTGCGGATGGCGTGGTCCGCGTACTCTGTGTGGTACATCAGGCAGGCGCCGCAGATGATAAGGATCAGGTTCA
The DNA here is from genome assembly GCF_005845155.1 of Clostridium sp. BSD2780061688st1 H5. Lineage (NCBI taxonomy): Bacteria > Bacillati > Bacillota > Clostridia > Eubacteriales > Clostridiaceae > Clostridium > Clostridium sp. BSD2780061688st1 H5. The sequence continues at coordinate 86,812 of NZ_SPGT01000005.1, read as the reverse complement.
GCATGGTCACCATCTGCAGGTTGGCGTTAAGGAGGATGGACAGGGGCGAGCCCTCCAGGGAGGTGAAAAGCTCTGTCCGAAACCCTGTGTTGGCTATGGGCACGAGGGCCGCCACCAGGCCTCCCACAAAAAAGGATGTAAAAAATCCTGTGGATTTCAGTTTTTTCAGTTCGATACCAATCGTCATCACATAGGCCTCCGTTTCCTGTTGTCTTCATCCACCAGCGCCAGGAAGGTCTCCTCCAGATTGTCGGAGGGGAGCCCCTTCATGGCCGCCGTCTCCCGCAGCTTTTCCATGCTCCCCTCAAAGAGGAGATGGCCCCGGTTTAATATCCCCACGTCGTCCGCCATGAGCTCAATCTCCGGCAGGAGGTGGGAGGACACGAGGACCGTGCAGCCAATCTTCCCGGGCAGGGACCGGATGAGGGTGCGTATCTCATGGATGCCCACCGGATCCAGCCCGTTGGTGGGCTCGTCGAGGATGAGAAGGGGCGGGCGGCCGATGAGGGCTCCCGCAAGGCCCAGCCGCTGCTTCATGCCGAGGGAGTATTTCTTTGCCGGGCGATCTCCGAACCGGGTCAGGCCTGTCAGCTCCAGGGCGTCCTCCACAGCGGAGGGCTTAAGCCCAAGGATGCGGCGGATCAGGTCCAGATTTTCCCGGCCTGTCAGATTGCCGTAGAAGGAGGGCTCTTCGATGAGGGAGCCGGTCTTTCGCAAAATCTCCATCCGGTCCCTGGGGTAGGACATCCCGTCAACGGTGAATGTGCCGACTGTGGGGCGCACAAGCCCCAGGAACATTTTCATGGTGGTGGACTTTCCGGCCCCGTTTGGCCCGAGAAATCCGTATACAGTTCCCTTCCTTATATGAAGGTTCAGCCGGTAGACGGCTGTGAAATTTCCGTAAGTCTTTGTCAGTTCATGTGTCTCGATGATCGGTTTCATAGCTTTGTGTGCCTCCTTTGTCTTTCTGGCTCTATTGTACCGGGCCATCCTTACAGGCACATTTCCTCTGCCTTACATTTACCTTACAAAGAGGGAAGCGATGGAGTGAGAGCGTGGAAATATGGTATAATGACCACATCGTGGTCATTGTACCTGCGCATAAAGCGGTTTCTGCGGAACCGCAGAAATCCGCTGCGCATCAGCCAGAGGCCCGTGGCCGCTGTGCGGCCATGGTATAATAACCACACTGTGATACACTTTCATCAAAAACAGAGCAGGAAAGGAAATGAAAACTATGGACACAGAATATCTGAAGGGCAAGCGTATCCTTCTTGTGGACGATGAGGAGGAGCTGCTGGACATGGTTTGTTCTATATTAAAAGAGGAAGGATACCTCCATATCCGGAGGGCCGGGACCGTGAGGGAGGCCCTGGAGGCGGCTGCGGATTTTCAGCCGGAGCTGGCCATCCTGGATGTGATGCTGCCTGACGGGGACGGCTTTTCCCTGTTTGAGAGGCTGAAGAAAATGGGGGACTACCCGGTGCTCTTCCTCACGGCCCGGGGTGAGGACGAGGACAAGTTCAGGGGCCTGGGGCTGGGGGCCGACGATTACATGGTCAAGCCCTTCCTCCCCAGGGAACTGATCCTGCGGGTGGGAGTGATCCTGAGGAGAAGCTATAAGAACGAGACACCCCTTGTCCGCCTTGCCGGCAGCCAGATTGATTTCCAGCGGGCGGAGGTGGTGAAAGAGGGAGAGCGTATTTCCCTGACAGCCAAGGAGTTTGAGATCCTATCCGCCCTGTGCAGGAATGCGGGGAAGATCGTAACCATCGATGCTCTCTGCGAGGCGGCCTGGGGAGACAATCCCTTTGGCTACGAGAATTCCCTCATGGCCCATATCCGCAGGATCCGGGAGAAGATAGAGAGGGATCCCTCCCACCCGGAGTCGCTGGTCACAGTGAAGGGCCTGGGATACAAGCTGACAGTGGAGGGAAGATAGATGAAAAATGCGCTGAAGCTTCTGCGCCGGCTGGTGGTGGGCATGTTTCTTGTCTGCCTGCTCTTGCCGGTGCTGGATCTGGTTATCCTTTTTTCTTTTACTGTGAAATACAGCAGCAACGGCTCTCCCTACACCATGGCGGAGGAGGTGGCGGAGGGGCTCTCTGAGACGGAGGATGGCTACTCCCTCTCTCCCCAGGTGCAGGAGAGCCTGAAGCAGGCGGGAGCATGGGCCATGCTCATCCAGAGCGGCACCGGACAGGTGGTCTGGCACACGGAGAACCTTCCGGCCGAGGTGCCCCTCTCCTACAGAGCCTCGGACATCGCCTCCCTCACAAGGGGCTATGTGCAGGATTACCCTACCTTTCCGGCCAGCCGGGGCGAGGATGTGGTGGTGGCGGGGTATCCGAGGGATTCCTTCTGGAAGCACATGTACCCGGCCTGGGATATGGGGCTTATCAAAGACCTCATTCCCTTTGCCGCAGCCGTCATCCTGGCGGACATCATTGTGATCATCCTCATCTACCTGGTGACGGACATGAAGCTTCTGAAGTCTGTGGGCCCCATTGTGGACGGCATTGAGCAGCTCTCCCGGGGACGGACCGCCTACATCCGCAGGAAGGGGCTTCTGTCTGAGATCGCCCAGAGCGTGAACAAGACCTCGGAGATCCTGCAGACAAGAAACCGGGAGCTGCGAAAAAAAGAGACGGCCCGGGCCAACTGGATCGCCGGCGTCTCCCACGATATCCGCACCCCTCTTTCCATGGTCATGGGCTACGCCGCTCAGCTGGCGGACAGCCCGGGACTTACGGAGGAGGAGCGGCGGAAAGCGCAGGTCATCTGCCGCCAGAGCCAGCGGATGAAAAATCTCATCAACGACCTGAACCTGGCCTCCAAGCTGGAGTACAACATGCAGCCCGTGGACAGGGAGCAGGTCAGCCTGGTAGCTCTCATGCGAAAGACGGTGGTGGACTTCCTGAACATGGACGCGGAGGGGAAATATCCCATAGAATGGCTGACCAGGGAGGATGCGGCGCCCTGCTTTGTGTATGCGGATGCCGCTCTCCTGGCGAGAGCGGCCGGCAATCTCATTCAGAACAGCATGAACCACAACCCGGAGGGCTGCTCCATCTATGTCACGGTGGAGCGGCAGGAGACCACCTGCTCTGTCGCTGTGGAGGATGACGGGGCCGGCATCACGGAGGAGAAGCTGGAGGAGTTAAATAACGCGCCCCACTACATGATGTGTGATGAAAACGTGACCGGACAGCGGCACGGCCTGGGCCTCCTCATTGTCCGCCAGATCGCCCAGGTACACGGCGGGGACATGGAGGTCGGCCACAGCGCCCGGGGAGGCTTTGCCGTCAGGATCCGGCTTCCCCTGACGGAGCGGAAGGCGTAGGCTGCGGCTGCGCCCGCAGAAGAGGAGCCATAAAAGAGGATAAGGATTGATTATTGCGCTTGACACTTTATCATGGTAAAATAACGGTTAAGACCATTTAGGGTTAAGAGAAAACGAAGGAGGCATACGATCATGGGTATGACAATGACACAGAAAATACTGGCCGCTCATGCGGGGCTGGATCATGTGGAAGCAGGCCAGCTCATCATGGCGGATCTGGATGTAGTCATGGCGAATGATATCACGGGTCCTATGGCGATCCCGGTATTTAAGCAGATGGCTGATAAAGTATATGACAGGGACAAGGTGGTGCTGGTACCGGACCATTTCACTCCCAACAAGGACATCAAATCCGCGGAGAACGCAAAGGCTCTGCGGGAATTTGCCAGGGAGCAGGAGCTGACCCACTACTATGAGGTGGGACAGATGGGCATTGAGCATGCCATCCTGCCTGAGAAGGGTATCGTGGTGGCAGGAGAGTGTATCATCGGCGCGGACTCCCACACCTGTACATACGGAGCTCTGGGAGCATTTTCTACAGGAATGGGAACCACGGACATTGCCACAGGAATGGCCACAGGACAGATCTGGTTCAAGGTGCCAAGCGCCATCAAGTTCGTGCTGACCGGAAAGCCGTCCAAATATGTCAGCGGTAAAGACATTATCATCCATATCATCGGAAGGATCGGCGTGGACGGTGCTCTCTATAAATCCATGGAGTTCACAGGGGACGGCATCGCAAGCCTGTCCATGGACGACCGCTTTACCATGGCAAACATGGCCATCGAGGCGGGCGCAAAGAACGGCATCTTCCCGGTGGACGCTCTGGCGGAGTCTTACATCAAGGAGCACTCTGACAAAGAGTATAAGATCTATACAGCGGATGAGGATGCGGTGTACGAGGACGTGGTGGAGATCGACCTCAGTAAGGTGCGCCCCACAGTGGCATTCCCGCACCTTCCGGGGAACGCCAGGACCATTGATGAGGTGGAGGCTATGGAGCCCATCAAGATCGATCAGGTGGTTATCGGTTCCTGTACAAACGGACGGATGGAGGACATGCGTAGGGCGGCGGCTGTCTTAAAGGGACACAAGGTGCACCCGGATGTGCGCGTCATGGTCATCCCGGCCACCCAGAAGATCTACAAGCAGTGCATTGACGAAGGTCTTGTTGACATCTTTATCGATGCCGGATGTGCTTTTAATACACCAAGCTGCGGACCCTGCATGGGCGGACACATGGGCGTCCTGGCAGCAGGAGAGAAGTGCGTTTCCACCACAAACCGGAACTTTGTCGGCAGAATGGGACACGTGGACTCCCTCATCTACCTGGCATCGCCGGAGACAGCGGCGGCAAGCGCCATCGCGGGCTACATCGCTAATCCAGAGAAAGTAGGTGAAAACTAATGAAAGCAGAAGGAAGAGTTTTTAAATACGGAGACAACGTGGACACAGACGTGATCATCCCGGCCAGATACCTGAATTCATTTGACCCCCAGGAGTTGGCAAGTCACGCCATGGCGGACATTGACCCGGATTTTGTGAATAAGGTACAGCCCGGCGACCTGATTGTGGCGAACAAGAACTTTGGATGCGGTTCCTCCAGGGAGCACGCGCCTCTCTGCCTGAAGACAGCGGGCGTGAGCTGCGTCATTGCGGAGACCTTTGCCAGGATTTTCTACAGGAACGCCATCAACATCGGACTGCCCATCATCGAATGTCCCGAGGCGGCTCAGAACATCGAGGACGGCGATCAGGTGGAAGTGGACTTTGACAGCGGAATGATCTACAACCGGACAAAGGGAACCCAGTTCCAGGGACAGCCCTTCCCGGAGTTCATGCAGAAGATCATCGCTGCCGGCGGCCTGGTAAACTATACAAACAACAATAAAAAATAAAATTTATAGAAGGATACAGTTATTGTTATGGAAAAGAAAGGAAGAGCAGTCGCCCTTCTGCCCATCGGAGTTTTCCTTGTGATCTTCCTGGGCTCGGGCGTGCTGACGGGGGATTTTTACTCCATGCCCACCATCGTGGCGTTTCTCATCGCCCTGTGTGTGGCATTTCTGCAGAACAGAAAGGTCAGCTTTGACGAGAAGATCCATATCATCGCAAAGGGAGTGGGAGACGACAACATCATCACCATGAGTCTTATCTTCCTCTGCGCAGGAGGCTTTTCCGGCGCTGTGACAGCGGCCGGCGGGGTGGAGAGCACGGTAAACCTGGGGCTCTCCGTTCTGCCGCCTGGCGTGGCGGTGGCCGGACTTTTCGTCATCGGATGCTTTATTTCCGTGTCCATGGGCACCTCCATGGGAACCATCGCTGCCTTGGCGCCCATCGCTGTGGGCATCAGCGAGAAGACCGGCTTTGCCATGGCTATCTGCATCGGCGCTGTAGTCTGCGGCGCTATGTTTGGAGACAACCTGTCCATGATCTCAGACACTACCATCGCGGCGGTAAAGACACAGGGCTGTGAGATGAAGGACAAATTCCGGGAGAACTTTCTCATCGTGCTCCCGGCTGCTATCCTCACAGTGCTCATCTTCCTGTTTATCACAAGAGACGGCAACGCCATGGTAATGGAGGATCTCTCCTTCAACATATGGAGGGTAGTGCCCTATGTGCTGGTTCTTGTGGGGGCCCTCATAGGGATCAATGTGTTCGTGGTGCTGATCGGCGGCACCATCCTCTCCGTGGTGGTGGGGATCGCCACGGGCAGTCTCGCCTGGGATCAGATCTTTCTGGCCATCGGCGGGAACACAGTTATAGGCGGACAGGAAATCAGCGGCGTCATCGGCATGTATGACATTACGGTCATCTCCATTATCGTGGCCTGCATTGTGTCTCTTGTGAAGGAGTACGGCGGCATCCATTTTATCCTCCAGTGGATCCACAGGATGATCAAGGGGGAGAAGGGGGCGGAGCTCGGCATCGCAGGGCTGGCTCTCCTTGTGGACGCCTGCACGGCCAACAATACGGTGGCCATTGTCATGGCGGGGCCCATTGCAAAGGAAATCTGCGAGGAGTACGGCGTCTCGCCCAGACGGTCCGCCTCCCTGCTGGATATATTTACCTCCGTGGGGCAGGGGCTGATCCCTTACGGGGCCCAGCTTCTGTCGGCGGCTACACTGACGGCGCTGACACCCTTTGACATCCTGCCCTATCTGTATTATCCCATACTGATGGCAGTGAGCGCAGTCCTGTTTATCCTGTTTCGGAGCAGGAAGGAAGCATAGAGCAATCCTTTTCTCAAAAGAGGAAGAGGTAGAAAGGTGAAGAACATGAATTTACAGTACATGAGCACGAGAAACCCGAAGATCACAGCCACAGCCTCCCAGGCGGTCTTAAAAGGGCTTGCGGACGACGGCGGACTCTTTGTCCCCGAGAGGATTCCGGCCCTCCCGGTGTCCTTAGGGGAGCTGAAGGGGATGACCTACCAGGAGACAGCCTACGCAGTGATGAAGGAGTTCCTCACAGACTACACGGAGGAGGAGCTGAAAGCCTGCATCGCCAGGGCCTACGACAGCAAGTTTGACACAGAGGAGATCGCCCCCATCGCGAAGGTGGACGACACCTACTATCTGGAGCTGTTCCACGGCCCCACCATCGCCTTCAAGGACATGGCCCTCTCCATTCTGCCCCACCTGATGACCACAGCGGCGAAGAAGAACGGAGTGGAGGGCGAGATCGTCATCCTCACCGCCACCTCCGGGGATACGGGGAAAGCCGCCATGGCCGGATTTGCGGACGTGGAGGGGACCCGCATCATTGTATTCTATCCCCAGGGCGGGGTGAGCCGCGTGCAGGAGCTGCAGATGGTGACCCAGAAGGGGGACAATGTGGACGTGGTGGCTATACACGGCAACTTTGACAATGCCCAGAGCGGTGTGAAGGAGCTCTTTGGAAATCAGGAGCTGGCAGGAAAGCTTGCCCGGAAGGGCTGCCAGTTCTCCTCTGCCAACTCCATCAATATCGGGCGCCTTGTGCCCCAGATTGTGTACTATGTGTACGCCTACGGCAAGCTCCTGGAAAATGGAGAGATCGAGGAGGGGGAGAAGATCAACATCACTGTCCCCACTGGCAATTTCGGGAACATCCTGGCTGCCTGCTACGCAAAGCACATGGGACTGCCCGTAGGGAAGCTGATCTGCGCCTCAAACGAGAATAAGGTGCTCTTTGACTTCTTCCAGACAGGAACATACGACAGGAACCGGGAATTCATGCTGACTACCTCACCTTCTATGGACATCCTTATCTCCAGCAACCTGGAGAGGCTTATCTACCAGATCTGCGGCCGGGACGGCAAGGCGGATGCAGAGCTCATGAGACAGCTTCAGACAGAGGGCAGATATACCATCACAGAGGAGATGAGAGAGCAGCTCTCTGACTTTGCGGCAGGCTATGCCACAGAGGAGGAGACAGCTGAGACGATCCGAGAGATCTATGAGAGGACAGGCTACGTGATGGACACGCACACAGCCGTGGCTGCCCATGTCTGCCAGGCCTACAAAGCGGACAGCGGTGACGGGACGAAATGCCTGGTGGCCTCCACAGCAAGCCCTTACAAATTTGTGAAGAGCGTCCTTACGGCCATCGGCAAAGAGGCGTACAGCCAGAAGGAGGAGCTGGAGCTGCTGCCGGAGCTGGAGCGCATTTCCGGGGTAGAGATGCCAAATGCCATAAAGGAGATCCTGAACGCAAAGATCCGCCACCATAGGGAGTGCGACGCGGACAAGATGCAGGAGACAGTGGAGGAGATCCTGGGCATCAGATAGCAGCCTTTTGAGAAAAGCAGGGAAGGACAGATAGATATGAACAGTATGGGAAGTTTTTTTGGCATTGTGGGGATCGGCGCAGGCATCTACTGTATATACGGGTATCTGCTGATGGTCAGGAGACGTCAGATTCCGAAGGGGATCATGCTTCCAAAGGATGAGGATCCGAAGAGGTGCAAAGATGTGGAGGCCTACATTAAGATGACCTCCGCTCAGCTCCTTCTGGTGGGGATTCTCCTTGCGGTCTACGGCGTACTGGAGCTGATCAACACCTATGTGGCCTCCATTGCCATACCGGTTTTTGTGGCCATTGTGCTCGTTATGGCGGCTCTTATCTGGTTTGCAGTCCGGACAAAAAAAGCCAACACCACATATTTCTGAAATGTCTGACATTTGGCGGGTTTTGGACATCATATACAGGAAAGCCAGGATGCAGAAAAATCCTCTTCATAGGAGGCGTGGTTCTGGAGCAGGGGACTGCGGACAGACCCTTTTATTCAGCAAAAACGGCTGAAAAACGTGCCCCTTACTCTGGGGGCGGAGTGATCCCGCAAGCGCAGGTGAGGAGCCTGTGGTGGCGACGAAGAGCATATTTGTGGAAAAAATGAAGAAAATGGGACGTGGCCTGGAAGAAGGAAACTTCTTCTGAAGAGTGGGAAAATGCAGGATTTGATTTGAAATCCTGCATTTTTTATCGGGAAAAGCGGCATTGTTTTTCTTAAAAAACAGAAAAATAAAAGATTAAGAATGGAAAAATTCATGTCATTGTTACTCTCTTAACATTTTATTGTTGATTTTTCATACTGTTTCCTGTATAATGTTGGCATATCGGGATTGCCGGATTACAGGCAACATATACTATAGAAAGAAAGAGGTTGAGCGTAACATGTCAAATATCGATTTAACTAAGTACGGTATCACCGGAACAACAGAAATTGTTCACAATCCTTCCTATGAAATGCTTTTTGAAGAGGAGACAAACCCGAACCTGGAAGGCTTTGACAAAGGCCAGGTCAGCGAGCTGGGTGCAGTCAACGTTATGACTGGTATCTACACAGGCCGTTCTCCTAAAGACAAATACATTGTTATGGACGAGAACTCCAAGGACACTGTATGGTGGACTTCAGACGAGTATAAGAACGACAACCACCCGGCTTCCCAGGAAGCATGGGACGCAGTGAAAGAGATCGCAAAGAACGAGCTTTCAGGCAAGAGACTTTTCGTTGTAGATGCTTTCTGCGGCGCTAACAAGGACACTCGCATGGCCATCCGTTTCATCATGGAAGTGGCATGGCAGGCTCACTTCGTTACCAATATGTTCATTCGCCCCACAGCAGAGGAGCTGGAGAGCTTTGAGCCCGACTTCGTAGTTTACAACGCTTCCAAGGCAAAGGTTGAGAACTATGAGGAGCTTGGCTTAAGATCAGAGACAGCCGTTATGTTCAACATCACAAGCCGCGAGCAGGTAATCGTGAATACATGGTACGGCGGAGAGATGAAGAAGGGTATGTTCTCCATGATGAACTACTATCTGCCGCTGAAGGGCATCGCTTCCATGCACTGCTCTGCAAACACAGATATGAACGGCGAGAACACAGCAATCTTCTTCGGACTTTCCGGAACAGGTAAGACCACACTCTCCACAGACCCGAAGAGACTTCTCATCGGCGATGACGAGCACGGCTGGGACGACAACGGCGTGTTCAACTTCGAGGGCGGATGCTACGCAAAGGTGATCGACCTGGACAAGGACTCCGAGCCGGATATCTACAATGCCATCAAGCGCAACGCTCTTCTTGAGAACGTGACGCTGGATGCGGACGGAAAGATTGACTTTACAGACAAGAGCGTGACAGAGAATACACGTGTTTCCTACCCCATCGATCACATCGAGAAGATCGTTCGCCCGGTTTCCGCGGCTCCGGCAGCGAAGAACGTGATCTTCCTGTCAGCTGACGCTTTCGGCGTGCTTCCTCCGGTATCTGTCCTGACAGCTGAGCAGACAGAGTACTACTTCCTGTCCGGCTTCACAGCAAAGCTTGCAGGAACAGAGAGAGGTATCACAGAGCCTACACCTACATTCTCCGCATGCTTCGGCCAGGCTTTCCTGGAGCTGCATCCGACAAAATACGCAGAGGAGCTTGTAAAGAGAATGAAGGCCAGCGGAGCAAAGGCTTACCTGGTAAACACAGGCTGGAACGGAACAGGAAAACGTATCTCCATCAAGGATACACGTGGAATTATCGACGCTATCCTGGACGGATCGATCCTGACAGCGCCCACAAAGAAGATTCCTTACTTCAACTTTGAGGTTCCGACAGAGCTTCCGGGCGTAGATCCCGCTATCCTGGATCCCCGCGACACATACGCTGACGCTTCTGAGTGGGATGCAAAGGCAAAAGACCTGGCACAGAGATTTGTCAAGAACTTTAAGAAATACGAGAGCAACGAGCTTGGAAAAGCGCTGGTTGCAGCTGGTCCTCAGATCGAGGAATAATCACAGATGTAAATATGACTCCCCGGCAGTACGCCGGGGAGCTTTTTTTGTGACAGTGTCTTGTGACAGCGACGGGCCAAAGTCCGGGCCTGCTTTTGCTGTTACCAGAATGGAAACAGGGAAAAACCAGAGCGGTGCTGTCCACAGGGCTGCCGATGCTGTATAGTGGAGTCAGAAAAGACAGCCGGATAGGCAAGGAGGAGATGACAGATGATGGCGCTGGGAGATAATATCAGAAGGCTTCGGGAGGAGAGGGGGATGACTCAGCAGCAGATGGCGGATAAGCTGTATGTGTCCAGGCAGACCGTGTGCCGCTGGGAGAACGGCTCCAGATGCCCGGATCTGATCACGGCGAAGAAGATTGCCACAGAGTTCGGGGTGAGTCTGGACGCGCTCATATCCGATGACGATATGGAGGATCTTGAACGGATTTCCGGAGCGGGAAAGTTTATAAAATACAAGAGAAAAGTGAAGCTTCAGGAATACCAGAGAAAGATACTGGAATTTCTCCAGGTGCTGGGAGGCGTGTACCTGTCCATCTCCCTCATCCTGCGGGTCCGCTTTGACATGCGGATGCCTGTCTGGAGCGTCGTGCTGGGCGTGTGTATTGTGGCAGGGGCATTTGCCCTGAACCGCAGGCTGGTGAAGCGGATGAAAGACCTGTGAGGAGCAGACGGGCCAAATGGAAAGAGAGAGCGGGAAACGGTTGTCCCGGCAGACCACATGGGGTATACTCTTTCTATGGGAAAACGAAAAGGAGGCTGCATATGAGACTGAAAAATGTGCTGATAGATGTCCGGGATCTGGAGCAGGCCAAAAGATTTTACGGGGAGCTGTTCGGCCTGGAGGTGGCCCTGGACGGGGACGAGAATGTGATGCTCACAGAGGGGCTTGTGCTCCAGGACAAAAAGGTGTGGGAGGCGTGCCTGGGAGAGGAGATTATTTCCCACAACAACGCTGCGGAGCTCTACTTTGAGGAGAGGGATCTGGAAGGGCTTGTGGAAAAGCTCAAAGCATACGGGGAGGAAATCCGGTATGCGGACCGCCTCCGGGAGCTGCCGGGAGGCCAGAAGCTGCTCCGGTTCTATGATCCGGACGGCCATCTCATCGAGGTAAGGACACCGGCAGAAGGGGAGGCGGCGTTATGAGTCTGATCGCGGTCATTGACGATGATGAATATATCGGAGATATGCTCAGGAGGGCGCTGGAGGGCGAGGGCTATCAGGTGGCCCGGGCCTACTCCGGCACGGAGGCCCTCCTTCTTCTTAAGAAGACAAATCCGGATCTGGTGCTCCTGGACCTGATGATGCCCGGCCTTGCGGGGGAGGAGGTGCTGAAGAGGATCCAGGGGATCCCGGTGATCGTTGTCAGCGCAAAGGCGGATGTGGAGAACAAGGTGGATCTTCTTCTTGGCGGGGCGGCGGACTATGTGACCAAGCCCTTTGATATTCGGGAGCTGCTGGCCAGGATCGCGGTGCAGCTGAGGCAGGCGGAGAGTACCGGGGCCGGGGAAGACGTTCAGGGACAGATTCTCGTGTTCGAGGATCTTCGCATGGATACGGCCGCCTGGAAGGTGTGGGCGGGGGAGGAGCTGCTGCACCTGACGCCCACGGAGTTTGCCATCTTAAAACAGCTCATGGCCCGCCCTTCCCAGGTGATCACCAAGGCCCAGCTGCTGGATGCCATCAGTCTGGACACGCCGGACTGCACGGAAGGATCCCTGAAGATCCACATCAGCCATCTGCGCAGAAAGCTGAAGCGGGATACAGACCGTGACTACATTGAGGCTGTGTGGGGGATTGGGTTTAAGATGCGCCAGGGACAGGAGGAATGTTAACTGAAAATGTTAACTGTTTCTTTACCCTTTCCTTAACCGGAAGCTTACCGGCCCTGTGCTATCATGAGTTCAGAGCTCAGAAGAGCTCTGGAATGAATGATGACAAGGAGGTAATTTTATGGAATATGTGCTGACCACGGACAATCTGACCAAGCAGTACCGGAGCTTCAAGGCCCTGGGCGGACTGTCCATGCATGTGGAAAAGGGAGCCATCTACGGCTTTGTGGGGCGAAACGGGGCCGGAAAGACGACACTGATCCGCCTCATCTGTGGCCTGCAGACACCCACTTCCGGCACCTACACACTGTACGGGAAGAAAAATACGGAGGGGAACCTTTCGCGGGAGAGGAGACGAATGGGGGCTGTGGTGGAGACTCCCTCCATCTATGGCGGCATGACGGCGGAGGACAATCTGAAGGAGCAGTACCGGGTGCTGGGACGCCCCTCCTTTGAGGGGATAAAGGAGCTGCTGGAGCTTGTGGGCCTGGGCGACACGGGAAAGAAGAAGGCAAAAAACTTTTCCCTGGGCATGAAGCAGAGGCTGGGCATAGCCGTGGCTTTGGCCGGGGATCCGGATTTCCTTGTGCTGGACGAGCCGGTGAATGGACTGGATCCCCAGGGGATCATTGAGATACGGGAGCTGATCTTAAAGCTGAACAGGGAGAGAAAGATCACCTTCCTCATCTCCAGCCACATTCTGGACGAGCTGTCCAGGCTGGCCACCCACTACGGCTTTATCGACGCAGGACACATTGTCCGGGAGGTGAGCGCAAAGGAGCTGGAGGATAGCTGCCGGAAATGTACCCGCGTGGAAGTGACGGACATCCAGGCCCTTGTCCGGGTGCTGGAAAAGAGACAGATGGAGTACAAGGTCACCTCGGAAAACAGCGCCGATGTGTTCGGCAAATGGGATGTGACGGAGATGGTTCTGGCCCTGGAGACCGAGGACTGCAAAGTGCTGGCACTCACGGAGAAGGACGAGAGTCTGGAGAGCTACTACATCAACCTGATGGGAGGTGAGAGCCATGCGTAAGCTTCTGCGGGCGGATTTCGCCAGGCTCTGGAAGGATAAGGTCTTCTGGATCGCTACAGGGGTGGTGATGCTGTTCAGTGCGGCTATCTGTCTTGCCCAGTATAACTCCATGGTAAACTATGATATGAATATGTCGTATGCGCTGCCGAGGATCTACGTCAATTCTTATATAATGCTCTGCATTGCCCTGGCAGCGTTCACGAATTTGTTTCTCGGGACAGAATACAGTGACGGCACGATCCGGAACAAGCTTGTGACAGGGTGCTCCAGAAGCGGTATCTATCTGTCCGGCTATCTGACCTGCGCGGCGGGAGGGCTTTTGATGCAGGCTGCATTCATGGCGGTAGCTACCATCATGGGAGTGCCCATGTTCGGGTTTAAAACAGCATTCCTCAGACCGGTCGGAACCTACACCCTGGTGGGGGCGCTCCTCATTTGCTGTGAGGTTGCCATTTATACCATGGTCTCCATGCTCTGCCAGAACAGGGCAGCGGTGGCAGTGCTCTGCCAGGTGGTGACCTTTGCTCTGCTCATGTACAGCACCTACCTGATGAACGCGCTCTCCGCACCGGAATTCTATGATGCCGCCACAAAGGCGGCGGACGGGAGCTTCATCATGGAGACAGTCCGAAATGAGAGATATCTGACAGGACAAGAGAGGAAGATTTATGAGTTTCTCACAGAGTTTATCCCCATGGCCCAGGGATATGTGGTCGCGGGACTGAACTCGGCTCATCCCGCCCTTTTGGGCCTGTACTCCGTAATCGTCGGGGGTTTCAGCACAGCGGCCGGGCTGCTCGGCTTCCGGAGAAAGGATCTGAAGTAGAGGAGGAAGAAGTATGTATCTGCTGGGAGGCGTCTGCTGCCTGCTCCTGCTGGTCTGCGCGGGACTGGGGATAAAAATAGTTTCCATGAGAAGAGGGGCAGATGAGCTGCGTCTCCAGTGCGGAGCGCGTCTTGCGGAGGACACTAACGTGGGGATTGATATCGGCGCCATGGACGGGAGGATGCGGGCTCTTGCCGCGGAGCTGGACAGGCAGATGAAGGATCTGCGTCAGGCGAGGCTGCGGTACGAGCAGGGGGACGCGGAGCTGAAAAAGGCGGTTACCAACATTTCACACGACCTGCGCACGCCGCTCACCGCCCTTTGCGGCTACATGCAGCTGCTGGACAGGGAGCAGGTCTCTCCGGAAGTGCGGGAGTATCTGGACGTCATGAAAAACCGCATCCAGGCCATGACAAAGCTGACGGAGGAGCTGTTCCAGTACTCCGTCATTGTCTCCACGGAAAAGTACAGGGAGCGGGAGAGGATTTCCCTGGGAGCTGTCCTGGCCGAGAGCGCTGCCGGATTTTACGGAGTCCTGAAGGAAAAAGGGATCACGCCGGATATACGTATGCCGGAGGAAGAGGTCTTTGTGTATGCCAACCGGGATGGACTTTTGCGGATTTTCGGCAATATTATCAGCAACGCCGTGAAGTACAGCGACGGAGACCTGAAGATCACCCTGCATCCGGACGGTCGGATTACCTTTGCCAACCACGCGTCAGGACTTGACGAGGTGGAGGCGGCCAGGCTCTTTGAAAGGTTCTATACGGTGGAAAACGGCAGCGGGAGCACTGGCCTGGGGCTGTCCATTGCCCGGACTCTGACAGAGCAGATGGGCGGGCAGATTGGCGCCTGCAGGGAGGACGACTGTTTCGTGATCTGGACTGCCTTTTTGCGGACGGAGGACGGAAAAGAAAAATCTGTGTAAAGAACAGGTAAATACAGGAAGTATATTTTAGTTGAAAAGATGGAGACAATAGAGTATAATGTCTTTAGGAAACCTGGGATGCTCGACAATTCCTGTAATTTTGAACCTACAAAACTTTAAACGGGACTCTTATTATCTCTGTAATATGTCAGGCCTCCGTACTAGCAGTGGAAGACAGAAAAACAGATGCGGACGCCCACCTGGCTGCGGCTAGGAGTCAAAATACAGGAACCGGCATTTTGGGGATGTACAAAAGATGAAAGGCAGCTGCGTATATGCAGCTGTCTTTTTTCATACATTTAAGAAAAAGGTGCAAAAAGGGACAGCTTTGAGAAGAACATCATTCAGAAAAAGAAGAAAGAGAAATGTTTATGGAAGATATGTAGCAGCCATTTTCATCTGGCTGCTTTTCATAACCGGGATCGTCCACATGATTTCCCGGGAGGAGGGGGGCTTTGGAGGCACGGACACGGAGAGCAGGCTGGACGTGCCGGAGGGAGAGCTGCCGGAGCCTACCTCCGGGAGCACGATCCGGGTGCTCCTCATGACAACGGGCTATGGCGGCGAGATCCACAGTGAAGTGAGAGTCTCCTCGGACGCGGGACTGCGGGTGAGCTGCGCAGGGGAGAGTATTGAGTGGAACAAGGCGGATACATATCAGATCCTCCCGGACGATGCCCGGTTCCAGAAAGGGAATATACGGATCGAGTCTCTGGGCCAGGGAGGGCAGATCAGGCTGGAGAGCGTAGAGAGGGGCTGCGGTGTCCCCTCCTACAGCGGGGCCCTGGAGCTGCGGGCGGCCTCCGGCGGTATAGCGGTAATCAATGAGCTTCCCGTGGAGACTTACCTGTGCGGCGTGGTGCCAAGCGAGATGCCCGCCTCCTACGAGCTGGAGGCCCTGAAGGCCCAGGCGGTGTGCGCCAGGAGCTACGCCTTCCGGCAGATGACCTCCTACGGCTATCCGGAGTATGAGGCCCATGTCAACGACAGCACGGATTTTCAGGTGTACAACAACAGTGAAAGGCAGGAGAGCAGCACCCGGGCCGTGACTGAGACGGAGGGACAGGTTGTCAGGTATAAAGGGGAGATCGCCACCACATACTATTATTCAACCTCCTGCGGCAGGACCACCAGTCTGGAGGCCTGGGGAACAGACCCCGGGGAGGGAGGCGGATACCTGCAGAGCGTGAATGTCTGTGGGGACAACGGGGATTATGAGAAGGATCTGCCCTGGTACAGATGGACGGCCCAGGTACCGGTCCAGACCCTGTCCGCTCTTGTCAGCACAAATACAGGGGTGAATGTGGGTACCCTCTCCGGCGTGGAGGTGATAAAGCGGGGGCCCGGAGATGTGGCCCTGCAGATCGTGGCCTCCGGGGACGCGGGCAGCGTCACGGTGGACACGGAGAACAAGATACGCGCGGCCCTGGGCGGGAGCGGCTACACCATCACGAAAAATGATGGCAGCACCAGCCAGAGTACGTCCCTTCTGCCCAGCGCATTTTTTACCATAGAGAGGAGCGGCGACACCTTTGTTATCAGCGGAGGGGGCTTCGGCCACGGCATCGGCATGAGCCAGAACGGGGCCAATGAGATGGCAAAGCAGGGGGCGGATTACAGGGAAATCCTGCAGCTGTTCTACCGGGATGTGGAGATCGGATGAGGGATGGACAGAGGAACGGCGGAGAAATCAGCTTGAATATTTTGCGGGCAGATGGTATGATTTCTCTATAAAAATGGCGGGTGAGCCGCTGCCTGCCTGAAAAATGACAGCGGGGGAGGACTATGATCAGGAAGATTTTTCAGAAAGCGATAGATGTGTCCGAGGAAGTGGGAAAAGACCATGTGGGGGCTTACGCTGCCCAGACGGCTTATTTTTTTATGCTCTGTATGATCCCCATCATCCTGCTGCTTTTGACTCTGGTGCAGTATACGCCGGTCACAAAGGCAGATGTGATGACCGCGGTGGTGCAGGTGTTTCCCTCCTCTGTGGACTCCCTGATCGTCTCTATTGTCAATCAGGTCTACAATCAGTCCATGGGCATCATCCCTGTGACCGCGTTGGTGGCACTCTGGTCTGCGGGCAAGGGCGTGCTGGCCATGACAGGCGGACTGAACTGCATTTACGGCTGTCATGAGACGAGAAACTATGTTTTCCTGCGGATACGGTCCACCATCTACACGGTGCTCTTTATCGTGGTCATCCTTTTGCTTCTTGTGGTCTCTGTCTTTGGAAACACGCTGAACATTTTTATCACGAGCCACGTGAAATTCCTGAAGCCGGTGGCGGACTGGCTGATCCAGCGGCGGACCGTCATCACGCCGGTGGTGATGATGGGATTTTCCCTGCTTATCTACAAGTTCCTCCCCAACCGGAAGGATACCTTCCGCAGGCAGATCCCGGGATCTGTGTTTACAGCCCTGGCCTGGATGGTTATCTCCTGGGTGTTCTCCGTGTATGTGGATATTTTCCAGGGGTTTTCAGATATGTACGGGAGCCTCACAACCATTGTGCTGATCATGCTCTGGCTCTACTGCTGTATGTACAGTATCCTGCTGGGAGGTGAGCTGAACAAGCTGACAGCTGACAAAATGTTTTCCTGACGCAAGGGAAAAATGTCCGCCTGCGGGCAGGGTTTTCCTTGACATCCCGTTTTCTTGTGTTAAAATGAAAAAAGCGATTGAAATATCAGAAAGGCTTTGACCGTGCAAGTAGAGACTCATTTTCCGGCAGAGAGGGGAGATCGCTGGCTGAAAGTTTCCCCGGGTTCAGATGAGGATCGAATTTCCCACGTGAGCCGCGCATCTGAACAGGGCTGTCTGATCGGCCAGTAGGGTGTGCCGTCTTTGTGCACGTTACGCATGTCTGAGAGTCCGCCGCGCAAAGCGCAGCGGGAAGCAGGGTGGTACCGCGGGTTTGTATGTCTCGTCCCTTTTCAGGGATGAGGCTTTTTTTATTGAATGTTGAACGGAGAACCGAGTCCTCCATTCGATCAAAACGTCCCTGTGTTACATTTCATAAAGAAAAGGAGAAAAATGATGAAAGAGAAATTACAAAGCATTAAAGAAGAGGCGATCCGTCAGATTGAAGCTTCCGATGTGCCTGAAAAGCTCAACGAAGTGCGGGTGAAGTTCCTGGGCAAAAAAGGAGAGCTGACCGCAGTTCTGAAGGCTATGAAGGACGTGGCACCGGAGGAGCGCCCCAAGGTAGGACAGATGGTCAACGAGACGAGAGCGGCCATTGAGGAGCTCCTGGAGGAGACAAAGAAGAATATGGAGAGGAAGATCCGGGAGGAGAGACTGAAGCAGGAGGTCATCGACGTCACACTTCCCTCGAAGAAAAATATGGTGGGACACAGCCATCCCAACACTATCGCCCTGAACGAGGTGGAGCGCATTTTCATCGGTATGGGCTACGAGGTGGTGGAGGGCCCGGAGATCGAGTACGACCTCTACAACTTTGAGAAGCTGAATATCCCCGCCGACCATCCGGCCAAGGATGAGCAGGACACCTTCTACATCAACAAGGATATTGTGCTTCGGACACAGACATCCCCTGTGCAGGCCCGCATCATGGAGCAGGGAAAGCTCCCCATCCGTATGATCGCGCCGGGACGCGTGTTCCGCTCCGATGAGGTGGATGCCACCCACTCTCCTTCCTTCCACCAGATCGAGGGACTTGTGGTGGACAAGAAGATTTCCTTCTCTGACCTGAAGGGAACCCTGGAAGTCTTCGCAAAGGAGCTGTTCGGGCCGGAGACAAAGACGAAATTCCGTCCCCATCACTTCCCCTTTACGGAGCCCAGCGCCGAGATGGACGTGACCTGCTTCAAGTGCGGCGGAAAGGGCTGCCGCTTCTGCAAGGGCTCCGGCTGGATCGAGATCCTCGGCTGTGGTATGGTGCATCCCCATGTGTTCGAGATGTGCGGCATTGACCCGGATGAGTACACAGGCTTCGCCTTTGGTGTCGGCCTGGAGCGAATTGCCCTTCTGAAGTATGAGATCGATGACATGCGGCTTCTGTACGAGAACGATATCCGGTTCCTGAAGCAGTTTTAGACACAATACACACAATAGTACACCAGTTAGTGTAATTTCAGACGTAATACTTTTTAAAAGTGTTACGTCCCCTGTTAAACTATTAACGTAAAGGAGAATACAATGAATACATCATTATCATGGATAAAAGCATATGTGCCGGATCTGGATGTCACTGCGCAGGAGTACACGGACGCCATGACCCTTTCCGGGACAAAGGTAGAGAATTATGAGAAGCTGGACGCGGATCTGGACAGGATCGTGGTGGGCCAGATCGATAAGATCGAGAAGCATCCGGACGCGGACAAGCTGATCGTGTGTCAGGTGAATGTGGGCGCGGAGTCTATACAGATCGTGACAGGCGCGCCCAACGTTCACGAGGGGGACAAGGTGCCTGTTGTCCTGGCGGGCGGCCGCGTGGCGGGAGGCCACGAGCCGGGAAGCCGTGTGGCTGGCGGCATCAAGATCAAGAAGGGGAAGCTGAGAGGCATTGAGAGCAACGGTATGATGTGCTCCATCGAGGAGCTGGGCTCCAGCCGGGACATGTATCCGGACGCGCCGGAGAACGGCATCTACATCCTGCCCCAGGATACAGAGGTGGGCGCGGATGTGGTGAAGCTGCTGGGCCTTGACGACGTGGTCTTTGAGTACGAGATCACATCCAACCGGGTGGACTGCTACAGTGTCATCGGTATCGCGAGGGAGGCGGCGGCCACCTTCCGCAAGAAGTTCTGCCCGCCCCAGGTGACACCGACCGGAAATGAAGAGGATGTGAACGACTATATTAAGGTGACCGTGAAAGACACAGACCTGTGTCCCAGATACTGCGCCAGAGTTGTAAAAAATATCAAGATCGGCCCCTCACCCAAGTGGATGCAGAGAAGGCTTGCCTCTGTGGGTATCCGTCCCATCAACAACCTGGTGGATATCACCAACTACGTGATGGAGGAGTACGGACAGCCCATGCACGCCTATGATCTGGACACCATTGCCGGACATGAGATTATTGTGAAGCGCGCCGAGGAGGGGGAGAAATTCACCACTCTGGATGGACAGGAGAGGCAGATGGATCCCTCTGTGCTGATGATCTGCGACGGGGAGAAATCCGTGGGCATTGCCGGCATCATGGGCGGCGAGAACTCCATGATCACCGACGATGTGAAGACGATGCTCTTTGAGGCGGCCTGCTTTGACGGCACCAACATCCGCAAGTCCAGCAAGAAGGTGGGCCTGCGCACAGACGCTTCCGGCAAGTTTGAGAAGGGGCTGGATCCCAACAACGCCCAGGCTGCCATTGACCGTGCCTGCCAGCTTGTGGAGGAGATGGGAGCCGGCGAAGTGGTCGGCGGCATGGTAGATGTTTACAGCAGGAAAAAAGAGCCTGTCCGCGTGCCCTTTGACGCGGATGCGATCAATGCTCTCCTGGGAACAAACATCCCCAGGGAGGATATGCTCTCGTATTTCCGCATGATCGATCTGGAATACGATGAAAATACAAACGAAGTGATTGCCCCCACTTTCCGGCACGACCTGTTTCGCCTTGCGGACCTGGCGGAGGAAGTGGCAAGGTTCTACGGGTATGACAATATCCCCACCACGCTTCCCAAAGGCGAGGCCACCACAGGAAAGCTGTCCTTCAAGCTGCGCATCGAGGAGGTGGCCAGAAACGTGGCGGAATACTGCGGCTTCAGTCAGGGCATGACCTACTCCTTTGAGAGCCCGAAGGTGTTTGACAAGCTCCTGCTCCCCGAGGACGCGCCGGAGAGAAAGGCCATCAGCATCATGAACCCCCTTGGGGAGGACTACAGCATCATGAGGACTATGTCTTTAAACGGCATGCTCACGTCCCTGGCTACAAACTACAACCGAAGAAATAAAAATGTAAGGCTTTATGAGCTTGGAAATATTTACCTTCCCAAGGCTCTGCCCCTGACAGAGCTGCCCGAGGAGAGAATGCAGTTTACCCTCGGCATGTACGGGGAGGGAGACTTCTTCAGCATGAAGGGCGTTGTGGAGGAGTTCCTGGAGAAGGCAGGCCTCTCCCAGAAAGAAATCTATGACCCCAAGGCAGGAAAAACCTTCCTGCACCCGGGACGCCAGGCCAACATCATTTACGATGGAACTGTGATCGGCTACCTGGGCGAGGTTCACCCGGATGTGGCGGACACCTACGGCATCGGCGAGAGGGCCTACGTGGCTGTTATCGATATGCCTGAGGTCGTATCCCGGGCAAACTTTGACAGGAAGTACGAGGGAATTGCCAGGTTCCCGGCCGTGACCCGAGACATCAGCATGGTGATGCCCAAGGAGATCATGGTAGGACAGGTGGAGAAGGTCATTGAGGACAAGGGAGGACAGTACCTGGAGAGCTATGCTCTCTTCGACCTCTACGAGGGAGCCCAGATCAAAGACGGGTATAAATCTGTCGCCTACTCCATTGTGTTCCGGGCAAAGGACAGGACTCTCGAGGAGGCGGACGTGTCTAAGGCCATGGACGCCATCCTGGGCGCTCTCGAGGAGATGGGAATCGAGCTGCGCAAGTAGACCTGTAGGAATAGAGACCGCGTATATAGCTTCATAAAAGAGCTGTCGCGGACAGAGAAGATGTGATACGATACAGGGGGACCGATCCGGCTCCCTGTATCGCTATGTTATGCACTGTACCGCGTAGAAAGGAAGAATAGATATATGGAAATGAGACGACAGGATTTCAGCTTCGATCTGCCCCAGGAGCTCATCGCCCAGGATCCGCTGAAGGATCGGGCCAGCTCCAGGCTCCTTGTGCTGGACAAGGAGACCGGGGAGACCTCCCACCATGTATTCCGGGAGATCAAAGATTACCTCCATCCCGGGGACTGCCTTGTGATCAACGACACAAAGGTCATCCCCGCCAGGCTGATCGGCTCCAAGATCGGAACGGACGCAAAGATAGAAATTTTATTGTTGAAAAGAAAAGAGGATAATGTCTGGGAGACGCTGGTGAAGCCGGGGAAAAAGGCGAAGCCGGGCGCCAGGATCAGCTTTGGAGAGGGGCTTCTGATCGGGGAGGTCATCGATGTGGTGGAGGAGGGAAACCGCCTGGTGCGCTTTACCTACGACGGCATCTTTGAGGAGATACTGGACCAGCTGGGACAGATGCCCCTGCCTCCCTATATCACCCACCAGCTGGAGGACAAGAACCGTTACCAGACAGTCTACGCAAAGCACAGCGGATCGGCGGCAGCGCCCACGGCAGGGCTGCACTTTACGCCGGAGCTTTTGCGGGAGATAAAGGACGAGGGAGTGGACATTGCCAGTGTCACCCTTCACGTGGGACTTGGCACCTTCCGTCCTGTGAAGGTGGACAATATCCTGGAGCATCACATGCACTCGGAGTTTTATCAGATCGAGGAGAGCGAGGCCGAGAAAATCAACCGGGCAAAGGAGAAGGGCGGCCGGATCATCTGCGTGGGGACCACCAGCTGCCGGACCATCGAGTCCGCGGCGGACGAAAACGGGCACCTGCGGGCCGGGAGCGGATGGACTGATATCTTCATCTATCCGGGCTACAAATTCAAGATACTGGACTGCCTGATCACCAACTTCCACCTGCCTGAGTCCACCCTGCTGATGCTGGTCTCCGCCCTGGCGGGGAGAGAGCATGTGCTGGCCGCCTACGAGGAGGCGGTGAAGGAAAGATACAGATTTTTCTCCTTTGGCGACGCCATGTTCATCAAATGAAAATATGTAAATTATTTATGGAAAATGTAGAATAGAAGACAGCGACGTGATATAATAGTTATGTTACCGCCCCTATACCTTGGTACGGAAAGGGGGTGCGCTTCTATGGAGCTGTTGATATCTTTTCTTGTCACTGTCATGGCGGGTGTGGTTTGCCACCTTATCTGCAAATGGCTAGACAGTGATGAATAGTGGTAACTAGCCTGCGGATTAAGCCTCCGCGCCGGAAAAAGGAATAGAAGACCCCGGAGTCTGGTACACTCCGGGGTCTTCGCATGCGCCTCACATGGAGACTTGATATCTTTTCTTGCCTACTGGCATTATAGCATATGTCTCTTTGGAACGCAATATGTCTCCCTGAGGAAAATTTACACGATTTTTTTGAAAAAATATACCAAAATCATTCGAAATAGTGTATATTACGAAAGTAGCATTTTTGAATGTCGGAGGTACAAAAGTATGTTTGAAATGAAAGTAAGATTTGCTACGCCGGAGCAGATCAAGAGCTTCTGCTCTGTATGCCAGAAGATGACATCAGATATTGATGTGGTGAATGTGGCTAATCCCTACGACAGGATTGACGGAAAATCCATTATCGGTCTTATGACTCTTGAGCTCAATGTGCCGCTGCTCGTGCAGATTCACGGTGAAGATGAGACGTGCGCGGGAGAAAAGTTCTCAGAGTTCGCGCTGGATAGCGCAAAGTAGGCTGGTTTTAAGAATTCCGAACACAAAGCGTCTGCGCAGGCCCCGCCTAAGAGGCGGCATGACCTGTAACGGCGCTTTTTTTGTTTCCTGCGAAAGCTTTTTTGTTAAAATGTATTCCTCGATAATGCGGCCTGTGCGGCACGCTCCAAATACAGTCCTCAAAAAATACAGCCCACAATGACATTCCCGCCTCATGGGGGTATAATAGAGCTGTGAACAGGACGGAATACCCATTCAGAAGGAGAAGGGAGGAATTTGTATGGCAGTGGCAGGCGGGATCATGGTTCCCTATCCGCCCCTCATCGTCCCGGAGATCGGGCAGGGGGAGGAGAGGAGGGTGCAGGAAACTACTGACGCCTATCGCGAGGCTGCGAGGACTCTGGCTGCCTGGCGGCCGGACACAGTGGTCATTCTGTCGCCCCACACGGTGATGTACGCGGACTATTTTCACATCTCCCCGGGAGACGGGGCAATGTATCCAGAGAACAGCCGGGAGGCTGAACCGCCGGATCGCGGTTGTGGGCAGCGGCGACCTCTCCCACAAACTGAAGGCGGAGGGGCCAGGATACCGTATGAGGGACCGGGATGCCACAGACGTGGAGCGGATCTATGTCCTCCGGGAGCGGGCAGCAGCGTATCTTCGGCATGTATACACAGGAAATTGTTAGATTTCACAACTCTGTGCAAAGAAATGTGCTATACTGGGAAGCAGCACCTGGCGGCAGCCGGGGATCGAAAATGAAAGCGAGAGGAAGACAGCCATGAGGCAGGAACGGTTTAAGATGGAGAGAGAGGGGCTTGTGGAGGAGGGCCAGGAGGTGGAGATCAGCGAGAGGAGTCCAAGCACGGGGCGGTATACCTATCTCGTGGAGCCATCGGTGGCTATGTCCGGCATCTACCGGACCAACGACAGGATCAAGGCGAGAAAGGGCAGGATCGCCAGGATCGAGCACACCCAGAAGGGTTTTTATCTGGTTGTGGAAGTAGAAGAATAAAAACAACAGGAGGATTTATAGGATGGAAAGAAAAGCACCTGTATTGGGAAAAGAGGAGCTGGAGGAGTTCAGACAGAGGACAAAGGATTTCTATGAGGGAAAGATCACAAAAAATGATTACAAGGGATATTCCGGAAGATATGGAAGCTATGCCCAGAGGGGCGGCAAATGCAGCATGATCCGTCTGCGCATGGCGGGCGGCAGGCTCACAAAGGACAAGCTGCTGTACATTGCGCAGAGTATAGAGAAATATCAGGTGAGGAAGGCGCATCTGACTACCTGTCAGACCATCCAGCTCCATGATCTGGATGCGGACGCGGTCTGCGGCATCATGGAAGGAGCCATAGAGCATGGGATTATCACCCTGGGAGGGGGCGGTGATTTTCCGAGAAATGTCATGGCTCCGCCTCTGTCCGGAACCGAGAAGGGAGAATACTTTGACGTGCTTCCCTACGCCGCAAAGGCGGAGGAGTTTTTGCTGTCCTTCCTGGATGCAAAGAAAATGCCAAGGAAGCTGAAGGTCTGCTTCTCCAGCAGCCCGGCCAATGTGACTCACGCCACCTTCCGGGATCTGGGATTTGTGGCCAGGCCGGACGGAAAATTTGATGTGTACAGTGCGGGCGGCCTGGGAAATCAGCCGAAGCTTGGCCTTTTAATGGCGGAGGCGGTGGATCCGTCCCGGATCCTCTACTATATCCTGGCTATGCGGGAGGTGTTCCTGGAGCACGGTAACTACGAGCAGAGGGGAAAGGCCCGCACCCGATATATGAGAGACAAGCTGGGCGATGAGGGCTACAGGCAGGCGTACCTGGAAAAACTGGCCCAGGCGGAGGCCGGGGAGGATCTGACCATCCAGGTGGAGCCGGAGGAGATAGCCAAGAAGCCGGATGGGACGAGAGTGTCCGGCAGCCGCGTCCTGGAGCAGAAGCAGGACGGACTCTACTCTGTCCTCTACCATCCTCTTGGAGGATGCCCGGATCCGGCTATCTTCGGCAGACTCTACAATGCGATCAAAGACATGGAAGAGGTGGAGCTGCGCATCGCGCCGGATGAGACGCTCTACATTGTCAATCTGACAGGGGCCGAGGCGGAGCAGGTGCTGGACGTAACCCAGGACAGCGCCCGGACGCCCTTTGAGTCCTCTGTGGCCTGCATCGGGGCCTCTATCTGCCAGGCGGGTGTGAGGGACTCCCAGAGTCTCCTTGAGGAGGCGGTAGAGGCGGTCCGGAAGGCTGATCTTCCAGCCTCTGCCCTTCCCAGAGTCCACATTTCCGGCTGTCCTTCGTCCTGCGGCACTCACCAGATCGGGCAGATCGGCTTCCGGGGCGGCGTGAAGATGATAGACAAGACACCCCATCCGGCCTTTGAGGTGTTCTTCTTCGGCTGTGACAGGCAGGGCGAAGAGAGGCTTGGCGAGGCGGCAGGGACCATGCTGCAGGAGGACATTCCCGCCTTCCTGGTGGAGGTGGGAAAAGAGGCGGCGGCCTCCGGACTTTCCTACGCTGACTGGGAGAGGGCCAACAGAGACAGACTGCTTGAGATCGCCGGCAAATATACGGCGTAGACGGACGACAAAGGAGGATGTCTATGAATGAGGGAGTGAATGTGGGGTTGCTGATGTTCCTTACGCTGGCAGTTCCGGGGCTGCTCTTTATACTGGCGGGGATACTGGTCCTTGTGATGGAAAAGAGGAGAAAGGGCCGCTGCACGGCCATGACAATGGGGACAGTAGTCCGGTACAGCTATGTAAATGGAACGCCGAGCCCTGTGGCGGCCTACAGGGTTGGCGGCGTCTCCTACGAGAAAAAGCGCAGGTTCCGGGGCGTGGTGGAGGTGCGCAGGAGTCTCTCCCCAAAGGACTGGACAGGGGAAAATCAGAGCTGCTACGTCAGTGAGAACGATGTGCTCCACATCCGGGGCGGCGCTGTGCTGAACCTGGGGGCCATGGCCGAGAGCCTGTACCCCATGGGCTCCTCTATCCCGGTGTGGTACGACCCGGAGAAGCCCCGGAGAGCCTATGTGGAGAGGATCCCGGTCAAGGGCTCCCTTGTGGGATGGCTCTTTATCTGGGTCGGACTGGGATTTGCGGTTCTGGGAACCTTTCTCTCCCTTGTGCTGTAACCTGGGAGAAAGGCCCGGGGAGGGGGACTGTGGGAAAGGCAGTTGACGGACAGCCCCAAACAGTATAGAATAGAACATGTTATTTTGAAGAGAGAACAGGGAATGTGGTGAAAATCCACAGCAGCTCACTCTACTGTGAGGAATGACGAAACCCGGCGTATGCCACTGCCCGGTCCGGCGGAAGCCCTCCGCCGGCTGTCGGGTGGGAAGGCAGGGGAGTAGGCTTTAGTTCCGAGCCAGGATACCTGTTGTAATACAGCAAACGTGATCTTTCGGTGAGGATTTAAGATTACACTGTGTGAGATTGCGCTCGTGCGCAGTCTCATTTGTTTTAATTGGGGAAATTTTTGCTCTGGATAGAGGGGGAGAGGAAAATGGGACTTCGCTTTCCGGTATTTCTTGATATTGAGGACAAAAAAATACTGCTGGTGGGAGCCGGGCAGGTGGCGGTCCGCCGGATCCGCACCCTCCTCCTCTTCGGGGCGGACATCGCGGTGATAGCCCGGGAGGTGCCTGAAGGGCAAAGACAGGAGCTGGAGGAATTCCTGGAGACGGGAAAGGTCCGCCTGATCCGGAAGTGCCTTGAGAAGGCGGATATCACGCCGGAGTATCTCCTTGTCATCTGCGCTGCCGGCGACCCGGAGGCGGACCGCATCGCGAAGGAGAGGTGTCAGGAGCTGGGCATCCCGGTAAATATCGCCTCTGACAGGAGACTAAGCGATTTCTATTTCCCGGCTGTTGTGACCGGGGAGAACCTGGCGGTGGGGATTGCCGGGGATGGGGAGGACCACGGCAGGACAGCCAGGGCGGCGGCCCTGATCCGCAGCTGCCTTGCGGGGGAGGAAGAGACAAAAAAGGACAAAGGAGACAGGACATGAGGATCACAGTGGGAAGCAGACAGAGCCGTCTGGCCGTGCGGCAGGCGCAGATCGTCATGGAAGAACTGAAGAGACATCACCCGGAGGCGGAGATCAGCCTGGTCACCATGAAGACCACCGGGGACCGGATCCTGAACAGGACGCTGGACCAGATTGGGGGCAAGGGACTCTTTATCAAGGAGCTGGACCTGGCTCTCCAGGAGGGACGGATCGACCTGGCTGTCCACAGCCTGAAGGACATGCCCATGGAGACCCCGGCGTATTTTCCAGTCCTGGCCTGCACCAGGAGGGAGGATCCCCGGGATGTGCTTGTGCTGCGCAGGGGACTGGAAAATCTGAAAGAGGGCAGCGTCATCGGCTGCTCCAGCCTGCGGAGGAAGCTGCAGCTTGGGGCTCTGTACCCGGAGGCGCAGATAAAAAATATCCGGGGCAATGTGCTGACCCGGCTGGAGAAGCTGGACGCGGGGGAGTACGACGCCCTGGTGCTGGCGGCCGCCGGCCTCATCCGCCTTGGCCTTGAGGAGCGCATCAGCCGTTTCTTCAGCGCAGAGGAAATCCTCCCCTCGGCGGGGCAGGGCATCATGGCTGTCCAGGGACGGCCGGCGCTGCGGGAGATGGCTGCCTGTACAAATGACAGGGAGGCCGCCCTGGAGGCCGCGGCGGAGCGTGCCTTTGTCCGGGAGCTGGAGGGGGGCTGCTCCTCCCCGGTGGCGGCCCACGCCAGGGTCTGTGGAGATACCTGCCGCTTAAGGGGGCTGTACTACGACGAGCAGTCCGGCGGATACAGCATCGGGGAGAGGACTTTTAATATAGAAGAAAATGATCCGGCCCAGGCGGCGCGGACGGGAAGGGAGCTTGCTCATGAGCTTAGAGACAGATACGCAGGAAAATCGTAGAGTGGGAAAGGTGTACCTTGTGGGGGCAGGCCCCTCAGATGTGGAGCTGATCACTGTGAAGGGAAAGCGCCTCCTTGAGGAGGCGGATGTGATCGTCTACGACAGGCTGGTGGGCAACGGCATTCTCATGTGGGGAGGCAGGAATGCCCGGTATATCGATGTGGGCAAGCGATCCGGCCATCACCCGATCCCTCAGGATGAGATCAACCAGATCCTTGTGCGTGAGGCCCGCAAAGGGCAGAAGGTGGTGCGGCTGAAAGGGGGCGACCCTCTCGTCTTCGGCAGAGGCGGCGAGGAGGCAGCTGTCCTTGAGCAGGCCGGCATTCCCTTTGAGATCGTGCCCGGCATCACCTCCGCCATTGGCGTTCCATCCTATCTGGGCATCCCTGTGACCCATCGGGATCTGGCTTCTTCTGTCCACATTGTGACAGCGCACAAAAAGGACGGAAGCCTGCCGGATATCCACTACCGCTCTCTGGCCGAGGGAGGAGGAACAATTGTGTTTCTCATGGGAGTGAGCACCTTGGGTAACGTCATGGAGGGACTTTTGAGGGAGGGCATGTCTCCGGACATGCCGGCTGCCGTGCTGGAGAGGGGCACCACTGCTGCCCAGAGAAAAATTGTCGGCACTGTGGGAACGATAGCCGGAAAGGCAGCCCGTGCGAAGGTTCAGTCCCCGGCCATCATTCTGGTGGGCTATGTGGCCGCCTTCCAGGCTATGGACTGGTATGAGAGCCGTCCCCTGGCGGGGCGTAAGATCCTTGTCACAAGGCCCAGGGAGCGCGGCTCCCGCCTGGCCGCCATGCTCCGAGGGGAGGGGGCGGAGGTGCTGGAGCTGCCCACTATCCGCATTGAGCCTGTGACAGAGGAGGAACCTCTGTCCAGGGCGCTGGCCGAGCTGGAGACCTTTTCCTGGATCGTCTTCACCAGTCCCTCCGGCGTCCGGGTGTTCCGGGAGGAGTTAAAAAAGAGAAGGCAGGATGCCCGCAGTCTGGCACACCTGAGGATCGCCGCCATCGGCGAGGGCACAGCGGGGGAGCTGGAAGCATGGGGCTTTTACCCGGACCTGATACCCGAACAGTACGACGGAGACCATTTGGGAGAGGCGCTGGCGTCCAGTGTGCAGGCCGGAGAGCGGGTGCTTATCCCCCGGGCCAGAGCAGGCAATCAGGAGCTGGTGAGAAGACTAAAGGAAGCAGGCGCCCGGGTACTGGATCTGCCCATCTACGACACAGAGTACGAGTCCTTCCCCTGGATGGACTGTGAGAGGGAGTTTGAGACGGGGAACTGCTGGGCCATGTTCACAAGCGCCTCCACTGTCCGCGGCTTTGTGAGGACCGCGGGGGAGCTGGATCTGTCAAAGGTGACTGCCCTGTGCATCGGGGAGATGACGGCAGGAGAGGCGAAGCGTGCAGGCATGAGGACCTTCACAGCAGCCCGGGCCACCCTCCGGGATCTGGTGGACCTGGCCCTGCAGATGGCGGCAGAGGAGAGAGAAGATGGAGAAGGACAGAGTAATCCGGATGGAGAAAAATAAAAAAGGCCTGCGAAGGGGCTGGACCACCGGCACCTGCGCCCAGGCGGCAGCCGCAGCGGCCGCGGAGGCTCTCCTGGCGGGCGGCCTTCCACGAGATCGGGAGAGCTGGACCGTCACGGTCCGCCTGCCGGAGGGACAGCCCTTCGCCCTGCCGGTGCGGTCCGGAACGGAGGCGGAGAGGGACGACAAAGGCCGACTCACCTCTGTGACCTGTGCTGTGAAAAAGAACAGCGGGGACGATCCGGACGTGACCGACGGCGTTACAGTCTATGCCACCGTGTCCCTCCTTCCAGAGGACCGGATCGAGATCGACGGGGGAGCTGGTATTGGGAGAGTGACCAAGGCAGGGCTTGCCCAGCCTGTGGGGAGTGCGGCTATCAACCCTGTCCCCCGGGAGATGATCCGAAGAGAGCTGGTCCGCCTGAAGGAGGCGGCAGGATGGGAGGGAGGATTTCGGGTTCTTGTGGAAATCCCCGGCGGGGAGGAGCTGGCAAAGCGGACCTTCAACCCAAGAATCGGCATTGTGGGGGGACTTTCCATTCTTGGAACCAGCGGCATCGTGGAGCCCATGAGCGAGAAGGCTCTCATCGATACCATAGAGGTGGAGATCAAAGTAAAGCTGGCGGAGGGAAGACGGTGCCTCATTGCCGCGCCGGGCAATTATGGCCTGGATTTCCTCCGTGAAAAGTGGGGAATTCTGCCCCGGGACACCGTCAAGTGCAGCAACTACATCGGCGAGACCATTGACCTGGCCGCGGAGCAGGGGGCTGAGGGCCTTCTCTTTGTGGGACACATTGGCAAGCTGGTGAAGATTGCCGGGGGCATCATGAACACCCACTCCCGCCAGGGGGACTGCCGGATGGAGCTTCTGGCGGCGGCAGCCCTGCGGGCCGGCCTTCCCGGGAAGAGAGCAGCGGCGCTGCTTGACTGCAACACTACGGAGGATGCCCTGCAGTCCCTCTCGGCAGAGGAGAGAGGGAAGGTGACGGCCAGTCTCCTGGAGAAGATCCATGCGTATCTGAAGATCCGCGCCGGAAGCAGCGCGGGACCTAGGATGCGGACCGGGGCTATCCTCTTTTCCAACGTGTACGGCCTGCTGGGGATGACCCGGTACGGGGAGGAGCTTCTGGAAGAGAGCCGGAAAAAATGACACAGAGATATAGGAGAGAAACAGCTATGGAAGGAATTTTGTACGGCGTCGGGGTGGGCCCCGGCGACCCTGAGCTTATGACACTGCAGGCGGTGCGCGTCATCCGGGAGTGCGACCTGATCCTGGCCCCGGGGAAGGAGCCAAGGGAGACAGTGGCCTGGAAGATCGCGGCGGGAGCCGTGCCGGGGCTGGAGGAGAAGGAGGCCCTGGGGATCCATATGCCCATGACCAGAGACCCAAAGACCCGACAGGAGGCTCATGAGGCCGCCGCGGAGCGGATCGTACAGGAGCTGGCAAAGGGGAGAAGGACGGCCTTTCTCACCCTGGGGGATCCCTGCATCTACTCGACCTACCTGTACGTCCATAAAAGGGTGCAAGACGCCGGATACCGGGCGGAGATCATCAGCGGCATCCCCTCCTTTATCGCCGCCGCCGCGGCCGTGGGGGAGGGCCTTGTGGAGAACGACCAGATGCTTCACCTGGTTCCCGCCTCCTACCCGGCAGATGAGGGAATGGATCTCCCCGGCACAAGGGTGCTGATGAAGGCGGGTAAGGCCGCTGCCCAGGTGCGGGATGAGCTGCTGGCCCGGAAAGAGAAGGGCTGGGCCGTGGAGAGATGCGGGATGGAGGGAGAGCGTATTTTTCACTCTCTGGATGAAATTCCTGATGATCTGAGTTATTATTCTATTATAGTGGCAAAAGAGGCAGGTGAATAGCAGATGGTACATTTCGTGGGAGCGGGTCCTGGAGACCCGGACCTGATCACAGTAAAAGGAAGAAGGCTTCTGGAGGGCGCGCAGACAGTGATCTACGCGGGCTCCCTGGTCAATCCGGCTCTCCTGGAGCTGTGCCCTGAGGACTGCCGGATCTTCGACAGCGCCAGGATGACTCTGGAGGAGGTGATCCAGGTGATGGAAGAGCGCCATGAGGCGGGACAGGATGTAGTCCGGCTCCATACGGGCGATCCCAGTCTCTACGGGGCTATCAGGGAGCAGATGGACCGGCTGGATGAGCTGTCCATCCCCTATGAGGTGTGTCCCGGCGTCAGCTCCTTTTCCGGGGCGGCTGCGGCCCTGGGGCTTGAGTACACTCTGCCGGGCATTTCCCAGAGCGTGGTCATCACCCGCATGGAGGGGCGCACGCCGGTGCCGGAGAGGGAGAAGATCCAGTCCTTTGCGGCCCACCAGTCCACCATGGTCTTGTTCCTGAGCACAGGCCTTCTGGAGCAACTGTCAGAGGCCCTGATAGAGGGCGGCTACCCGCCGGACACCCCGGCAGCCATCGTGTACAAGGCCACCTGGCCGGATGAGAAGAAGATACTCTGCCAGGTGTCAGAGCTGGCGGAGGCAGCCCGGCGGGAGGATATCCGGAAGACCGCCCTCATCATCGTGGGGCGGGTGCTCTCAGGGGAGGCTTACCAGCGCTCCTGCCTGTATGATCCCGCCTTCACCACAGAGTTCCGGAAAGGAAAGGGACGGGATGAGGATGGAAAATAGGACGCTTCTTGTAAGCTACACAGACCGGGGGAAAGCGAAGATGGGAGAGATCCGCAGCCTGCTGGAGTCAGAGGGGCGCACAGTCCTTGCGCTGGAGCGGCCCAGGGGAGGCGCTTTTCTTCAGGAGCACTGGCAGCAGGTTCGGGAGATTGTCTTCATCGGCGCGGCAGGCATCGCGGTGCGGCTCATCGCCCCCTATATCCGGGATAAATTTACAGATCCCGCCGTGCTGGTGCTGGACGAGGGGGGACGGTTCGTCATCCCCCTCCTCTCCGGGCATGTGGGAGGTGCCAACGACCTGGCCCGTTTTTTGGCCCGGGCCACAGGGGCGGAGGCAGTGATCACCACGGCCACGGACGTGAACGGCCGCTTCGCGGTGGACGTGTTTGCAAAAAAATGTGGCCTTGTGCTAACTGACAGGACAAAGGCAAAGGATATTTCCGCCCGCATCCTGAAAGGGGAGAAGGTGGGATTTTACAGTGAATTCCCGGTTCTTGGCAGGGTGCCGGAGGAACTGACCCTGGTGGACAGCCGGCAGAAGCTGGGCCGCTTTTCCGCAGCCATTGCGGTGGAGGAGAGGGCGGGAGGGGAGGCCGGGGACCACATCCTCAGCCTTCTGCCTATCAACCTGACCGCCGGGATGGGCTGCAAAAAGGGTGTTCCCCGGCAGGAACTGGAAGAATTACTTCTTCGAGGACTGGAAGCTGTGGGCTGCCGCCCCGGCCAGGTGCGGCGCCTTGCCAGTATCGACCGGAAGGCACAGGAGCCAGGCCTTGCGCAGCTGGCGGAAAAATGGCAGATCCCTTTTGAGACCTGGACAGCCGGGCAGCTTGAGAAGGTGACCGCGGTCACAGGCGAGTCTCCCTTTGTGGAGTCGACAGTGGGAGTCGGTAATGTGTGTGAGCGGGCCGCCATCCTCGGAAGCGGCGGTGGACGGCTCGTGCTGGAGAAGACAGCGGAGCGGGGCATGACGCTTGCCCTGGCCGCGGAAGATTGGAGTGTGGATTTTGACAAAACTGTATGTGATCGGCCTGGGGCCGGGAAGCTATGAAGATATGACCATGCGGGCGGCGCGGGCTCTTGAATCCTGCGACGTGATCGCGGGCTACACGGTGTATGTGGATCTTATAAGGGACTATTATCCGGAGAAGGAATTTCTCACCACTCCTATGAGAAGGGAGGAGGAGAGGTGCCGTCTGGCGCTGGAGATGGCGGCGGCGGGCAAGACCACGGCCATGGTGTGCAGCGGGGACGCCGGCGTCTACGGCATGGCGGGACTGATCTACTCCATAGGGAAGGATTATCCCCAGGTGGATGTGGAGGTGGTCCCCGGTGTGACGGCAGCCCTCTCGGGGGCGGCGCTTCTGGGGGCGCCCCTGATCCACGACTTTGCTCTTATCAGCCTGAGCGACCTTCTGACGCCCTGGGAGAAGATCGAGAGGAGGCTGCGCTGCGCGGCTCAGGCGGATTTTGTCATCTGCCTTTACAATCCTTCCAGCAGGAAGCGGGCGGATTATCTGAAAAAGGCCTGCCGGATCATAGAGGAATTTAAGAGTGCCGACACGGTCTGCGGCTACGCGGCCAACATCGGCCGGGAGGGGGAGACGTACCATATCTGTACCCTGGGAGAGCTGGAAAACGCCCGGACAGATATGTTTACAACAGTGTTTATCGGAAACTCACAGACAAAGGCATTAAAAGGACACATGATAACACCAAGAGGGTATGAAAATGGCTAGTATTTTAATTTTTGCGGGTACGACAGAGGGAAGAAAGATCGCGGAATACCTTCGGGGGCATGCGCCGGAGGTATATGTGTGCACGGCCACTGAGTACGGCAAGGAGCTTGTGGAGGACGGGGAAAATATCCATGTCCTGGCAGGCCGCCTGGACGTGGCGGGGATGGGGGAGCTGGCACAGGGATGTCAGGCAGAGCTTGTCATCGATGCCACCCATCCATTTGCCATGGAAGTGTCAAAGAACATCAGGGCCATGTGCGAGAAGGCGGACATTCCCTGCGTGCGGGTCCTCAGAGAGGGCTCCGCGGGGGGAGAGAACGCCGTGTGGGTGAAGAATATCAAGGAGGCTGCCGCCTATCTGGCGGACAAGAAGGGCAATATCCTGATCACTACGGGCAGCAAGGAGCTGGATCCCTACACCCGTATTCCGGATTACAGGAGGAGATGTTTTCTGCGGGTGCTCTCCACAAAGGAGGCGGTGGAGCACGCGGTATCCAAGGGCTTTGAGGGAAAGCACCTCATCGCCATGCAGGGCCCCTTCTCCGAGGGCATGAACGAGCAGCTTCTCGTCCACGTGAAGGCCCGTTATCTGGTGACGAAGGACTCGGGAAAGATCGGCGGCTTCCAGGAGAAGATGGAGGCGGCCAGGAAGGCCGGAGCCGTGCCGGTGGTCATCGGCAGGCCCCAGGAGAGAGGGATTCCTCTGAAGGAGGTCTTTCTCATGCTGGCGGAGAAATACGGCTTCCGGGATCCCAGGAAGATCACGCTCATCGGCGTGGGCCCGGGCACCGGGAAATGTCTCACCGCCGAGGCCCGGGAGGCCATTGAGAGCGCCGACGTGCTGATCGGGGCGGAGCGGATGCTGAAGGTGGCGGAGGACGTTGGCGTGGAGCGCCACGAGGAGTACCGGGCGGAGAAGATCCACGAGTTCATCCAGATGAACTCCCGGTACCGCCGGGTCGCTATCCTCCTCTCCGGTGACACGGGCTTTTACAGCGGAGCGGCCAGCTTAAAGGAGGAGCTGAAGGAGTACGATGTGACGGTTCTGCCGGGTATCTCCTCCGTCTCCTGCATGGCGGCCCGAATCGGCGTGGGACTGGAGGGAGTGCCTCTTTTGAGTATCCATGGGAGAAGCTGCAACTACCTGGATTATCTCCGGGAATACGGCCGTATTTTCCTGCTGGTGAGCAGCGGAAAGGAAATCCGGTCCGTGTTGACAAGGCTGTGTAAATATGGGTGGAAGCAGGCCAGAGTATACGTGGGCAGCCGCCTCTCCTACCCGAAGGAGAGGATCGTCCAGGGGCTGGCAGAGCGGCTGGCGAAGGCAGAGACGGAGTGGGACGGGCTGAGTGTAATCTACATTGAGCTGCCCCGTCACCGCCGCCCGGAGCCCTCTGATGCAAAGGATGAGGAATTTATCCGGGGAAAGGTGCCCATGACCAAGAGCGAGGTGCGAAGCGTGATCCTCTCCAGGATGGCGCCTGCAAAGGACGCGGTCATTTACGATGTGGGGGCCGGCACCGGATCAGTGTCCATCCAGCTCGCCAAAAAGGCTATAGACGGCACAGTATACGCAGTGGAGAAAAATCCGGAGGGTCTCTCTTTGATCCATAAAAATAAGGTTCACTTTCACGTGTCCAACATCCGGCCTGTCCACGGGGAGGCGCCTGAGGCTCTCCGTGACCTGCCCGCCCCGGACCTGGCCTTTGTGGGGGGCAGCGGCGGCAGCCTGCGCCCCATCCTGGAGACGATCTGGGAGAAAAATCCGGCGGCCAGGGTCGTGGTGTCGGCCATCACCATCAATACGGTGGCGGAGTGCATGGCCTGCATGCAGGCCTTTTCGGATCACCCGGCACAGATCCTGCAGGTGCAGGTGTCTAAGGGAAAGAAGGCCGGGCATTACCAGATGATGGAGGGCCAGAACCCGGTCTATATCGTCACATTTGAAGGAGAAGAAAAGAAATGAGAAAAAAAGCGCCCAGGCTTGTCATTGCCGCCCCCTCAAGCGGCAGCGGCAAGACGCTGGTGACCTGCGGGCTTTTGTCAGCCCTGAAAAAGGCGGGGCGCCGGGCGGCAGCCTTCAAGTGCGGCCCGGATTACATTGATCCCATGTTCCACGAGACGGTTCTGGGGACACCCTCCAAGAATCTGGATACCTTCTTCGCCGGGGAGGAGCTGACCCGGCAGCTCTTCCTGGAGGATGCGGCCCTGGCGGATCTCTCCGTGGTGGAGGGAGTCATGGGGCTCTACGACGGCCTGGGAGGAGTCACCACACAGGCCAGCACCTGGGACGTGGCCCGCACTCTGGAGGCGCCGGTCATCCTTGTGGTGGACGGGGCGAAATCCAGCGTGTCCGTCCTGGCTCTGATCCGGGGGTTTAGGGACTTTATGGAAGAGAAGCGGATCCGGGGCGTGATCTTCAACCGGGTCTCCCCCATGCGCTATCCGTCTCTGAAGTCTATGACAGAGGATCGGCTGGGCCTTTCCGTCTGCGGCTATCTGCCGAAGCTGGAGGGGATTGTCATGGAGAGCCGCCACCTGGGCCTTGTCATGCCCCAGGAGATAGAAGGGCTGAAGGAGCAGATGGACCGGCTGGGGCAGACCTGCCTGGAGACGCTGGACCTGGAGCTGCTGGAGAAGATCGGGGCGGAGGCGCCGCCCCTGGAGGAGACAAGAGAGCTCCTCTTCCCGAACCTGCATCTTGGGGAGGGAGCCTCCGCAAAGGGGCCTGCCATCGCCGTGGCCAGGGATCCGGCCTTTTCCTTCTATTATAAAGACAATCTGCGGCTCCTGGAAAAGCTGGGAGCCAGACTCCTCCCCTTTTCTCCCATGAAGGACAAAAGAGTCCCCGGGGAGGCGGACGCCCTTCTGCTGGGGGGCGGCTACCCGGAGCTCTACGGCGGGGAGCTGGCGGAGAATGGTTCCATGAGGGACTCCATACAGAGCAGCCTTCAGGCGGGGATGCCCTGTCTTGCGGAGTGCGGAGGCTTTCTCTATCTCCTGGAGGAGCTGGAGGACAGGGAGGGGAGAGCTCACCGGATGGCCGGCTTCCTTCCCGGGAAGAGCCATTACACAGGAAAGCTCTCCAGGTTCGGCTATGTCACCCTGACCTTGACGGAGGACGGGAAAGCTGCGACATCCGCAGAGAGCGGAAGATTTCCGGCTACGGCAGAGCACGGCGGACTCCTTGGGCCGGGGGAGAGTATCCAGGGCCACGAGTTCCACTATATGGATACGGAGGGCACAGGGGAGGCTCTCCTTGCCAGAAAGCCGGTCACAGGAAGGAGCTGGACCTGTGGACATATAGGGGAGGGCTTCTGCGCGGGATTTCCCCACCTGTACCTGTACTCCTCCCCAAAGGTGGCCGCAAGATTTGTCAGAAAGGCGGAAGAATATGGAAACAAGAGACAGTGAGATAAAAATACCGGGAAAGGGGGACATCCCCGCCCTCGATGAGGCGGCCGTGGAGAAATGCCAAAGCAGGTGGCTCTCCATAGCAAAGCCTCTCTTTGGCCTGGGCACCCTGGAGGATGCTGTCACGCAGATAGCGGGTATAACCGGCACGGCGGACGTGTCCATTGACAAAAAGGGACTCATCGTCATGTGCGCGGACAACGGCGTGGTGGAGGAAGGCATCTCCCAGACCGACAGCAGCGTCACCGCGGTGGTGACAGACAACTTTTCCAGAGGGCTTACCTCCGCCTGTATTATGGGCCGGACAGCCGGGGTGGATGTGTTTCCCATAGACATTGGCGTGTCAGTGGACACGAAGGTGTACACCGATAAGATAGCCTACGGCACAAAGAACATGTTAAAGGAGCCGGCCATGACCCGCAGGGAGGCGGAGGAATCTATCCTTGCCGGTATCCGGGCGGCAAAAAGGCTGAAAAAACAGGGTTACCAGATCCTTCTCACCGGGGAGATGGGCATCGGCAACACCACCACCAGCAGCGCTGTGGCTTCTGTTCTCCTGGAGGAGGATCCGGAGGGGCTCTCCGGGCGGGGCGCCGGACTGTCGGATGCGGGGCTTCAGAGAAAGCGGGAGGTAATCCGCCGGGCCATCGGGCTGTGGAAGCCGGACCCGGCAGACCCCATAGACGTCCTTGCCAAGGTGGGTGGATTTGACATCGGAGGTCTGGCAGGAGTCTTCCTGGGCGGCGCCATGGAGCGCCTGCCGGTGGTGATGGACGGATTTATCTCCGCGGCGGCGGCTCTTCTGGCCTGCCGCATCGCCCCAGGGACGGAGCGTTTTATCCTGCCCTCCCACATGTCCGGGGAGCCGGGCATGGGGCGGATTTTAAGAGAACTGGATAAGGAGGCCTTTATCGGCTGTCACATGAAGCTGGGAGAGGGGACAGGGGCTGTGGCCCTGATGCCCCTTCTGGACATGACGCTGGAGGTCTACCGGAAGATGCCGGACTTTGACGGCATCCAGATCGAGGCCTACAAGCCCCTGGGCGGGGAAGCATAGGAAAGAGAGGAGACGAGCGATGCTGTACATGATTTTTGGAGGCAGCGGCAGCGGCAAATCCGCCTACGCGGAGGATCTGGCTGTGAAGCTGTGCCCCGAAGAGAAGGTCTACCTGGCCACTCTGACAGACATTGACGAGGAGATGGAGCAGAGGATCCGGGACCACAGAAAGATGCGGGAGGGTAAAAATTTCCGCACAGTGGAGCAGGGACTGGCCCTGGAGACACTGGACCTGTCCGGGGAGCGGCTTGTACTTCTGGAGTGCATGACCAATCTGCTGGCCAACGAGCTGTATGACCCGAGGGCCAGGCATCCGGAGGCTCCGGCCGCCTACATCATGGAGGGGATCCGGCATCTGAAGGACCAGGCGGAGAACCTCATCGTCATTGCCCAGGACGCCTTCTCGGAGGTGCCCATGGATCCGGAGCTGCGCAGGTATGTAAAGGAGTCCGGCCGGGTGAACCAGCTGCTGGCAAAGGAGGCGGACGTAGTGGTGGAGGTGAAGTTCGGCCTGCCCCTGGTGCTCAAGGGCAGTGAGCTCTTAAGCGAGGTGGAGAGACGATGAGACAGGTCAACAGCTTTCTCGTTGCCTTCAGCATGTACTCCCGCATCCCGGTGCCCCAGCCGGACTGGGAGCGCTCCTCCATGGACTATGTCATGTGCTATTTTCCCTTTGTGGGGACCGTCCTGGGGGCGCTCGCCTGGCTCTGCTTTCAGGGGGGGCGCTTGCTGGGACTGTCCCCTCTCCTTCTGGGGGCTGTGCTGACGGCTCTGCCCCTGTGGATCTCAGGAGGCATCCACATGGACGGGTACATGGACACCCGGGACGCCCTGGCCTCCTGCGGGGATAAGGAGAAGAAGCTGGCCATTTTAAAGGACAGCCACACAGGTGCCTTTGCGGTCATGGGCTGCGGCCTCTACCTGCTCCTCTCCTTTGGCGCCTGGTGCGCTGTGAAGCCGGGGCAGGGACTCCTGTGCGTCTGCCTGGGCTACACGGTCAGCCGGACATTGAGCGGCCTGTCCGTGCTCTGTTTTCCAAAGGCGAAGAAGAGCGGCTCCTATGTGACCATGTTCGCAAAGAGAGCCAGCAAGGGGAGGGCAGTCCTCTTTCTCGCCCTTCTCCTCGTCCTGGAGGGGGTTCTCCTTCTGTGGCTTGGCGGCTGGAGAGGAGGGCTTTCGGCTGCAGCGGCGGCGGCCGTCTTTGGCTGGTACTATTACATGAGCAGAAAACAATTCGGAGGGATCACCGGAGACCTGGCGGGATATTTTGTGCAGCTTTGCGAGCTGGCCGTCCTGCTGGCCATGGCGGTGACAGGTTAGAGAAGATGGAAATCATACTGGTCCGTCACGGACAGACAGAAGGAAATAAAATACACAGATTTATCGGGGGCAGGACGGACGAGCCGGTGTCCCGGGAGGGGATGGAGGCGCTGAAAAAGAGGACATACCCCCAGCCGGAGCACATTTTTTCCAGTCCCATGCTGCGCTGCGTCCAGACGGCGCAGAGCATCTTTCGGGGACGCAGCCCGGAGGTGGTGGAGGGCTTCCGGGAGTGCGACTTTGGCATCCTGGAGGGGAAGACCCACGAGGAGCTTTTGGGGGATCCGGCCTACGACGCCTTCATCGGCACAGAAGGGGCGGACACTTTCCCCGGCGGGGAGAGTATCCCCGGCTTTAACGCCCGGTGCCTGGAAGCGCTGAGGGAAACGGTGGAGATAAGCCGGAAGAGAGGCTATGGCTCCATCGCCTGCTGCGTCCACGGGGGCGTCATCATGGCGG
This sequence comes from Clostridium sp. BSD2780061688st1 H5, assembly GCF_005845155.1. NCBI lineage: Bacteria > Bacillati > Bacillota > Clostridia > Eubacteriales > Clostridiaceae > Clostridium > Clostridium sp. BSD2780061688st1 H5. Next base: position 46,045 of record NZ_SPGT01000005.1, on the reverse strand, counting down.
TTCTCTCCCAGGTCATAGAGGGCAGCAGCTACTATGGATGGAATGTGGAGAACGGAGAGGGATACATACTGGAGATTGACGAAAACAAATGGAAGGATGGACAGCTGGATGGTACAGTCACTGGCGGCATTGATCATCGGATCTATAGTTGATTTTATCCTGGGGGATCCAAGGGAGCTCTGGCACCCGGTGCAGGGCATAGGCTGGGTCATCAGCAGGCTGGAGAAAATCCTCCGGCGGCTCTTCCCGGCAGGCAGGAGGGGGGAGAGATGGGCGGGGGCCGTCCTTGTGGTCCTGACCCTTCTTGTCTCTGTGGGTGTGCCGGCCCTGCTCCTCTTCTTTTTGTCTCTTGTCCATCCCCTTCTCTCTTTCCTCCTCTCCTGCGTCTTCTGCTGGCAGCTGCTGGCGGCAAGATCTCTGAGGACAGAGAGCCTGAAGGTGGAGGAGGCTCTGGAGAAGGAGGGGCTGGAGGCCGGCCGGCGGGCCGTCTCCATGATCGTGGGGAGAGACACCCGGGACCTGACCGAGGAGGGGGTCATCAAGGCGGCTGTGGAGACGGTGGCGGAGAACACCTCCGACGGCGTCACGGCTCCCCTGTTTTACATGATCCTGGCAGGCCCCCTGGGGGGATTTGCCTACAAGGCGGTGAACACCATGGACTCCATGGTGGGCTATAACAATGAGAAATATCAGTATTTCGGCACCTGCGCCGCCAGGCTGGACGATGCGGCTAACTTTATCCCGGCCCGCCTGAGCGCTCTCTTTATGACCGCCGCCGCCTTCCTTGCCGGGTACGACGGGAAGAACGCGTGGCGGATATTGAAGCGGGACAGGAAGAAACACAAGAGCCCCAACGCGGCCCACACGGAGGCGGTCATGGCAGGGGCTCTGGATGTGCAGCTGGCGGGGGATGCCTGGTATTTTGGGAAGCTTGTCAGAAAGCCCTTTATCGGCGACGGGATACGGCCCATAGAGAGGCAGGATATCAGGCGGGCCTGCCGGCTGGAGTATGCCACCGCCCTTCTCCAGCTCCTTGTTCTGGGAGCTTTGAAGGCGGCGGTCATCTTTATACTGTAGAAGACTGAGGTGGATGGGATGGAAGACCACGGCGGAAATATTTACGACAAAGACATACGGATCGACTTCTCTGTAAATGTGAACCCCTTCGGCATGCCGGAGGCGGTCAAAGGGGCGGCCATCCGGGGGGTAGAGGAGTCCTTCCGCTACCCGGACCCAGAGCAGAGGAAGCTTAGGCAGGCCATCTCTGCCGCCTTTTGCATACCGGCAGAGCGGATCGTGGCCGGCAGCGGGGCGGCGGAGCTGATCTGGGGGATCACGGCGGCCCTGCAGCCGGGGAAGGCTCTCGTCTGCGCCCCCTCCTTCGGGGAGTACGAGGGAGCTCTTCTGGCACGGGGCTGCCAGGTGGAGCGGTTTTATCTGGGAGAAGAAAATGACTGGCTGGCGACCCGGGAGCTGGTCCGCAGGACCGGGGAGGAGCCGGGGCTTGAGATACTCTTTCTCTGCCATCCAAACAATCCCACCGGCAGGCTTGTCCCGGCAGAGATACTAGAGGATTTGGCCCGTGTCTGCCATGAGAGGAAGATCACCCTGGTGGTGGACGAGTGCTTTCTGGACCTGACCCGGGAGGGGGAGGCGGCCTCCGCCCTGGCCCTACAGAGAGACTGCCCGGAGCTCCTTGTGCTGCGGGCCTTCACGAAGATGTACGCCATGCCCGGGCTGCGGCTTGGATGGCTGGCCGCGGGCCGGGAGGAGACGGCGGAGAGGATCCGCCGGATGCTCCCCCCCTGGAATGTGTCCTGGCCGGCTCAGATGGCGGGCTGCGCGGCCCTGAAGGAACAGGAATTTGCCCGAAGGTCTGCCGCCCTCCTCCTGGAAGAGCGGGAGTGGCTGTCCTGTCAGCTCAGAAAGCTGGGATTTCGTGTCTGGCCCTCCGAAACTACCTTTCTCCTGTTTGAAGGACCAAAGGATCTGCAGGACGTCTGTCTTAAGGAGGGTATCTATATCCGGGACGGAGCCAGCTTCCCCGGCCTGTGGGCTGGAACCTGGCGGATCGGTGTGAGAACCAGACAGGAGAACCAGATCCTTCTGGAAGTACTTGGAAGAATCATGAAAGAGAGGAAAATGGACAGATGGCAAAAGTGATCATGATACAGGGAACCATGTCCGGGGCCGGCAAGAGCCTCCTCACAGCGGGACTGTGCCGGATCCTGAAGGAGGACGGGCTGCGTGTCGCCCCCTTCAAGTCCCAGAATATGGCCCTCAACTCTTACATCACGGCGGAGGGGCTGGAGATGGGGAGAGCCCAGGTGGTTCAGGCGGAGGCCGCCGGGGCGGAGCCCTCTGTCCTTATGAACCCTGTTCTTTTAAAGCCCACCACGGACACAGGCTCCCAGGTCATCGTCATGGGGAAGGTGCTGGGAAATATGAGCGCCAGGGAGTATTTCGCCTACAAAAAGGAGCTTGTCCCGGTAATACTGGAGGCCTACCGGAAGCTGGCAGACCAGTACGACGTCATTGTGGTTGAGGGGGCCGGCAGCCCGGCGGAGATCAACCTGAAGGAAAATGACATTGTGAATATGGGACTGGCCCGGATGCTGGAGGCTCCCGTGCTGCTGGCCGGTGACATCGACAGAGGGGGCGTCTTCGCCCAGCTCTACGGCACCGCCGCCCTCCTTGAGGAGGAGGAAAGAGCCCGCATCAGGGGGCTTGTCATCAATAAATTCCGGGGAGATAAGTCCATCCTGGATCCGGGCATTGCCATGCTGGAGGAGAAGATCCACATTCCGGTGGTGGGCGTGGTGCCCATGATGCAGGTGGACATTGAGGAGGAGGACAGCATTTCCGAGAGGCTGCAGGAAGACAGACAGGTGCAGGGGCTCCTGGACATTGCCGTCATCCGGTTGCCCCGTATATCCAACTACACGGATCTGGCTCCCCTGGAGAGCCGGACCTGCGCCAGCGTCCGCTACGTGTCCGGTGTGCGGCAGCTGAAGACGCCGGACCTTGTCATCCTGCCGGGCAGCAAGAATACCATGGAGGATCTGCGGTGGCTGCGGATGTCCGGGCTGGAGACCTCCATCCTGAAGCTGGCCCGGAGAGGGGTGCCTGTCTTTGGCATCTGCGGCGGCTACCAGATGATGGGGGAAGAGATCGCGGATCCCTACGGAGTGGAGGCGGGGGGAGCCATGCGGGGCATGGGACTTCTCCCGGTGCGGACCGTCTTTGGCCGATCCAAGGTGACTACGCGGGTGGAGGGCCAGACGGAGGAGCTGGAGGGCCCCTGGGTTGCCCTCTCCGGAAGAAGATACGAGGGATATGAGATTCACATGGGAGACACGGAGATTACCGCGGACCGGGAAGAGGTACGGATCCTGGCCAGGAAGGATGACCGGGCTCTGGGCATCTGCCGGGACAATGTGGCAGGAACCTACATCCATGGTATCTTTGACAGCCGGGAGATGGCCGGCGCTATCCTTGAGAAGCTGGCCGCCGCAAAGGGCGTCGCCCTGGAGGAAATAGAAGGAACAGATTTTAAGACCTACAAGGAGAGCCAGTACAGTCTGCTGGCAAGGGAGCTGCGTGCTTCCCTTGATATGGAGGCAGTGTACCGCATCATCGGGGAAGGCCTATAGAGAGTGTAAACGGTAAAGTGAAGGTACAGCAAAAGAGCAAACAGAAGGAAGGAGACAAAAAAGAGCTATGACAGAAAAACTGGAGCAGGTGTTGCCGGGAGACATTGAGAAAAGGAGCTTTGAGATCATCACGCAGGAGCTGGGAGACAGAACCTTTGATCCCCTGGAGGAGCCTGTCATCAAGAGGTGTATTCACACAAGCGCGGATTTTGATTATGCGGATAACCTTGTCTTCTCACCGGGAGCTGTGAGCGAGGCGCTGACAGCCCTTCGCTCGGGCGCCCTCATCGTCACGGACACCAACATGGGGAAGGCGGGGATCAACAAGAAAGCTCTTGCCTCCTTCGGCGGGGAGGCTCTCTGTTTCATGGCAGATCCCGACGTGGCGGAGTCTGCCAGGAGGGAGGGGACTACCCGGGCAGTGGCCAGCATGAAGAAGGCGGCGGCCCTCGCCAGGGAGACAGAGCGTCCCCTCATCCTGGCAGTGGGAAACGCCCCTACCGCCCTTGTGGAGATCTGCAGCCTTATGGATGATGGGGAGCTGTCCCCTGCCCTGGTGATCGGTGTGCCGGTGGGATTTGTCAATGTGGTGGCTGCCAAGGAGATGCTCCTTGAAAGAACCGTGCCCTCCATTGTGGCAAGAGGAAGAAAGGGCGGCAGCAATATTGCCGCCGCCATCTGCAACGCCCTTCTCTACATGGCTTAGGGCTGGAGAAGGGCCTGGCGTGCGTGGCGGATATAGAGATCACAGATGTCGTCGTACTCTCCCAGGCCTTTTAAGATACAGCAGGTCTCGTAGCCCCTGGCCTTAAAGAGGCTGTTCCAGGAGTCTTCATCCTCCCCTGCCAGATCATTGCACGCGTGATCCCCTGCCACCAGCATAAAGGGGGTTAAATACACCCGACGAATGTTCTTTTTTCCCAATTGCTCCAGCACGGCCCGGGCGTCCGGGTAGGCCTCTACCGTGCCCATGTACACATTTGGGTGCCCGGCCTGCTTGAAGGCGTAGTCCAGGGCGGCGTAGAGGGTGTTGGCATAGTGGGTGCTGCCGTGTCCCATAAAGACCAGGGCCTCCTGGTCTGACAGGGAGGGCAGCTCCTCCATCAGGGCCTCAATGACCGCAAACTGGTCCTCTGTGCTGGAGATGAGAGGAGCGCCGAAAGCAATCCTGTCAAACTGGTCCGCAAAGCGCCGCACGTCCTCCTTCATCTGGTCGTTCTCAATTCCGTTCATGATGTGGGTGGGCTGGACGAGGAGATCCCTGACCCCGTCATCCAGGGCTGCCTGAACCGCCTCCGCTACCCCGGGGATGAGGATCTGGTCCCGCTCCCGAAGCTTTCTGCGGATCATGCCGCTTGTGTAGGCGTGGTAGAATTTCCTGTCCGGAAAGGCCCCGGACAAAAGCCTCTCTATATGTTCGATATTCTTTTTTCTCGTCTCCGGATAGCTGGTGCCGAAGCTGACAACCAGAAGTCCTTTGTTTTCCATGCTTATTCTCCCTTTATTTATACTTTTATATAGATAGTGGGGTTTTAACCCTTTTGACTCTGGCATTTTATATAGTCAGTGAGCTGGTCAAAATTTCTCGGGGCAGGAAACTCTGAATTCAGCAGGCCCTCCGTCTGCAGGCTCTCAAAGACCTTTATGACAGCGGGCAGCTCAAAGCCGGCCAGCTCCAGCAGCTTTTGGTCGGTCAGGATGGAGACGGCATCTCCCTGGGCCAGCACCTGCCCCTCGCGGAAGAGAATGACCTCGTCGGCCCACTCCAGGGCAAAGTCTGCGTCGTGGGTGGCGATGACAACGGTCAGTGGGCCGGACGGAGAGCGGTCCCTTTCCAGATCCCGGATCATGTCCCGGATGATCCGGATATGGCCGGGATCCAGGGCGGCAAAGGGCTCGTCCAGGATGAGGAGCTCCGGGTACATGACAAGGATATCCGCCAGGGCCACCTGTTTTTTTTGCCCCCCGCTTAAGGCGTGGGCAGGGCGGTGGCGGAAGGGGGTGATGCCAAGCCTCCGGATGACCGCCTCCACCTCCTTTGCCGCCTCCTCCCTGGAAAGTCCCAGGTTGAGGGGGCCAAAGGAGATCTCCTGGTACACGCTGGCGCAGAAGAGCTGCGTGTCCGGGTTCTGGAACACGATGCCCACCTTCTCACGCAGAGAGAGAAGATCCCTTTTCCGGTAGGAGAGAGGCTGGCCGTCATAGTAAATCTGGCCCTCGTCCGGCCGCAGGATGCCGTTGCAGCAGAGGAAAAAGGTGGATTTTCCTGAGCCGTTGGCGCCCATGACTGCGGTGCGCCTGCCCCGCCGGATGGACAGGGACAGATCCTTTAGAGAGGGCTCCTCCCCGCTGCCGTAAGAGTATGATACATGTCTTGCTTCAAGAATACAATCGTTCATAGTCATCCTTTCTGTTCTATAGAAAAGCTCCCATCCCCGCGGCTCTGGACGCGAAAGACAGCAGGGCCAGCAGAAGAAGCGCTGTCTCAAATACCGCTATGGAGAGGATTTCCCTCGGCCTGGGCGGGCGCTGCTCCTCCAGCACCTGGATCTGTCCATCGTAGCATCGGGCCTCCATGGCATCGTAGAGGGAGCCCGCCTGCCTCATGGCCCGTATAAAGAGCATGGAGGCCAGCAGGCCCCGGGATTTAAGGACTGTCCGCAGGCTCCTGTTTCCCAGCCTGGCGTCCTGGGAGAGGAGCATGGCAGAGGCATTTTCCAGAAGCAGGAAAATGAATCGGTAGGTGAGCATCATGAGCTCAGTGAAAAGCCGGGGCAGACGGCATGCCTTCAGCACCCCCAGGATGTCTGTCATGGGGGTGTTGAAGGACAAAAAGAAGAGGGCGGACACGCTGGAGAGAGCTGTCAGGATCAGCTGCGCGGCCTGCAGCGCTCCGGCCCGGCTCCCGGTCAGATAGACAGAGCCCAGGGGCAGGGCAAAGGCGTCCAGAGGAGTCCGGGAGATATTGATCAGGATAGCCCCGGTGCCAAGGAGGAGAAAAGCCAGGGGCAGGGTCATGTATTTCAGCCAGCGCTTTATAGAAATTCCCCCTTTTTTTACAGTCAGGTACGTGGAGGCAAGAAGGAGGAGAAGGGCCGCCGGGATGGATCGGCTGACAATGCAGAGTATGACAGAAGCCAGGGAAAAGAAACACTTTTCCCCGGCGTTCACATACCGCAGCTTTGACATGTAGCAGAGCTTATCGATCTCCAGCATGGCCCTTTGTCACCTCTTTGTCCTTCCCCTTTATTTCTGATTTTTCCTCTTCATATTTTTTCATCCATTTTTTCCGTTCCACAAGGCGGCCCATGCAGAAGGCGATAATGCCCACGCCGATGCCGGTCTGGACGCAGAAGATGAGGCTCTCTACCTCCCCCGGCAGTTCGCCGCCCAGAAGGCTTTCCAGAACCGGAGTGAACCAGGGCTCGTAGGACTCACCTCTGACCTCCTCCACCATGACGCTGCCCGCGTCATCGGATCCGCCGAAGGCAGCCCCCTTTCTGGCGAAGAGGGGAATCACGGCGATGAGGACGGCGATGACAAGGAGGATCAGGACAGTTTTTGTGTTTTTGCTCATACGTCTCTTCTTCATCTTATCTGCCCTCCTTATAGTAGCCGATCAGCTTCAGCTCCGGCTGTGCGTAGGACTCAAGCGCGATGACGATGACCACTGTGAGTATTCCCTCGATGACAGCAAGAGGCACCTGAGTGGGAGCGAAGACGCCCAGAAATTTCAGGGCAGAGGCGGTCATCCCTCCCTGCTGGGACGGATAGGCCAGGGCAAGCTGCAGGCTGGTAACGCAGTAGGTGAAGAGGTCTCCCAGGGCGGCGGCCAGAAAGACAGACACTCTCCGGTTTACCTTCAGCCTCTTGAGAAGCGCATACAGTCCCCAGGAGAGAAAGGGCCCCGCGATGGCCATAGAGAAGGTGTTGGCTCCCAGAGTAGTCAGCCCTCCGTGGGCCAGCAAAATGGCCTGGAAGAGAAGAACGATGACGCCCAGAATGCTGACGCAGGAGGGGCCGAAGAGGATGGCGCCAAGACCCGTCCCCGTCATGTGGGAGCAGCTTCCGGTGACAGAGGGAATTTTCAGAGAGGAGATCACGAAGATAAAAGCCCCGGACATGGCCAGTAGTATGAGGGCCTTCCGGTTTTCACGCACGGTTCTTCTGATGGAGAAAAAGCCTGCCAGCACAAAGGGAAGGCATAGAACGCCCCAGGCGACGCAGAATCCCCCGGGCAGATAGCCCTCCATGATGTGCATGGCGTTGGCCTTCGGCGCTGCCGCAAGGGACAGGGCAAAGACGCCGGCGAGAGCCACCAGCAGCTTTTCGCGGTGTGTCATAGATGTGTTCCTCATTGTGTTGATCCTCCTTCATTTCATATCCATATCGGTATCAGATAAATGCCCCTGTCGGGATCACGACAGGGGCACCAAAATACAGAAGCAGACCTGGCGGCTCTGTCTTCCGTTTCCATACCTCTCATCATACTCCGTGACAGACGGCAGTTCCCTACAAGCAGGCAGGTCTTCTGACTCGGAGATCCGCACAGCCTTTGCCTTCCCATGTCCCTGAGTATGATGCACCCGGACACAGTGGACTATAAAGGCTGTTCCCTCCTTACAGCGGCGGGACCGTACAGGACTTACACCTGTTTCCCTATTATCCCTGCCTTCTCTTCTGTAGGACGGCAGGGCACCTGCGTGTATCTGATTTTCTTATCACAGGATAACACACTGGTATGGGCAAGTCAATCCCTACAATCCCCGGTTGCCGGCGGAGCAGATAGCAAAGGTGCTGAAGGAGAGTGTCAGCCTTGTGAAGGAGTGGATCGCGGAGGGCGCGGCTCCGGCAAAATAAAGCTCAAAGAAAGTGAAATTTGAAGATTGCAAACAGCGGATAGGGGAAGCTGCCTTCCCCTATCCGCTCATCGCGATACCTCGCTCATCTCTCGGCAGTGCCGTTCGATGACCGTTACCCGTCGGATGCCCGCTCGTGCAAGCACGGCGGTCGCCCTCCGGGCGTATCGCGCAAAAAGCAGAGGGAGCTATTCCTCTGCTTTTTCTATTTTGGGCAGAATGTCACCTTTGGAAGAAGCCGGGGGCGAGGACAGGAACTCCAGTATGTCCGGTATGCTGCGGGAAGCGCAGTGAATCTGCAGATCCGGCTCATGGATATCCCAGAGGTAGTGGGCGTCTGAGCTGGAGAGGATGCGGCAGCTTTCCAGGTAGGGATGAGCTCTCCTCAGCTGGTGCAGTTTTGTGAGATCCCGGATCTCTGCGCAGCGGAAGGCGCTCTCCGGGGGAATGAGACCCAGGTTGGACAGAAGGCTGGTGGAGGACTTGTCCAGGTGGGCCGGAAAGCAGATGCCGTGAAACTTGGCCACGAGAGCCTCCGTCCGGTAGAATGGAATGTCCGTGGCTCCCAGGAGAAGCTTTTCCAGAGTGCCTGTAACCTGGTCGCGCTCATCCATGATGAGCTGCTCTCCGAAAATGTCCGGCCGGTTGTTCACCGGGAGGAGGTGGCTGTACACATGGGCGTCGAAATCCATGGCAGCCTCAAGGGAGGGGAAGAGGCAGATTACATGAACCTCCTCAGCGGTGGTCAGCTCCATGCCGGGAATCAGGGTAATCCCCAGAGCCTCGGCGTGCTTCATGGCAGCAGGGCAGTTCCGGCAGGAATTGTGGTCGGTGAGGGCGATCACATCCAGCCCCTTTACGGCGGCCATACCGGCGATGTTGGCCGGCGTCATGTCCCCGTCGCCGCACGGAGAAAGACAGGAGTGGATGTGAAGGTCGTAGTAGAGCATGGTCACAGCAGGCTGTGCACCGTCAGAGCCGCTTCAAAGACAGGCAGCTCTGTGTAAAATACGGTGATCTCCTCTTTCTCGGCGCAGGCCAGATCCTCCGGTGTGAGGGCAGCTCCCTCTGCCAGGATCACACAGGACACATCCGCCAGGGAGGCCACTGCCAGGGTGTTCCGGTTTCCCATGACGGTGACCCAGGCACAGCCCTCGGGAGCCCTTCCCATGGCGACGCTGAGCAGGTCGCAGCAGAATACCTTTGTGACAGCCCTGTCGGCCTGGCCCCGGTTTTTCAGTTCAAAACAGTTTCTTTGGATCAGATCCTGCACAGCAGCCATTTGTTACACATCCTTTCTTCGCAGCTCCAGAGCCAGCTTACTGATGGAGTGCTGCAGATTTTGCAGATCCTCGGCGCTGATATGGCCGGAGGCCTCCAGCTCGGTGGTCATGTAGGACAGGTCCCCGGAGAGGCTCTGGATATACTCGATAAACTCATAGATACAGTCGTTTCTGGAAGCCTCGCCCCGGGCGATGTCCTCGGCCAGGGCCCGGCAGGTGGGCGCGCCGCAGGAGCCGCAGTCCAGGCCTGGGAGCTGCTCCGTCAGCTCTTCTACCATGCCCATCATCTCAAAGCTCTCGCGGAAATTATTTCCAAGGCGGAAGACAGGCTCGTACTCCACATATTCCTCCCACAGATAATCCACTTTGGGGCAGCTGTCCATGTGGGTGCCGGAGACGGGCAGATACCGGTGCAGCCGCTTGGTCTTGGCGGTGGCCACGTAGGGATTTTCTACGGTCAGAGGACCGCCCACGCAGCCTCCGTTGCAGGCGTTCAGCTCGACGAACAAAAGGCCGTGGAATTTCTCGTCCTCCAGATCGCTGAGCACCCGCAGCACGTTCATGATGCCATCGGCTGCCAGGTAATTGTCTGTGATAAGCCCGGCCGCCTCCCCTCCACTGTTGCTCCAGCCGATGCCGATGCGGCCGGAGGTGGAGAGGGGACGCAGCTTCGACTCGTCCTGGGTCATGTGGGAGAGAAGGATCGGGTACACATCCTTGATAGCCAGCACCTTGTCGATCTGACTCTTCTCAATGCCCAGAGGAGCCTTGGCGTAGGTTACCTTGGAGGGGCAGGGGGAGATGAAGAAGATTCCGATGTCCGATGCAGGAAGGCCGGTCTTCTCCATGGCCAGCTTTCTGGCAATCTGCGCCGCGATCTCCACCGGAGGCCGGATGGGAAGGAGGCGGGGGATCAGGGTGGGGAAGCGAACCCGGATGATGCGCACGATGGTGGGGCAGGCGCTGCTGATAAAGGGAGCCTCGTCCCTGTGCTCTTTTATGTAGGAGCGGGTCATCTCCGACACAAGCTCCGCCGCTGCACTCACCTCAAAGACATCGTCAAACCCCATGGATATGAGGGCGTTGAGGACAATGTCCACATTGGTCAGATTGTTGAACTGAGCGTAGAGAGAGGGAGCGGGCAGGGCCACGGTGTATCTGTAATTTCGCATCTCATCGAGGGAGTCCGACTCCGCGATCTTGGCGTGGTGGGGACAGTACCGGATGCAGCGGCCGCAGTCCACGCAGAACTGGGGCTTGATGGAAGCCTTCCCGCCATGGACCCGGATAGCCTGGGTGGGACAGTATTTGATGCAGTTGATGCAGCCTGTGCAGGCATCTTTATCCAGTTTGACAGAATGTATGAATTTATCCAAAAGATGTCCTCCTTTACAGGGCAGATCAGCCTACAGGTGTATATCCATAGTCACAGTGGTCCCTTTGCCCACCTCCGTGTCGATCTGCATAGAGTCTGAATATTTCTTCATGTTGGGAAGCCCCATGCCTGCGCCAAAGCCCAGGGACCGAACCTCCTCCGGGGCGGTGGAGTAGCCAAGCTGCATGGCCTTTTCCACATCCGGGATGCCAGGGCCTGTGTCCGCCAGTATGAGCCGGATATTGTCGTCAGTGACCATGACCTTGATGGCGCCGCCGCCTGCGTGGATGACCATGTTGATCTCCCCCTCGTACATGGCAATGGCAACTCTGCGGATGGCACCGCTGTCCACGCCCATCAGCTTGAGCTTGTTCTTCACACTGCTGCTGGCCTCTCCGGCGCGGGTGAAATCATCGCCGGGGACCTGATATTCAAATGTCAGACAGTCGCTCATGTTTCGCTTACCTCCTTGAAGACGGCGGGGCCGGCATTACAGCCCGCTGTTATACAGGATGCCGCAGGTTGTATACATTCCTTTCTCTGTGTGCAGGACGCACATCTCCTTTGCCCTTGCGAGATTCAGGATCTCACTGTCCAGGGGCTTTCCCCGGACGAAGACGATGCAGGACACATCCAGCATTTCGGCAGTGCGGATGACCTGTGGATTGCACAGACCGGTGAGAAGGACGCAGTGGGGATTGGCGAAGGCCAGTACATCGCTCATCATATCCGAGGCGAAGGCCTCTCCAACCTCATGATCCAGCATCTGCTCGCCAGACAGGATCTGCGCGTCCAGAAGGGCTTTGATTTCTCTGATCAGCATGGAAACCTCCTGTGAAAATACTGTAAAAAACAAAATGACATATAAAATGTGAAACAATATATATAAAGAGAGTATAACATCAGAAAATAGGCAAATCAAGGCAGATTGTATAAAATAGATAAAAATAAGGGGCCTGTATTGTGCATTTTTTAACATATACTGTGAAAAAATAGACGGTAATAAAGATATAATCACTAAAAAACAAACCATAAAATTGTAGATATTTAGAAAAGTCTGTGATAGAATGATTGAAGAGTGAAAGACAAAGTAATTTTCAGACAAAATTGAGAGCAAGGAGGTTCACAGATGGTTTCTACGAAGTCGACCGTTCCGTTCCGGGGAACGAAAGAGCAGGAAGAGGCGCTTCTTACCGTCATCCGCGGCATGAAGGATGAGAAGGGCGCTCTCATGCCCATTCTGCAGAAGGCGCAGGAGATATACGGCTATCTTCCCATAGAAGTGCAGAAGATCATTTCCGATGAGACGGGGATTTCCCTGGAGAAAATCTACGGAGTTGTGACATTTTATTCACAGTTCACCTTAAGCCCCAAGGGCAGGTATCAGATTTCTGTCTGTCTTGGCACGGCATGCTACGTGAAGGGCTCCGGAGACATTTACAACAAGCTGATGGAAAAGCTTGGGATCGTGGGCGGGGAGTGCACTCCCGACGGTAAATTTTCACTGGATGCGTGCCGCTGTATCGGTGCCTGCGGCCTGGCCCCTGTCATGACCATTAACGATGAGGTATACGGCAGGCTGAAGGTGGACGACATCGACGACATCCTGGCAAAATACGAATAGCCATGATGCCGGAGATCTCTCTTCACATCCTGGACGTGGCGGAGAATTCCGTCCGCGCAGGTGCGTCTCTTGTAAAGATTGAAGTGCTGGCTGACACAGCACGCAATACCCTTTCCATCACGATAGCGGACAACGGCTGCGGCATGTCCGGGGAGCAGCTGGCTAAGGTGTCAGACCCTTTTTTTACCACCAGGAGCACCCGGAAGGTGGGTCTGGGCATCCCTTTTTTCAAGCAAGCGGCTGAGGGGACAGGGGGCAGCTTTTCCATCCGGTCCAAGGAGGGAGCAGGGACGGTGACGGAGGCCGTGTTTGTCCTTGACAGCATCGACAGGATGCCCCTCGGGGACATGACAGCCACTATACATACACTTGTCACCTGCCATGAGGAGATGGATTTTTACTACAGATACGCCCGGGACGGACGTGAGTTCACACTGGATACCCGGGAGATGAAGGAAATACTTGGAAATGTGCCGCTAAGCTCACCGGAGGTGTCCGGGTTCCTGAAGGAATACCTGGATGAGAACTGGAGGGAAGTGGACGGCGGCAGTGCGTTATAGAGAACAAGAAAGATTGGAGGAAGGATATGAAATCTCTTGAAGAATTACGTGCCATAAGAGAGAAGATGCAGGGGAAAGTAGGCTTCCGCTCCGAGGACGCTACCCAGACAAGGGTGGTGGTGGGAATGGCCACCTGCGGCATCGCAAGCGGCGCCCGCCCTGTGCTCACAGCCCTGGCAGACGCCGTGCAGGAGGAGGGCCTGAACAATATCAACGTGACCCAGACAGGCTGCATCGGCCTGTGCCAGTATGAGCCCATTGTAGAGGTCATGGAGCCGGGCAGGGAGAAGGTAACTTACGTGAAAATGACACCCGAGAAGGCGATGGAGGTGTTCCGCCTGCATCTGAAAGGCGGCCAGGTGGTGACCAAGTACACCCTCGCCGCAGAGCAGCTCGGAAAAGAGTAGAAGGAGGTTACGGCTATGTATCGTTCACATGTACTGGTCTGTGGAGGAACCGGATGTACCTCCTCGGGCAGCCAGAGGATCAGAGACAGACTGGAAGAAGAGATCAGAAAGCAGGGACTGGAAAACGAAGTCGGCGTGGTGAAGACGGGCTGCTTCGGCCTGTGCGCCTTAGGCCCCATCATGATCGTGTACCCGGAAGGGTCCTTCTATTCCATGGTAAAGGAAGAGGATATCCCGGAGATCGTGTCCGAGCACCTCTTGAAGGGAAGAGTGGTCAAGCGTCTTCTCTACGATGAGACAGTAAAGGGCACGGAAGTCCTTCCTCTCCAGGAGACAAAATTTTACAAAAAGCAGCACCGTATTGCCCTGCGCAACTGCGGTGTCATCAATCCGGAAAATATTGAGGAGTACATAGGCACCGGCGGATACGAGGCTCTGGGGAAGGTGCTCACGGAAATGCAGCCCCAGGATGTGATCCAGATTCTTCTGGACAGCGGCCTGCGGGGCCGCGGAGGAGCCGGCTTCCCCACGGGACTGAAGTGGAAATTTGCCGCTGCCAACGAGGCGGATCAGAAATACGTCTGTTGTAACGCCGACGAGGGAGACCCGGGAGCATTTATGGACCGCTCCGTGCTGGAGGGAGATCCCCACGTAGTGCTGGAGGCCATGGCCATTGCGGGCTACGCCATTGGCGCCTCACAGGGCTATATCTATGTCCGGGCAGAGTACCCCATCGCAGTAGAGAGACTGAACATTGCCATCGGCCAGGCAAGAGAGTACGGCCTTCTCGGAACAGACATTTTCGGGACAGGATTTGATTTTGACATTGAGCTGCGCCTGGGTGCAGGAGCCTTTGTGTGCGGCGAGGAGACGGCCCTCATGACCTCTATTGAAGGAAACAGAGGAGAGCCCCGTCCCCGTCCGCCATTCCCGGCGCTGAAGGGCCTGTTCCAGAAACCGACTATACTGAATAATGTAGAAACCTACGCAAATATTCCCCAGATTATCCTCAACGGACCAGAGTGGTTCGCCTCCATGGGAACCGAGAAGTCCAAGGGGACAAAGGTCTTTGCCCTGGGCGGAAAGGTGAACAACACAGGACTGGTGGAAATCCCCATGGGCACCACTCTGCGGGAGATCGTGGAAGAGATCGGCGGAGGCATCCCAAAGGGCAAGAAATTCAAGGCGGCCCAGACCGGCGGCCCTTCCGGCGGATGTATCCCGGCAGAGCACTTTGACGTGCCCATTGACTACGACAACCTTATCGCCATCGGCTCCATGATGGGCTCCGGCGGTCTCATCGTCATGGACGAGGACACCTGTATGGTGGACATCGCCAAATTTTTCCTGGAGTTTACGGTGGATGAGTCCTGCGGAAAATGTACCCCCTGCCGTGTGGGTACAAGGCGCATGCTGGAGATACTGGAGAAGATCACAAAGGGACAGGGAACCATGGAGGACCTGGACCGTCTGGAGGAGCTGGCAGAGCACCTGAAATCCAATTCCCTGTGCGCCCTGGGGCAGACAGCCCCCAACCCGGTTCTGTCTACTCTGCGGTACTTCCGGGACGAGTACATTGCCCACATTGTGGATAAGAAATGTCCGGCGGGCGTGTGCAAGGATCTCCTGCAGTACCGGATCGACGCGGACAAGTGCCGGGGCTGTACGCTCTGTGCCCGCACCTGCCCCAATGACGCGATCGTGGGCAAGGTGAGAGAGCCTCACGTGATCAACCAGGAGAAGTGTGTAAAATGCGGCGCCTGCATGGAGAAATGCCGCTTTGGCGCAATCTACAAAGAATAATGGAGGATGGAGAATATGGAGAACATCAACTTAAAGATAAACGGTTTAGAAGTATCCGCTCCGGCTGGTTCCACCATTCTCGAAGCGGCGCACCTGGCGGGCATCCGGATCCCGACCCTGTGTTATTTAAAAGAGATTAACGAGATCGGCGCATGCCGTATGTGCGTGGTGGAGGTCAAGGGGGCTAAGAACCTGGTGGCGGCCTGTGTCTATCCCATCAATGAAGGGATGGAGGTGTGGACCAACACCCCCAGACTCATCAAGTCGAGAAGGCGGACGCTTCAGCTTCTGCTGTCCAACCACGACAAGAAATGCCTCTCCTGCGTGCGCAGCGGTAAATGTGAGCTACAGCAGCTCTGCCAGGAGTACGGCGTGGACGATGAAGACTATTTCCAGGGAGAGTCCAACCACTATGAGCTGGACACCTCCGCGGCCCACATGATCCGGGACAACAACAAGTGTATCCTCTGCCGCCGTTGCGTGGCAGTGTGTGAGAAGACCCAGGGCATCGGAGTCATCGGGCCCAACAACAGGGGCTTTGCCACCTTTATCGGCTCACCCTTTGGCATGGGGCTTGGCCAGACCAGCTGCGTCTCCTGCGGACAGTGCATCGCCGTCTGTCCCACAGGCGCTCTCTATGAGAAGGACTACACCGACCAGATCCTGGAGGCCATCGCGGATCCCGACAAATACGTGGTGGTGCAGACCGCACCCTCTGTCCGGGCCGGCCTTGGCGAGGAGTTCGGCTACCCCATGGGAACCGATGTGGAGGGAAAGATGGTGGCAGCTCTGCGCCGTATCGGATTTGACAAGGTGTTCGATACAGACTGGGCGGCAGACCTGACCATCATGGAGGAGGCCACAGAGCTCCTTGATAGGATACAGAACGGCGGAGTGCTGCCTCTCATCACATCCTGCTCACCGGGCTGGATCAAGTATTGCGAGCACTATTTCCCGGACATGACTGAGAACCTGTCAAGCTGCAAGTCGCCGCAGCAGATGTTTGGGGCCATGCTGAAGACCTATTTTGCCGAGAAGGAGGGCATCGACCCGAAGAAGATCGTGTCCGTCAGCGTTATGCCCTGCACGGCCAAAAAATTCGAGATCGGGCGGGATGACCAGAACGCGGCCGGCGTGCCGGATGTGGACATCGCTATCACCACCCGTGAGCTGGCAAGGCTGATCCGCCGGTGCGGCATATCCTTCACAGCTCTTCCGGACGAGAAATTCGACGATCCCATGGGAGAGTCCACCGGAGCCGGCGTCATCTTCGGAGCCACTGGCGGCGTTATGGAGGCGGCTCTCCGGACAGCGGTGGAGACTCTCACAGGCGAGGAGCTGGCCAAGCTGGAGTTTGCCGATGTGCGTGGAACTAAAGGGATCAAGGAGGCCTCCTACAATGTGGCCGGCATGGACATTAAGGTGGCAGTGGCCTCCGGCCTTGCCAACGCAAGAACCCTTTTAAATAGAGTGAAATCCGGAGAGGCACAGTACCACTTCATCGAGATTATGGGCTGTCCCGGCGGCTGCGTTAATGGCGGCGGACAGCCTCAGGTATCGGGTGAGGTGCGGAATTTCACAGACGTGCGGGCCATCCGCGCCGGCGTCCTGTACCGCAATGATGAGGCCAAGGCCATCCGCAAGTCCCACGAGAACCCGGCTATCAGGAAGCTTTATGAGGAGTATCTGGGCGAGCCCGGCAGCCACAAGGCTCACGAGTATCTGCACACTACCTATGTGAAGCGGACCATCAACGGATAAGACGATAGGACATACAAGAGACACCTCCTAATGTGATATATAAAGAAGCGGGAAGGAAGCCGGTGTGGCTTTCTTCCCGCTTCGAGTGTTATTGCTGCAGGGCTGTACAGAAGGGGGCAAAATTTCCACCTAAAACTTATGGAAACTTCTTTGGGCATGTGATATGATAGTTGCAAAGCATTATATTTCTGGCAGCTTTTTTCTTTTGCGGCGTCTGTCGTGTCTGTAAGTCTGATAAGAAGATCTAAAAGAAATCACGATGCTTCTTATTCCTAATTGACGAAGCAGAGAGGTTTCCTGAAAGCTATGCTTTGAAGCTTATGTTTTCGTCTTTACAGGCTGCCTCCTGCGATACTTGAAAAAGGGGTACCTATAAGTGGAAAAATGTATAAGATAAGACAATCCGGAAGAGGAGTCGTTTTGATTTAAGAGAAAACTAGAGAAAGAGGAGACGGATATATGGATTTATATCAGATCCTGTCTACCCACAGCCGGCCCTGGTCGGAGAGAGAAATCATGTTCTTTGGGATTTTGCTCGTTGCGGGGGCGGCCTTTTTGCTGGCGGCGGCAGGAAGTCACAGGATCAGAAAAAGCCAGGCGGCCGGGATGATGGCCATGCTGGTTTATATAGTGGTTGTGCTGGGATCAACTGTATTCACCAGGGAAGTGAGTGAACGGCAGTGTGAACTGATCCCTCTCTGGTCCTGGAGAGCTGTGCTGTCTGAGCATGACTGGGCGCTGCTGCAGGAGATCATGCTGAACTGCGTTATGCTGGCACCGGCAGGATTGCTTTTGCCATTTGCGGCGGGGAAAAAAGTGCGGCTTCGGGCGGGGATCCTGCTGGGAATCCTGCTGTCCGGTGTGATTGAGGTGAGTCAGTTTCTATTTATGAGGGGACTTTTTGAGTGGGATGACATGTTCCATAATACTCTGGGATGTGTGCTTGGCTGTGCGGTCTCCAACGCTCTGCTGGCCTTCAGGGAAAGCCGGAGGGCCGGTGATCCTTCGGAAGGGGGAGCAAAAGAATAGGAAAGAGTAGAAATCAGCATTAGCCCTTCACAAAAGACAGGATTATAAAAAAGCAGGCAGCTGTTCAAGACCGGACACCGGGAACGGTGAGGGTCAGTGACAGCTGCCTGCTTTTTTGTTCTGCTTTTGTTTCATTGCTGCTTTTCTGCCATTTTTTAGAAGAGATCTCTTGTGTAGATCTGCATATATGTGTCAAAAGAGTCTCTTAAGAAATTGCTAAATCTTCTGATCATATCTGGCACCTCCTCTTTATTTTCAATTGCATTATAGTGTGGCAGGGGATATAATTCTTGTCAAAAGGGAAGATAAATCAGCCAAATCTTGCAGGAGGGGTTTGATGCATTTTTTCTACGAGCTAAAGGAAGATCAGATGGAGATCTATGAAAAGGAGTCTGTCCACTATCCGCCCCACATCCACAAGTCCATGGAATGTATCTATGTGACCAGCGGGACGCTGGAGCTGGGAGTGGGGGAGACGCTGTGCCATATGGAGCCGGGAGATTTCGGGGTTGTTTTTCCCAATGTGATCCACCACTACCAGGTGTTCAGCCGGGAGGAGTCCAGGGCCCTCTACTTTCTGGCGCCGCCTTCATTTGCGGGCTTTTTTTCGGAGCAGCTGCTGACCTGTCAGCCTCTCGGGCCGGTTGTCCCATCGGGGCATGTCCATAGGGATATCCCTTACGCCCTGGAGAGGCTGCGGGAGCTGGAGAATCCCCGGGATGCGCGTCTGGGAAAAATAAAAGACGAGGAGGAGCTTCCGGGAACTGTGCTGCGGCAGGCCTTCACGCAGGTGATTCTGGCCAGGGCGCTGCCTTTTCTGGAGCTGCGAAGGAGAGAAGAGCAGCCGGGACACGATATCGTGTACGATGCGGTGGTCTACATGGCAAAGCACTACGGGGATGAGGAGGTATCCCTCACAAAGATGGCCCAGGATCTGGGATACAGTCCCTTTGCCCTGTCCCGGGTCTTTTCCGGTACCTTTCACACAAATTTCAACCAGTATTTGAATGAACTGCGGCTGAACCAGGCGGTGGCGCTCCTGCAGAGCTCAGAGGATTCCATCACGGATGTTGCCATGAACGCGGGATTTACGAGTATGAGGACGTTTAACAGGGTGTTCCAGGAGCGGTTCCATACGACGCCGAGAGAATACCGGAAGAGACATGCTGCAGAGGTGGATATCTAAAGACAGATATGCTAATATGTTGGCAGGTATACATGATACGAAAAAGGGGAGAGGGGATTTATAATGAATGGAGCATATCAGGAGGCAGCCTGGGGAGTCATCCGCGAGGTGGAGAAGGCTGTCGTTGGAAAAGACCAGGTGATAGAGAAGATCATGACGGCTATCCTGGCGGGCGGCCATATTCTGGTGGAGGATATGCCGGGCACCGGGAAGACGACAATGGCGCTGGCTTTCTCCAGGGCTATGGGACTGAAGGAGAAGCGAGTGCAGTTTACGCCGGATGTGCTGCCCTCTGATCTGACCGGATTTACCATCTATAAAAAGGAGCTGGAGAAATTTGTTTATCAGCCCGGAGCGGCCATGTGCAATTTCCTTCTGGCGGATGAGATCAACCGCACTTCGCCCAAGACCCAGTCCGCTCTTCTGGAGGTGATGGAGGAGGGGCAGGTGACTGTGGACGGCGTGACGAGAAAGACCGGCCGGCCTTTTATTGTCATGGCTACAGAAAATCCTGCAGGTTCAGCCGGAACCCAGCTGCTTCCGGACTCCCAGCTGGATCGCTTTATGATCTGTGTCACCATGGGATACCCGGATAAGGAAGATGAGATCGAGATACTCAAAAGGAATCAGAAGGGACGGCCGGCTGTCAGGACCAGCAATGTGTTCGGCCCGGATATTCTGTGCAAAATGCAGGAAGAGGCGGCAGATACCTATGTCCACGACCTCATCTATGGATATATAGCGGACCTTGTGGAGGCAACCAGAAGCCACGGCCTGATTTCCCTGGGTGTGAGTCCGAGGGGAGCGGTGGCCCTGGCGGCTATGAGCAGGGCCAGGGCCTGGCTGAAAGGGAGAAAATATGTTGTTCCTGAGGATGTGTCCGAAATTTTTGTTGACACAGCGGCCCACCGCATCCAGCTGTCGGCAAAGGCCAGAGTGGGACATGTCCGTCCGGCTGATCTTTTGAGACAAATCGAAGAGAAGGTGCCGGCGCCCTCCATCAGGATAAGGCGGGGATAAATATGGTGCTTCGGATCATTTTGTATGCAGTGGCTGTGGTTTTTACCGGCTATCTGTTTTTTATACTGAACGATACAGTGGTGACGACCGTTCTGATCCTGGAGATCCTCTATCCGGCCGCTGCCTGGTTTTTCCTTGCGGGGGCGAAAAGAGCGGTGGAGGCGCGCCTCGGCTTTGTGCCGGATATGGGGGAAAAGGGGCAGGAGATAGAGGTGCCTGTCCTTGTAAAGAGCAGATATCGGTTTCCTGTCAGGTGTCGGGTCAGCCTACGCGCAGGCAGCCGTTTTCTCCCAGGCAGAAGGCAGCGTGTTTCCTGTTATCTTGTCCCTGGCAGGACGAGAAAGCTTTCGGTCAGGATCCGGGCGGAGCTGAGCGGACGATTGGAGGTCGAACTGACCGGTCTGGTTCTGTGGGATTGGCTGGGGATATTCAAGAGGACTGTGAGGGCAGAAAGCCTGAAGGCAGTGGGCATCTGGCCGGATATGGAGCTCCTGCCGGTGGAGGTGACGAGGAGAACAAGAGAATTTCTTGCAGATGCGGATGAGTACTCTGAGGAGAGGAGCGGGGACGACCCGTCCCAGATTTATCAGATACGGGAGTACAGGCCCCAGGATCCGGCGCGGAACATCCACTGGAAGATTAGCGCCAAGGAGGATGCTGTGATGGTGAAGGAAAACAGCTTCCCTCTGGGGACAGCTGTGCTGGTGCGGATTGACTTCCAAAAGAGCCGGAAAATGGCAGAGGATCTCGACCATATCCTGGGGAGCGCCGCCTCTCTTTGCTTTTCTCTGACAGAGGTCAAATGTGTGCATATGGCTGCCTGGCCGGAGGAGAAAAACCGCCGGATCGTGAAACGGAGGGTGGACAGCGAGGAGAGTCTCTACGAACTGCTCTGGAGTCTGATGGAGATGGAGCCTGTCAGCGACAGAGAGCTGGCGGACGCCTGCTGGGAGGAGGCATTCAGGGGCGTCTGGTTCAGCACAGTCCTGACGATCGACAATGGGGGAGACATTCTCGTCGACGGAGAGAGGCAGGAGCTGCTGCAGGTCTGAGAGGGGGAGAGAGATGAAAAGAGAAAAGGTCAAACATATGTCTGTGAAAGGCGGAGCATCTCTTTTTGCTCTGCGTATCTTTGTGACCTGTCTGGCGGCAGCAGCCTGGTGGGAATGTCTTTTTTCTGTCTTTCCCGGGATGGTGGTGAGTAGAAGCTGGCTGTATGGCGCCGGACTTGTGCTGGCTGTCATCATTGGCGGGGCTGTGTCCTGCCCGCGGCGTAAAGTGGCAGTGCCGGCTGTGATACTGGCTGCGGCTCTTCTGTGCTGGAGATTTTTTTATGTGATACAGGGGGCGGCGGCCCATCTTGTCAACGCCTATCTGGCGGTACACCAGGAGAGAGGGTTTGAAGTCCGGTTCTGGGAGGAGGGGAGCCTTTCAGCCGGGACGCTGGCAGTTGGCACAGCGGTGCTCGTCTGTGTGCCTCTTCTTACGATCCTGCTTCTGGTGATCCGGTGGGGAAGAGGAAAGCTGGTAGCCGTGCTGATCCTCTTGCTTCCCGTACTGGCAGCTATACTGGAAGGAGCTTTTCCGTCTGCCTGGGCGACCTGGATGCTGATTGTGACAGGGGGCTGCTATCTCACTGCCGCGGGAGCGGGAGGAAGAGACATGGCAGGTCCGGCCGGCGCTGCCTGGGCGGGAACCGCTATCGCTGCGGTGACTCTCCTCGTGCTGGGAGGAGTGTCCGTGCTGGCAGGCAGAGCGGCAGATGTGATCCGCCTGGAGGAAGACGGCTTTTACAGTCAGACCAGGCAGGCGATCCAGACCGGAGTCGTGGATAATCTGAATGCCGTCCGGCTGCGCATGGAAGGTCAGGATGAAGAGGCAGACGACAGACCGGAGGAAGAAGAACAGCTGCCGCGGGAAAGGGAGGAAGACAGAGCGGAAGTGGCTGCAAAGGAGGCTCCTTCCGCTTCGGATGAGCAAAGTGAGACGCCCGGAGATAGCGGGGCTGGTACTCTTCCTTGGGACACAGAAGCGGACGGGATGACCGACCTGGCGTCAGTTGCCAGGTTTTCGCCAGACGGGACGGCAGCGGTGGATGTGAGGCTGGAGGAGGCTCCTTACGGAACCGTCTACTATCCCCTCCGATGGGGCGGCGCTTACACAGGGCAGTCGTGGGAGGAGACGTCCGGTGAGGATGGAAGAGATAGTCTCTTTCTCTCCTGGCCGGAGGGACTGGATCGTCTGGAGGAGCTGTGCGCCTCTTGGCCGTCAGATACAGTGGAGGAGGCAGAAAAACAGATTGACAGAGAGTTGACGCAGAAGGCTGTCTATGACACGGAGCCGGGAAGAACACCGACAGGGGAAGATTTCGCGGAGTATTTTGTGTTTGAGAGTGAAAGAGGATTCTGTGTGCATTTTGCCACAGCGGCTGTCCTTATGTACAGGATGATGGGATACCCTGCCAGATATGTGGAGGGCTACGCTGTCCCGGCCTCGGCCTTTTCCAGGCAGGCGGACGGGACCTATCTGGCGGTGGCGGACGGGACCATGGGGCACGCCTGGTGTGAGACATTTGAGGATGGAGAGTGGACAGTGCGGGAGCACACTCCTGCTTCCGATGGGAGCGCTTCACCAGGCAGTGAGACGCAGACAGCTTCTGACAGCGCGTTGCGGCACGGGCAGGCGGGCGACCAGGAGAAGGCCGGGCCAGGTGCTATGCGGATCGCGGGAAGGGCGGCTCTCCTTCTGGCTATAGTGGGATGCGTCATAGGCGCATTTTTCCTGCAGGCAGCAGTCCGCAGAAAAAGGCGGCTGCGCGTCCTGGGAGGAAGAAACAGAACAAAAGCGGTGGAGGCCATCTACGGAACGATCTATGACAGGAGCCGTACGATGGGGATGAAGGAGAGCAGCCCCCTGAGAGAGGAGACCTGCCGGCGCATGGCGGATATGTGGGACAGTATTAAGGAGCAGGAGATGAGATGGCTGTATCAGCTTGTGCTGGAAAGTATGTTTAATGAGAAACGTCCGTCTGCCCGGGAGTACAGGAAAGCGATGGACATATACAGGAAGACGGGGGCGGAGATGTACAGTCGGCTGCGGGGATGGCAGAGATGGAAGTATAAATATATCTGGTGCCTCTGACGCCTGGCTGCGAGGCCTGGATATAGCAAGAGGGAAGCAGGGAACAAGGAGGAAGAAAATGAAAGAGTACAAATACATTCTGTTTGACCTTGACGGCACGGTGACAGACCCGGGGGTTGGCATCACAGGCTCTGTCATGTACGCCCTGAAGGGCTTTGGAATCGAGGAGACAGACCGGACCAAGCTGTACCGCTTTATCGGGCCGCCGCTTGCGGACTCCTTCCGGGATTTTTACGGCTTTACCCCGGAGGAGGCAAGGAGAGGCATTAAGCTGTACCGGGAGTACTATAAAGACCGGGGCATTTTCGAGAACAAGGTTTATGAGGGCATGGAGGAGATGCTGGCGGAACTGAAGCGCAGGGGGAAAACGCTGGTGCTGGCCACGTCTAAGCCGGAGTACTTTGCCCGGCAGATACTGGAGCATTTTGGCCTGACCAGATACTTTGCCTATGCGGCAGGGGCTACCATGGACGAGACAAGGGTAGGCAAAGACGAGGTCATCGCCTACGCCATGGACTGCTGCAATATAACGGATCCGGCCCAGGTGCTGATGGTGGGAGACCGGTTCCACGATGTGGAGGGGGCCAGGGCAAACAGCGTGGACAGCCTGGGTGTTCTCTACGGATATGGAAGCAGGCAGGAGCTTTCGCAGGCCGGGGCGGACTACCTGGCAGAGACAGTGGAAGACATCTTGACAATTATAAAATAGAAGAAATAAAAGAAAATGCACTGTCGCATGTGGGAGGATTTCCCACGCGGGCAGTGCATTTTTCTTTGGCATTATTTTCTTATATGGCGTCTTCCCATATGGCATTTTTCTATATGGCGGATTTCAGGGGCAGCGCGGCTTTTACCTTCTCCACGCCCTCTCCGATGATGGCCTGGGTCCTGGCGGCGGACTCGTCCGCCTCAGCCTTGATGCCGGAAAGTCCGGTGGTCTCCTCCAGGGAGGAGGTGTCATTTACCGGGAGGACCGCGAAGGCGGCGCCGGCATCGGTCTCATAGCGGTACGTCCACATGGGAGTGAAGGCCGCGTCTGTGAGTGTGACCTTTCCCTTCTTGTCGCTGGAGAGAGTCAGTGTCAGCAGGTAGCTGTCCTCTGTCTCGCCGGTGGGCATTTCCGCCTGCATGTATTCGCTGCGCTGGTTGGAGAGGAAATTTCCGATGGCGTAGCAGCAGAGCATCTGGTGCTCCCCGTCCGATGAGGTGAGTACGTCTACCGGCTGGATCACGTGGGGATGGCTGCCGATGAGGGTGTCGATGCCCATATCGCAGAGCCTTTGGGCCATATCTGTCTGTTCCTGGGACTGCTGGGTCTGATACTCTGTGCCCCAGTGCATGTAGGCGATGGTGTACTGGACGCCCTCCTCCTTCATGGCGGCCAGTGAGGCCTCCACCTCGCTGTAAAATACATCCGGATTGCTGGGATCAAAGGAGTTGATAAGAGGAGCGACTGCGTCAGACAGGGCAATACCGTTGATGGACTTGGAGCCACTCCCGGCGGTGGTCTCGTACACATAGCTGAGCACGCCCACTTTGATGCCGTTTACATCGACTACATTGTATTTCTTGTGGTCTTTATCCGGCCGGGTGCCCATGTACTGGAGATTTTTCTGGCTCAGGACCTCCATGGTGCGGGAAAGTCCCTCGTCCAGCCCGTCGTACACATGGTTGCTGGCCAGGTTGACCATGTCAAATCCGTCTGCGGCCAGCGCGTCAGCCAGCGCGTCCGGGGCCTTGAACATGGGATAGCCGCTGTACCCGGCCTCCTCACCGGCCAGGGAGGTCTCCATGGTGACTGTGGAGAAATCAGCCGACTCAAGGAGCGGGCGGCAGTGGTCGAATATAGATGTGTAATCGTAGGTGCCGTCCGACGAATTCAGATACACGCCTGACTCCAGAAAGGGCAGGTGAAAGACAATATCTCCCGCCGCTGTCCAGGTGACAGTGGACGGCGTATAAGTCTGAGCCTGGGCGCTGACAGGCTCCGCTTTCCCGTCATCTGCCTTTTTTGCGCCTGACGGAAAGAAGACAGACAGGAGAGCGGCAGCCGCGATGCCGAGGAT
Organism: Clostridium sp. BSD2780061688st1 H5; assembly: GCF_005845155.1. Lineage (NCBI taxonomy): Bacteria > Bacillati > Bacillota > Clostridia > Eubacteriales > Clostridiaceae > Clostridium > Clostridium sp. BSD2780061688st1 H5. The sequence continues at coordinate 20,278 of NZ_SPGT01000005.1, read as the reverse complement.
AATGGTGACAAAGACGAAAAGAAAGAATTTCTGGTCATTTTTCCTCCGGGAATGAGTTCTGGAGCGCCGTACCTCCTGGACAGCCCGCTCCCTGGCCTCCTGGGCCTGTTGCATTTCCCGGGCTTTTTTTCTGTGGTTTTCAAATTCAGACATCTTTTTTGTTTGAACCGATATTTTGCGATGGAAATACCGGCTCCCCTCCCTCTTATGTAATACTTATATTGTACGTCTGCTTCTGTATAAAAACAAGTCCTGTGGGGTGCTGATTTCAGCCTTTTTCGTTGCCCTGCCTGCACCCGGGATGCTATAATATGCATAAATATGGAAAGAGCGCTGTAAAAGGAGGGCAAAGGTGAGAGTTATAGATTTTAAGGATGCAAGCTGCCGTCACTGCTATAAATGTGTGCGGCACTGTGAGGTGAAGGCGATCTCCGTGCAGAATGAGCAGGCCCACATCATGAAGGATCACTGTATCAACTGCGGCCACTGTCTGGAGGTCTGTCCCCAGAACGCAAAGAAGTTTGCCAGCGATATGGACAGGGTACGTGGATATCTGCGCCAGGGAATGAAGGTGATCATCTCCATTGCGCCCTCCTACCTGGGGGTGCTGGACTACGAACGCCCGGGACAGGTCGTCTCAGCTCTCAAAAAGCTGGGATTTTACGCAGTCAGGGAGACAGCTGAGGGGGCGGCTCTTGTGACGGCCGAGTATCAGAAGCTGCTGCGGGCCGGGGAGATGACCAATATCATCACTACCTGCTGCCCCAGCGTCAATGACCTGATCGAGAAATATTACCCGGAGCTGGTGCCTCTGATGGCGCCTGTGGTGTCCCCCATGATCGCCCACGGGCGGCTGATCCGGCAGATCTACGGGGAGGATGTGAAGGTGGTCTTCCTGGGACCCTGCATTGCCAAGAAGGCGGAGGCCGAGGGGGACGAGCGGGTGAGCGGAGCGGTGGACGCCATCCTGACCTTTGAGGAAGTGGTGAAGTGGTGGGAGATGGCGGGGATTCATGTGTCTGCCTGCGAGGATGAGCCCCTGGCAAATCCCTGCCCTATGGTCAATCAGCTCTACCCGGTGGGGGGAGGCATCATCCACTCTGTGCTGGCAGGACCGGGAGCACCCCTGGAGGGGCAGGGGGGCTACTACAAGGTGGCTGTGGACGGCCTGTCAGCCTGCATGGAGCTTTTTGAGGAGCTGAAAAAAGGGGAGATACAGGGCTGCTTTTTTGAGGTAAACGTGTGCGAGGGGGGCTGCGTCAAGGGACCTGCCTCAGACAAATGGAACCGCTCTGCGGTCCGGGCCAAGATGGACGTGGAGAGGCATGCGGTAAAGCGGGGGCCGGCAGAGGAGACCAGCGGAACCAATGTAGACATGCACAAGACTTTTATGGACCGCCGAGTGGAGGATCCGGCGCCAACGGAGGAGCAGATGGAGGATGTGCTCCGGGCCATGGGAAAATACACGAAGTCCGATGAGCTCAACTGCGGAGCCTGTGGCTATCCCAGCTGCCGGGCCAAGGCCACGGCCGTTTTCCAGGGGAAGGCGGAGATCGGCATGTGCCTTCCCAACGCGGTGGCCCAGGCGGAGTCCATGTCCAATGTCGTCATGGACGTGACGCCCAGCATGATCCTCATTGTGGACAGCCAGATGCGGATACGGGAGTGCAACAAAAAGGCTCTGAAGATTCTGGAGGTCTCCAGGGAGGAGGCGCTGGAGCGGTACATATTTGAGTTTATCGAGTCGGACGATATAGATCAGGTGCTGGATACGAGGGAGCCAATCATCCGGAAGAAAATTCGCCTGGAGCCTGCTGGTCTGCCTGTGGTGGAGAGCATCATTTACATAGACAGGCTGGAGTCTGTGCTTGTCACCTATCAGGACGTGTCCAGGGAGGAGAAGGCGAAGGAGCAGCATTACCACCTGAAAATGGAGACAGTGGAGATGGCCCAGAAGGTTATTGACAAGCAGATGATGGTGGCGCAGGAGATTGCCGGGCTCCTGGGGGAGACAACGGCGGAGACCAAGGTGACCCTGTCCAAGCTGCGGGACTCCATTTTGTTTGAAGAGGAAGATTGATATGAGTGTTTGTCTGGATATTTCGTGGAAAAGCCTGAATAAACATAATGAAGAGCTGTGCGGCGACAAGGTGGAGGTGCTGCACACAGAGAATGCAGATATTGTGATCCTGGCAGACGGCATGGGAAGTGGCGTGAAAGCCAACATACTGGCCACTCTCACTTCCAAGATACTGGGGACCATGTTTTTGAACGGAGCGTCCATTGAGTCCTGCGTGGAGACCATTGCCCGCACGCTGCCCATCTGCCAGGTGCGTCAGGTAGCCTATGCGACCTTCAGCATCCTCCAGATCTTTCATGATGGCAATGCCTATCTGGTGGAATTTGACAATCCGTCCTGCGTCTTTGTGCGGGATAAGAAGATCGTGGACTATCCCTATGAGGAGCGCTTTATAGAGGACAAGAAGATACGGGAGTACCGGTTTCAGGTGAAGATCAATGACTGCTTTGTCCTCATGAGCGACGGAGTGATCTACGCCGGAGTGGGGGAACTGCTCAATTTCGGCTGGACATGGAAGGACATGGCCCAGTACACCCTGAAATGTACAAAGGAGACCCTGTCCGCCTCACGGCTTGCGGCCATGCTGTCCCAGGCCTGCTATGACCTGTACGGGGAAAAGCCCGGGGACGACACCACGGTGGCTGTGGTCAGAGTCATCGAGAGACAGGTAGTCAACATTTTCACAGGGCCGCCTACCAACAAGGAGGATGACGAGCAGCTGATCTGCGACTTCATGAAGAGCGAGGGGAAAAAGGTGGTCTGCGGCGGGACCAGCGCCAATATCGCCGCCCGCGTTCTGAAAAAAGAGATCGTCACTTCCGTGGACTACGCGGATCCATCAGTTCCGCCCACAGCCTCCATCGAGGGGCTGGATCTTGTGACAGAGGGCGTGCTGACCATCGGGAAGGCTCTCAGTATCCTGAAAAAGTACGAGCAGGATGAATTTGACGAGGAGTTTTTCAATGAGCTGGATGCGAAAAACGGGGCCTCAATGCTGGCCAAGCTCATTATAGAGGAGTGCACGGACCTCCACCTTTTTGTGGGGAAGGCCCTGAATCCGGCCCACCAGAACTCCAATCTGCCCTTTGACCTGAGCGTCAGGATGAACCTGGTGGAGCAGCTGAAGGACTGCGTTCAGAAGCTGGGGAAGAATGTAAAGGTCAGATATTACTAGACAATTGACACAATAGTACACCGGTTAACGTAGATGCAGACGTAATACTTTTAAAAAGTATTACGTCTGAAATTGCATTAGTTGAAATAATCATAGAACCCAGGGAAGGAAATGTCTACACAATTGGCGTCCCTGATGCGGGTCTCACCGCTGGCGGCGAGACCCGCCACGGCGAAGGACATGGCGACGCGGTGGTCAAGGTAGCTGTCGAGGACGGCGCCGTGGAGAGATTTGCCGCCCCGGATGATCATGCCGTCGTCTGTGGGAGTGACGTCACAGCCCATGGCCCGCAGGTTGGCGGTGACAGTGGCGATGCGGTCGCTCTCCTTGACCTTCAGCTCTGCTGCGTCCCGGATCACAGTGGTTCCATCGGCAAAGGCGGCCAGAACTGCGGCCATGGGCAGCTCGTCAATGAGGGTGGGGATCAGGCCGCCCTCTATAGTGACACTGTGGAGGGAGCTGTGTTTTACGAGAAGATCGGCGGATGGTTCGCCGCCGGCCTGCCGCTCGTTCAGGAGGGTAATATCCCCGCCCATGTCGCGGCAGACTGAAAGAAAGCCCGCCCGGGTGGGATTGATGCCCACATTTTTGATGAGCAGGCTGGAGCCCGGTACCAGGAGGGCAGCGGCAATAAAGTAGGCTGCGGAGGAAATGTCCCCGGGCACCACAATGTCCTGGGCGAACAGCTCCCGGCAGGGCCGGATGGACGCCGTGGCCGTGCCGTCCTCATTTGTAATAGAAGAAACATCTGCCCCGAAGCCCTTCAGCATCAGCTCTGTGTGGTTCCTGGAGAGGGCGGGCTCCGTCACGGAGGTGGGTGAGTCCGCGTACAGACCGGCCAGCAGGATGGCAGATTTTACCTGGGCGGAGGCCACCTTAGTAGTGTAGTGGATGCCGTGGAGCTGCCCCGGCTCAATGGCGAGGGGCGCGCAGCCGTTTCCCTTGACGCTGCGTATCCGGGCTCCCATCTGGGATAGGGGCTCCATGATCCGTTTCATGGGACGGGTGTTCAGGGAGGAGTCCCCGGAGAGGAGGGAGGGGAAATCCTGTCCCGCCAGGATGCCGGAGATGAGCCTTGTGGTGGTGCCGCTGTTTCCTGTATCCAATACAATTGATGCCGCCGGCTCCTGCTGCCCCTTCAGTCCCCTCAGCCCTCTCCCGTGAACCGTCACCTGTCCCGGGGCGGCCTCCACGTCGATCTGGACGCCCAGCCGACGGAAGCAGTCAATGGTGGAGAGGCAGTCCGCCCCCATGAGGAAATTCCGGATGCGGGTGGTGCCTTTGGCGATAGCGCCGAACATGACTGCCCGGTGGGAGATGGACTTGTCTCCGGGCACGGTGATCTCCCCGTTAAATGGCCGCCCGGCCGGGCGGATGATCCTGCTATTGTCTCTCATAGACGATATACCTGTATTTCTGCAGAAGCTCAGCCGCCTTCCGCGAGGAGGCGTCGTCATAGAACTCGATCCGCAGAACCCCTTCTTCAAATTCTCTGTTGTGCACAATACCTATATTCTTGATGTTGATGTTGTTGGACGCAAGAATAGTGGCGATGGTGGCAATTCCGCCCGCCTCGTCGATGATGTCGCAGTACACCGCGAACACCTTCTTGATGGGGCCCGAGGATCCTCCCGGGATGGAGTTGCGGTAATTCCTGGAGCTGTCAAAGAGCTGGTACAGCGCCTGCTCGTCCCCCTCATCCACAGCCTTTTTGGCCTCCACCAGCATATTGATATACCGCTGCAGGATGACGGAAATATTTTCCCTGTTGTTCAGGCAGATGTGCTGCCACATGGTGGGAGAGGAGGAGGCGATCCTTGTGATGTCCTTAAAGCCGCCCGCTGCCAGCTGCTTCATGAGCTCATCCTTTGTGTCCGTGTCCCGCACCAGGCACACCAGGCTGGCGGCGATGATGTGGGGCAGGTGGCTGATGGTGCCGGTGATCTGGTCGTGCTGCCGGTAGTCCAGCACAACGGGAAGCGCCCGCAGGCTCTCAACAAATGCCTCAAACGCTTCCACCTTTGCCTGTTCCACCTCCTCGGTGGGAGTCAGGATATAGTAGGCGTTCTCGATGAGCATGGCCTTGGAGTTGGCGTAGCCGCTCTTCTCCGAGCCGGCCATGGGGTGGCCGCCGATAAAGTATTTTCCAAGCCCCATCCGCTCCACCTCTCTGTGGATGCTGGTCTTCACGCTGCCCACGTCTGTCAGGACGCAGTCCTCATTAAGAAACTGGGAGACCTGCTTTAGGTAGGCGTTGTTGTAGGAGACAGGGGCGCACAGGAAAATATAGCTGCACCCCCGGAAGCTGTCGTCAATGTGGGTGGCCGCCACGTCGATGACCGACTCCTGGGTGGCCAGGGCCAGCGTCTCCTTGTTTTTGTCAAATGCGGTGATGGTGTAATCGGGATAGTACTGCCGGATGGCCTTCGCGATGGAGCCGCCGATGAGTCCCAGTCCGATAAAACCAATTTTTTTCTTCTGATCCATGTACTGTCAAATTCCTCTCTGTAAGCTGAAGCCGCCCCGTTTCATTCTTTGCTCCGGGAGAAGTCGCCTGTCCGCCTGTGAGCAGGCTTATGCGGCTGTCTGCTAAAAATTTTACTACGATTGACAGAAGTTGTCAAAAGAGTATTGAATTTGTAAAACTTGCATGAAAGAGTTGTAAAATCAGAAAATTTTTAGTACAATATACCCATGAGATTTTACAAACGCAAGGAGGCAGCTATATGAAGGTTTACAGAACGGACGAAATCAGAAACGTGGTCCTTTTGGGACATGGAGGAAGCGGAAAGACAAGCCTTGTGGAGGCTATGGCTTACGTCTCCGGTGCTATCAGCCGTATGGGAAAAGTAACGGACGGCAACACCATCAGCGATTTTGATAAAGAGGAGCAGAAACGTAAATTTTCCATCAGCACAACACTGGTGCCCATCGAGTGGGAGAAGGCTAAGATCAATGTCCTGGACACGCCGGGATATTTCGACTTTGTTGGCGAGGTAGAGGAGGCAGTCAGCGCGGCGGACGCGGCGGTCATCGTTGTTTCCGGCAAGGCCGGCGTGGAGGTCGGCACGGAGAAGGCCTGGGAGCTGTGTGACAAGTACAACCTGCCCCGCATGGTCTATGTGACAGAGATGGACGTGGACGACGCCAGCTTCCGCGAGGTCGTGCAGCAGCTCACAGACCGCTACGGCAAGGTGATCGCGCCCCACTTCCAGCCCATCCGCGAAAATGAGAAGCTGGTAGGCTATGTCAATGTCATCAAGAACGCTGGACGCCGGTACACAGGCATCGGCCAGAGAGAGGAATGCGAGATCCCGGACTACTGCAAGCCCAACCTGGAGATATACAGGGAAAAGCTTCTGGAGGCCGTGGCGGAGACAAGCGAGGAGTTCATGGAGCGGTACTTTGCGGGCGAGGAGTTCTCCGTGGAGGAGATCCGGGCCGCCATGCGCACAGAGGTCATGGACGGGGATATCGTTCCGGTGGCTATGGGCTCCAACATCCAGGCCCAGGGCGTTGCCAACCTGCTGTCCGACATCGTCCGCTTCTTCCCCAGCCCGGACTGCAGAAAATGCGCCGGACTGAACCGGACCACCAACGAGATCTTTGAGGCTGACTACAATTTCTCCGCGCCCAAGAGCGCTTACGTCTTCAAGACAATGGTGGATCCGTTTATCGGAAAATATTCCTTCATCAAGGTGTGCTCCGGCGTGCTGAAGGGGGATGACACTCTCTACAACACCTCCTCTGACACAGAGGTGAAGTTGGGCAAGATCTACACCATGAACGGCAACAAGCCGGTGGAGGTGAGCGAGATGTTCGCGGGGGATATCGGAGCCATCGCCAAGCTGCCCAACACCCAGACAGGAGATACTCTCTCTGCCAAGACAACCCAGGTTGTGTACAGCAAGACCGACTACTCCAAGCCCTATACATATATGAAGTATGTGGTGAAGAACAAAGGCGATGAGGACAAGGTGTCCCAGGCTCTCCAGAGGATGATGGCAGAGGATGTGACGCTGAAGGCTGTCAACGACAGTGAGAACCGGCAGAGCCTTCTCTACGGCATGGGCGACCAGCACCTGGAGATCGTGGCCAGCAAGCTCCTCTCCAGATATAAATGTGAGATTCTCCTGGAGACCCCGAAGGTTGCTTTCCGGGAGACAATCCGGAAGAAATCAGACGTGGACTCCAAGTACAAGAAGCAGACAGGCGGACATGGCCAGTATGGACATGTCAAGATGCGCTTCGAGCCCTCCGGCGACCTGGAGACCCCCTATGTATTTGAGGAAGAAGTTGTGGGAGGCGCTGTGCCAAAGAACTACTTCCCTGCTGTGGAAAAGGGACTTCAGGAGTCTGTTCAGAAGGGGCCCTTGGCCGGATATCCGGTGGTGGGCGTCAAGGCAGTGCTCTACGACGGCTCCTACCACCCGGTAGACTCCTCTGAGATGGCCTTCAAGACAGCCACCATTCAGGCCTTCAAGAAGGGCTTTATGGAGGCCGATCCGATCCTTCTGGAGCCCATCGCGTCTGTGAAGGTTACAGTGCCTGACGAGTACACAGGAGACATTATGGGTGATCTGAACAAGAGGAGAGGCCGTGTGCTGGGCATGAACCCGGTCAGCGGCGGACGCCAGGTCATTGAGGCGGACGTGCCCATGACAGGTATGTTCGGCTACTGCACAACCCTCCGCTCCATGACAGGAGGCCGGGGTACATACGAGTACGCTTTTGCCCGCTATGAGCAGGCGCCTCACGATGTGCAGGAGGCGGAGATCGCCAAGAGGGCAGCGGAGGAATAAGAACACGCTCTTATCTATAGAAGCTTTTCCGCGAAATCATAGATAAAATGCAGGTGTGAAAATAGCACAAAAAGAGGCCGGGGCGGCATACATTTTTTTGTGATGTATGCCGCCCTTTTCATGCCTGTTTCCGTATTGCAGAGCAGATACAAAAGTGCTATAATCCTGTTGCTGTATATCGGAAATGTACAGAGGTTCTAAAGAGAATATGGGAAAAAGAGGTATAAAAAGGTGAAGATAGTTATCATTGGCGACGGAAAGGTGGGGCATAAGCTGTGCGCCCAGTTGTCTGAAGAGGATTATGATATCGTATTGATCGACCAGAACGCAGGGAAGCTGAAGAAAGCCCTGAACCGCATGGACATTTTCTGCATCACCGGCGACGGCGCGAATGTGGAGGTGCAGAAGGAGGCGGACGTGCCTCACGCTGACCTGGTCATTGCCTGTGCATCCACAGACGAGCTTAATATGCTGAGCTGTCTGCTGGCGAAGAGACTGGGGGCAAAGCACACCATTGCGAGGGTCAGAAATCCTGTTTATTACCGTCAGATAGGACTCCTGAAAGAGGACCTGCATCTGAGCATGGCAGTCAATCCGGAGCTGGCTGTGTCCCACGAGATTGCCAGGGTGCTGCTCTTTCCGGACACAAGTAAAGTGGAGACGTTTGTAAAGGGCAGAGTGGAGCTTGTCGAATTCTGCGTGCGCGCTGACAGCAGGCTGAAGGACCTGTCCCTGGCAGATATATACAGAAAATACCAGATCCGTATCCTTGTCTGTGCCGTGCGCAGAGGCAAAGAGGTCTTCATCCCCAACGGTGACACAGTCCTTGAGGAGGGCGACCGGATCCACATTGCAGCCACCCACAGAGAGCTTGAGAACTTCTTCAACGCCCTGGGCAAGAGGACAGGGAAGGTCAAGAACGTCCTCATCTGCGGCGGGGGAGGTGTCAGCTACTACCTGGCTCACCAGCTGCAGCACAGCAGGATGCATGTGAAGATCATCGAAAAGGATTATGCAAGGTGCGAAAAGCTGACAGAGCTCCTCCCCGAAGCAACCATCATCCACGGAGATGCCACCGACCACGACCTTCTCCTGGAGGAGGGGATCGAGAGTGCGGACGCACTGGTGGCGCTGACCGGGATGGATGAGGAGAACATTATCATGGCGCTGTTTGCCAGGACCCAGAACGTGCCGAAGATCATCGCAAAGGTCAACGAGGATTCCCGGGCGCAGATGGTGGAGGGGCTGGGCATTGACAGCATCGTGTCCGCCAAGAGCGTGACGGCGGATGCCATCCTGAGCTATGTGCGGGCCAGGAGGAAATCCATCAAGAGCGCCAATGTGGAGACCCTGTACCGCCTTGTGGAGGGCAAGGTGGAGGCCCTTGAGTTCCTGATCCGTCAGGAGTGCGAGTACACGGACGTGCCGCTCAAAGAGCTTCCCACAAAGCCGGAGTATCTGATCGCCTGCATCGGGCGGAAGGGAAGGATCATCATCCCCGGAGGAGATGACCGGATACAGGCGGGGGACAGTGTTGTCATTGTCACGACAGAGCGCGGGACAGAGGACTTAAGAGAGATGTTCCGCAGATAGAGGTAGACAGATATGAACAAAAAAATGATTTTACATATCCTTGGGAAAATGATGGGGGTAGAGGCTCTTTTGCTTCTGCTCCCGGCCTTTGTGGGACTGCTTTACGGAGAGGCCTGTGCGGTCTGGTTTGTCGTCACGGCGGCGGTCCTGTTTGTGTTCTTTCTCATGACAGGCCTGAAAAAGCCGCAAAATCCAGGGCTTTACGGGAAAGACGGGCTGTTTATCGTGTCCTCGGCCTGGATACTCTGGTCCCTCTTCGGGGCCCTGCCCTTTTTCCTGTCCGGCTCCATACCAAACTATATGGACGCGTTCTTCGAGACCGTGTCCGGATTCACAACGACAGGCTCCACCATCCTGAGGGATGTGGAGGTGCTGCCCCGCTGTATGACCTTCTGGCGGAGCTTTACCCACTGGGTGGGAGGCATGGGCGTGCTGGTCTTTGTCATGGTGCTGACAAATCTGGACAAACAGAGCTCTATCCATCTGATGAGAGCCGAGGTGCCCGGGCCGGAGAAGGATAAGCTGGTACCCAAAGCCAGAGAGACGGCCCAGATACTGTACGGCATGTATTTTGTCCTTACCGTGATCCTTGTCATCCTCCTGATGGCGGGCGGCATGAACCTGTTCGACTCCCTGATCCACGCCTTCGGCACAGCCGGAACCGGTGGATTTTCCAACTACGCGGACAGCGTGGGACATTTTGACAGCGCCTATCTGGACGGGGTTATCACCGTGTTTATGATCCTTTTTGGCGTCAATTTCAACCTGTACTTTTTTATGGTGCTCAGAGACTTTAAGCCGGTCTTCAAAAATGAGGAGCTGCGGGCCTATCTTGTGATCATCGGCGGCGCTATCGCGGCTATTACCGCCAACACCTGCCACCTGTACGGCTCTGTCCTGGAGGCATTCCGCTATGCGGCCTTCCAGGTGGCCTCCATCATCACCACCACCGGCTACGCCACGGCAGACTACACCCTCTGGCCCGTGTTCTCCCAGAGTGTCCTTGCGGCTCTGATGATCCTGGGAGCCTGCGCCTCATCCACAGGAGGCGGCATCAAGGTGTCCCGCCTTCTGATCTCCCTGAAGAGCATCTGGAAGGAGGTCAAGCAGATGGCCCATCCCAAGTCTGTCAATGTGGTGCGCCTGAGCGGGAAAAAGCTGGGGGAGGACACGATCCACAACGTGTACATCTACCTGATGGCCTACGGCTTCATTGCCATTGTTTCCGTCCTGCTCGTGTCCCTGGACAACTTTGACTTTACCACAAATGTAGGCTCTGTCCTGACCACCATTGGAAATGTGGGCCCGGGACTGAACCTGACAGGGCCTGTGGGAAGCTTTGCGGACTACTCCCTGTTCTCAAAATTTGTATTTTGTATTGATATGTTGGCCGGAAGGCTTGAAATATTCCCCTTTTTGATGTTATTCTCATATATGTGGAGAAAGAAATTCTAACTCCCTCAAAAAGGAGGAATTATGAAAAAGAGTAAAAAGATCATTCTGGGTATTGCGCTGGTGCTTCTTGCAGGTATCTACTATTATATTGCGCTGCCGGCAGTCAATATCCATTCTTCGGACACCTGGTTTTTCCTTCTCTTCCTGCTGGTGGTCCTCGCGGTTGCTTATGCCGCGAGGAAACGGCTGGGGAGAGGGGAGATCAGAAAGTCCCGTCCTATGAAGTTTTTCCTTGGACTGATCCTGGGTGTGGGCATCGTATATCTGGCCGGAACACTGCTATCTTCCCCTGTCATCAACGCAAAGAAATATCAGCAGCTTATGACAGTGGAGGAGGGCGATTTTGCGGAAGATATAGAGGAGCTCTCCTTTGACAAGATCCCGCTCCTTGACAAGGATTCAGCGGAAATCCTGGGAGACAGGAAGATGGGGAGCATGGTGGACATGGTCTCCCAGTTTGAGGCGGATGACATCTACAGCCAGATCAACTACCAGGACCGTCCTGTCAGAGTCACACCGCTGAAATACGCCAGCCCCATCAAATGGCTGACGAACAGGTCGGAAGGGATCCCGGCCTACATCCTCATTGACATGGCCAGCCAGAACACGGAGCTTGTAAAGCTGGATGAGGGGATCAAATATTCCACGAGCGAATATTTTAACCGGAATATCTACCGTCATCTGCGGTTTGCTCACCCCACTTATATCTATGGGGAGCTGAGCTTTGAGATAGACGAGGAGGGGGTGCCCTACTGGATCGCCCCGGTGAAAAAATTCAATATCGGCCTTTTTGGCGGGGAGACGGTAGGAAGAGTAGTCCTCTGCAATGCCATCACGGGAGAGACGACCACCTGTGATGTGGAGGACGCGCCTCAGTGGATCGACAGAGTGTACTCGGCTGACCTTCTGGTTGATCTTTTTGACTATTACGGCACACTGAAGCACGGATTTTTCAACAGTATCCTGGGACAGAGAGACTGCCTGCAGACAACAGAGGGATATAATTATCTTGCGATGGACGATGACGTGTGGATGTACACGGGTGTGACCTCCGTCAACGGTGATCAGTCCAACGTGGGGTTTGTCCTTGCAAACCAGAGGACCATGGAGACCAAGTATTACGAGGTGGAGGGCGCCACCGAGCAGGCGGCCATGGACTCGGCAGAGGGGCAGGTACAAAATCTCAAGTACCAGGCAACCTTCCCGCTGCTGCTGAATATAGCGGATGAGCCCACCTATTTTATCGCTCTGAAGGACGACGCCGGACTGGTGAAAAAGTACGCCATGGTCAATGTGCAGAAATACCAGATCGTGGCCATCGGGGACAGCGTCAGCGAGTGCCAGGAAAACTACCGTGAGCTCCTGGTGAGCAATGGCATCAAAGAGGAAGAGGAGGCTGAGGTGGCTGAGACTATGACAGTCACCGGTGTGATCACCCGGATGGCGGAGGCTGTGGTGGACGGCAACTCCCACTACTACGTCATGGTGGAGGGCTCCGAAGAGATCTTCGATGTGCCGGTGGCGGACTGCCTGGATATCATCCGGTACCAGGAGGGGGACAGTGTCACCCTGGAGTACCAGGAGGGAACGCCGGCCAACACAGTTACGGCCGTGAAGCAGCAGTAGGGATTTTGGCGCGGAGGATGCACGATAAAGAGCTTTGCGATAAAGAATTCATTACAAAGGAGAAGTGAGATGAAAGAGACACCATGGAGATAAGCATACTGCTGGCAGAGCAGATCGCAGTCCTGTTCCTCATGGGCCTGGTGGGCTTTCTGACAGTGAAATCAGGAAAATTTAAAGAGGAGGACAGCAGGATCATCTCCAACATGGTGGTGTATATCTGCTCCCCCTGTGTGGTCATCAACGCGTTTCAGATTGATTTTACATCAGATAAGCTGATGGGCTTCCTGCTGGCGGGGGCGGCCTGCATCCTTGTCCATATCATACTGATCGGAGGGGGGCGGCTCCTGGCGGGGCCTCTGCACTTTAACGGGATCGAGAAGGCGTCTGTGGAGTACAGCAACGCGGGCAACCTGATCGTTCCCCTTGTGTCCGCGGTGCTGGGAGAGCAGTGGGTCTTCTACACCACCGCGTACATTATCGTGCAGACGATCCTGATCTGGACTCACGGACAGTCCGTGATCTGCCAGGGACAGGAGAAGAACTGGAGGAAGATCCTCCTCAATCCGAACATCATAGCGATTGTCATCGGGTTTATCCTCTTTGCCACCGGTATTCGCCTTCCCTATATCGTTGGCGAGTGTGTCGGCGGTTTTGGGGACATGATCGGCCCGGCCAGCATGCTGGCGGTGGGCATGATCATCGGGAATGTGGACCTGGGATGGGTGTTCCGGCAGAAGAGGCCCTACTTTATCTGCTTTATACGCCTGGTCTTCTTTCCGGTCATAGCTATACTGATTTTTACCTTCAGCGGGGCAGTGAGCCTGCATCAGGATGCGGAGTACATCCTGATGGTAGTGCTCCTGGCCACAAGCGCGCCGGCGGCGGTCATGGTGACACAGCTGGCCCAGATCCACGGCAGGGACGCCCGATACGCCAGCGTGATCAATGTCATGTCCGTGATCTTCTGTATTGTTACGATGCCTCTGATGGTGCTTCTCTATGAGGCGCTCATCTGACAGGCTTTGTATAAAAATTTGAAAAAACAAAGGATGGAAAAAAGAAATGGGAATTACAGAGGTTTTGCAGCTGCTTGGGGGTCTTGCTCTCTTCCTGTACGGTATGCAGATGATGAGTACCGGCCTGGAGACGGCAGCGGGAAACAAAATGAAGACGATCCTGGAGAAGCTGACATCGAACCGTTTTAAGGGCGTCATTGCGGGAGCTATCATCACAGCGGTGATCCAGTCCTCCTCGGCGACCACGGTTATGGTAGTGGGATTTGTGAATTCAGGACTTATGACACTGAGACAGGCAGTGTGGGTAATCATGGGTGCCAACATCGGTACCACCATCACAGGACAGCTCATTGCGCTTGACGTGGGAGCTCTGGCGCCCTTCTTCGCCTTTGTCGGCGTTGCCTGTATCATGTTTGTGAAAAAGGAAAAGGTAAAGCATATCAGCGAGGTTATCGCGGGCTTTGGCGTTCTCTTTATCGGTATGGATATGATGGGAAATGCCATGGTGCCCCTCCAGAGCTCCGAGGTGTTCATCAACTTTATGACCACCTTCTCCAACCCGCTGGCAGGCATCGCCATGGGAGCTGTGTTCACAGCTATCATCCAGTCCTCCTCCGCCTCCGTCGGCATCCTGCAGGCGCTGGCGACAGCGGGACTGGTGCCCCTGCACAGTGCGGTATTCATCCTGTTTGGGCAGAATATCGGAACCTGTATCACGGCTGTGCTGGCCTCCATCGGAACGAGGACAAACGCGAAGCGGACCACCATCATCCACCTCATGTTCAACATTATCGGTACCACGATATTTACGATTATCTGTATCGTGACGCCCTTTGTTGACTTTATGGCCACCACAGCGCCGAACAACCCGGCGGCCCAGATTGCCAATGTGCACACCACCTTCAACGTAGTGACGACCCTGCTCCTCCTTCCATTTGGAACCTATATGGCCAGCCTGGCGGAGAAGATCCTGCCGGAGAGCGAGAAGGAGAAGGACGAGATCAAGCGGCTCAAGTACATTACGCCCTTTGAGACCAGCTACCAGGTAGGTCAGGCAGCCATTGTCCAGGCTCAGGTAGAGCAGGAGGTGGGCCGCATGACAGGCATGGTGCGCCAGAATATTGAGGACAGCTTTGAGTCCCTGCTGAAGGGGGATGTGAGCAAGAGTGAGGAGATCGATGAGAGGGAAGAGTACATTGACTATCTCAATGTGGAGATATCCAGGTACATTGTCCACGTCATGTCCTCCGGGTCGGCCAGCCAGGATCTGAAAAATATCAGCGGCTACTACACAGTGGTAGGCAACCTGGAGCGGATCGGCGACCACGCCATGAATATTGCCGGATATGCGGTAAACCTGAAAAAATGGGGGCAGACCTTCTCGGAGGATGCCTTGGGTGAGCTGAAGAAAATGCGGGATATGTGCCTGAAGACGCTGGATGATATCCAGAACTTTACAAACGGGCAGAAGGATCATATCCTTCAGAAGACGGCCCAGAATGAGCAGAAGATCGACGACATGAGAGACGATTACAGAGACAGGCAGGTGGCCCGTATGCAAAAGGGAACCTGCCAGGCGGATACCGGCATTATTTACTCCGAGATCCTCACCGACTTTGAGCGGATCGGCGATCACGCCCTCAATATCGCCCAGAAGTACAACGAGATCGCATAGGCGGCTGGTATAGAAAAGAAGATAAAAAGACAAAAAAGGAGCTTCGGTCCAGTTTTGAAAACTGTTCCGAAGCTCTTTTTTCCTTCGCTCAGAATAAATTCCCCGGCTTTGTTAGTTTAATACCTTGCAGTCGGTCAGATCCACATCTGAAAGCTGATTCTTGTCAGCGCTGATGCTCACATAGAAATCAATGCCGCACTGAGAGGAGATCTTTTTCAGACGATCCACAAACTTCGGCATATCCTCCGCCTTGATGTGGTCCCTTTTAAGGATGCCGTCGATGAAGATGCACTCTACATCGTGGTTGGCGCTGTACATGCCGTAGAGAAAGCCTATGTACTCGTCAATGTTTGTGATAGCCTCGTAATCGTCCATGCATACAACACGAATGTCGAACGTCACGCTGCTTGTGTCACGGTGGCTGTTTTTAATAAAAACTACGTTGCCGTTACATGCCTTTGCCTGCTGATTTGCAAGCTCGATCATCTGCTGGGTCTTACCGCTGCCTTTGGGTCCTGTCAATAAATTTACCATGGGAAACACTCCTTTTTTTATGTATTTGACATACGTATTTTTCTTAACATTTATTATACATGAATTTAATCAGATACACAATATCAATTCCAGAAATCTGTCTTATCCGCAAGCTGAATGTAGGCAGCGTGGAAGACAGGATTTTTTCCCTCTCGTTTCTGCCTGGTGTAGTCCTTCAGGCACCGCAGAGCCGGACCGGCCAGGATGATGATGACTGGAAGGTTGATGAGCGCCAGAAAGCCCATGATGACATCCGCCGTACTCCAGGCCACGCTGAACTCCATGAGGGAGCCGCCGAAGACCACGACAGTGGCGAAGATCCGGAAGAAGAACAATATTTTTTTTCCGGGCTTCTTGTCGCAGAGGTAGCCAAGGCCCATCTCCGCGTAGAAATAGTTGCCGATCAGGGTTGTGAAGGCGAACAGGAACAGGGCGATGGTGATAAAGGTGGTGCCGAAGCTTCCCAGAGTTTCGGCCGCGGCTGTTTGTACCCAGGGCATGCCCTTCAGCTCATCACTTGGAGCTACGCCGGAGCAAAGGAGCATAAAGGATGTGGCAGAGCAGATCACGATGGTATCAATGAACACGGAGAGCATCTGTACAAGCCCCTGCTTGACAGGGTGGGAGACGGAGGCGCTGGCGGCCGCATTAGGGGCGGAACCGACGCCGGCCTCATTGGAGAAAAGTCCTCTCTTGATACCCTGCATGATGCAGGAGCCTGTAAAGCCGCCAAAGATGGCCTGGAAATCAAAGGCGTTTGTAAAAATATCCACGAACATCTTCGGTATCAGGCTGAAGTGTGTCACAACGATGAAGAGGGCTACTGCCAGATAGAAGATACCCATGACAGGGACAAGTATACCGGTGATCTTTGAAATCTGCGTGCTTCCGCCGAATATACAGATACAGAAGATGACTGCCAGTATGCCACCGATGACGTAGGGAGTAGTCGTCTCGTTAAAAAAGCCGTATGCCCTGAAGGAGTCGGTTATGTTGAAGGAGGCCACCATGTTGAAGCCCACCATGTAGGTGAGGATCAGGAATACGGCAAAGACGGCTCCCAACCAGCGCTTTTTCAGCGCGGCCTGGATATAGTAGGCGGGGCCTCCGTAGCAGGTACCGTCCTGGGCCTTCCTTTTATAGATCTGTGCCAGAGTGCTCTCAATGAAGGCTGAGGCGCTTCCCAGCAGAGCCGTCAGCCACATCCAGAAGACAGCTCCCGGACCGCCGATGCAGATGGCGGTGGAGATGCCGGCAATATTTCCCGTTCCTACTCTGGAGGCCGTGGAGACCATCAGAGCCTGGAAGGAGGAGAGCCCGTCCTCGCTGTCCTTTGGTTCCATGACGACCCGGATCGCTTCCCGCAGCAGGCGGAACTGTACGCCCCGTGTCCGGATGGTGAAATAGATGCCGGTTCCAACCAGAAGGACGATCAGAATGTAGGTGTACAGCAGGTCACTTAAACTGTTGATAATCTGTGCAAACATGTTTGCCCCTCTCTTTCTCATATTTTTATCTTTTGTGTCTGTGTGGTGAAAATAAAGTCGGATATCTGCCCTCAAAGCCAAGACCTCAGCCATGTTGAAAAGGGAGTGGCAGACTCCTATATCATATCTCAGAAAAAGGGGGTTTGTCCAGCAAAATTTCCCGATAAAATGCACAAAATCCGAAGTGAAAACTTGACAGACAATCTTCCTATGGTAAAATTAGAAATAGTGTACATTTACGCAAAGTATTTAGGAGGAATGAACAATGGCAGTACCTTATAACCATAAGGCGATCGAGAAGAAGTGGAGGGAAAACTGGGAGAAGAACCCGGTGAATACCAAGGTAGATAAGAACGGCAACAAGCGTGAGAAATATTACTGTCTGGACATGTTCCCGTACCCATCAGGAAACGGGCTCCATGTAGGACACTGGAGAGGGTATGTGATCTCCGATGTGTGGAGCAGATACAAGCTTCTCCAGGGCTACTATATCATCCATCCCATGGGCTGGGACGCCTTCGGCCTTCCGGCTGAGAACTACGCCATCAAGATGGGCGTACACCCGGCCAAATCCACAGCTGAGAACATCAAGCACATCAAGGAGCAGATCAACCAGATCGCGGCTCTCTATGACTGGGATATGGAGGTCAACACCACAGATCCGGAGTTCTACAAGTGGACACAGTGGATCTTTGTGAAGATGTTCAAGGCGGGGCTCGCCTATGAGAAGGAGTTCCCCATCAACTGGTGTCCCTCCTGCAAGACAGGTCTTGCCAATGAGGAGGTTGTCAACGGAAAATGTGAGCGCTGCGGCACAGAGGTGACAAAGAAAAATCTACGCCAGTGGATGCTGCGGATCACAAAGTACGCGGAGCGTCTTCTGAACGACCTGGACAAGCTGGACTGGCCGGAGAAGGTTAAGAAGATGCAGACAGACTGGATCGGAAAGTCCTACGGAGCAGAGGTGGATTTCCCGGTGGAGGGAAGAGAGGAGAAGATCACGGTCTACACTACTCGCCCCGACACTCTGTACGGCGCTACCTTCATGGTGCTGGCTCCGGAGCACGCCCTGGCGGCTTCCCTGGCCACACCGGAGAACAAGGAGGCTGTGGACAAATACATCTACGAGGCTTCCATGAAGTCCAACGTGGACCGTATGCAGGACAAGGAGAAGACAGGTGTGTTCACAGGGACATACGCCATCAACCCGCTGAACGGCGCCAAGGTGCCGATCTGGCTCTCCGACTATGTGCTGGCTGACTATGGTACAGGAGCCATCATGTGCGTGCCTGCCCACGATGACCGTGACTTTGAGTTCGCAAAGAAATTTGACATTCCCATCATCCAGGTTATCTCCAAGGACGGGAAAGAGATCGAGAATATGACAGAGGCCTACACAGAGGCGTCCGGAGTCATGATCAACTCCGGCGAGTGGAACGGCATGGAGTCCTCCGTGCTGAAGAAGGAAGGCCCACACATTATAGAAGAGAAGGGAATTGGCCGCGCTACTGTCAACTACAAGCTGCGCGACTGGGTATTCTCCCGCCAGCGCTACTGGGGTGAGCCCATCCCCATCGTGCACTGCCCGGACTGCGGCGCCGTGCCCGTTCCGGAGGAGGAGCTTCCGCTGCGGCTGCCGGATGTGGAGTCCTATGAGCCCACAGGAACCGGCGAGTCACCGCTGGCTGCCATCGACGAGTGGGTAAACTGCAAGTGTCCGGTCTGCGGAAAGCCGGCCAAGAGAGAGACAAACACTATGCCCCAGTGGGCTGGATCCTCCTGGTATTTTCTCCGCTACGTGGACAACCACAATGACAAGGAGCTGGTTTCCAGGGAGAAGGCAGACGCCCTCCTGCCGGTGGACATGTACATCGGCGGTGTGGAGCACGCGGTGCTTCACCTCCTGTACTCCAGATTTTATACAAAGTTCCTCTGCGACATCGGCGTGATCGACTTTGACGAGCCCTTTACCAAGCTGTTCAACCAGGGCATGATCACAGGAAAGAACGGTATCAAGATGAGCAAGTCCAAGGGGAATGTGGTGTCCCCGGACGACCTTGTCCGCGATTACGGCTGCGACTCCCTGCGCATGTACGAGCTCTTCGTGGGACCTCCGGAGCTGGACGCAGAGTGGGACGACAGGGGAATTGACGGTGTGTACCGTTTCCTCAAGAAAGTCTGGAACCTGCTGCAGGACAGCAAGGACAAGGATATCAAGGCCACAAAGGAGATGCTCAAGGAGCGTCACAAGCTGGTCTACGACGTGACAACGCGTCTGGAGAACTTCAGCCTGAACACGGTCATCTCCGCGTTCATGGAGCACACCAACAGCCTGGCCGCCATCGCCAAGAAAGAGGGCGGCGTGGACAGGGAGACCATGGAGACAATGGCTGTTCTCCTGGCGCCCTTCGCTCCTCACATGGCAGAGGAGATGTGGGAGGAGCTGGGCCACACAGAGACTGTCTTCCACGCAGGATGGCCGTCCTACGATGAGGATGCCATGAAGGACGACGAGGTGGAGATCGCTGTCCAGGTCAACGGAAAGACAAGGGCAGTGGTAGCTCTTCCGGCGGACATATCCAAGGAGGATGCCATCGCGAAAGGCAAGGAAGCTGTAAAGGATAAGCTGACCGGCAATATTGTGAAGGAAATCTATGTGCCGGGAAGGATTATCAATATTGTGCAGAAATAAATGTAATAAATATTTAAAAGCATAAAAGGGAAAATGGCGCAGGTAATGGAAACATTATCTGCGCTGTTTTGTGTGCCCGGCGGGCACACGTTCTAACGGGTGAAAGTCCCTGACCCGCCCGGCAGTGGGAAGGGTGCAGCTAAT
>NZ_SPGT01000059.1:0-1749 GCF_005845155.1 Clostridium sp. BSD2780061688st1 H5 | reverse complement strand
TTCCATGAAACGCTCGTCGCTGATTTTGCCGTTCACATTGTCCTCATACAGCCGCTTGATAATGCGGCTCACTTCGGAAATGCGCTCCTGCGCCTGTTCAAGCTGCTTCGTGGCTGCGGCGGTCTTTCTCTTGCCGCCGATCTCGTTCTGCTGGATAAGCAGCTTTACAAAGCGGCTCTCATGCTTGGCGGCATATTCCGTCACCTGCCGGAGATTGGAGAGGACACCGGCGGTCAACAGGTCGGTGCGGATAAAGTGCGCCGTACAGTCGCGGGTGCGCTTCTTGTAGCTGCCGCAGATGTAACAGTCCTGCTTGCGGTTCTTGTTCTGATACCGCTGCTGGTACATCACATGGCCGCAGTCGGCGCAGAACAGCATACCGGAGAACAGCCCCACTTCGTCATAGCGGTTCGGGCGTTTGCGCTGCTTGCGTAACTCCTGCACGCGCTCCCATGTTTCCGTGTCGATAATCGGCTCATGGTGGTTCGGGAAAATGGCCTGCTTCTCCACGGGGTTCTCTACGCTGTGCTTGGTCTTGTAAGAGGGCTTTTCCGTCTTGAAGTTTACCAGACAGCCGGTGTACTCCCGGTTTTCCAACAGGTGGACAACGGTGTTTGTCGCCCATTTGCACTCATAGCCGGGGTGATAGCGGCGGGTGCTGCCCGTCCTGCGGTATTCCAGCGTACCCGGCGTGGGGATTTGCTGCTCCGTAAGCATACGGGCAATCTTGGTCGGGCCGTTCCCGGCAAGGCAAAGCTGGTATATCTGCCGGACTACCGGCGCGGTTTCCTCGTCAACGATATAATTCTCGTCCTCGTCCATGAGATAGCCGTACACCGGCTTGCTGGTAACGGGTTTGCCGCTCATGCCTTTTGCTCGTTTTACTGCCTTGATTTTTTTGCTCGTATCTCTCACCAGCCATTCGTTGAACAGATTTCGCAGAGGGGTAAAATCGTTGTCCATGCCGCCGTTTGCGCTGTCCACATTGTCGTTGACAGCGATAAACCGCACGCCCTTTTGGGGGAACAGCATTTCCGTGTAAAACCCTACCTGCAAGTAGTTTCGCCCTAACCGGCTCATGTCCTTGACGATAACTGTACCCACTTTCCCGGCTTCAATGTCTGCAAGCATGGCTTGAAAACCGGGCCTTTGAAATAATGAGGTGTGATAGCGATAGCGGCAAAAAGCTAATAAAATCAATGGTTTTGCGGACAGCGGATAGACAGGGAATGTGTTAAAAACTGAATACGCACACAAACGGCGTTACCTTAACCCCTTTGGGGGAGAAAGTAACGCCGTTTTTTTATGCCCGCAGGAAAGGAGGTGCAGCCGGAATGTATTTCACAAAGGGCAA
This sequence comes from Clostridium sp. BSD2780061688st1 H5, assembly GCF_005845155.1. Taxonomy (NCBI): domain Bacteria; kingdom Bacillati; phylum Bacillota; class Clostridia; order Eubacteriales; family Clostridiaceae; genus Clostridium; species Clostridium sp. BSD2780061688st1 H5. The sequence continues at coordinate 395 of NZ_SPGT01000059.1, read as the reverse complement.
GCAGCGGGCGTTTGAATTGCTCATGCAGCAGAAGCCGGGATTTGACCGCTATCAATCCGGTTGTGCCGGAGATGATGAAGATTGCGGCACTTGCCGTTTCTACCGCCCCGGGTGGAAATATGAGTTTTGCGTTTTCAAAGAGTGTCCCTATTGCCCCGGCAAAAGGACGCGGAAAACGCACGCCAGCATGGACAAATAGACGGGCAAAAGCCCTTGTGCCATGCGGCTTTGCAGACGCGAAAACGGCAAAGGGCATATTGCAATACCAAAACAGCCGAAAACGGCTTTCTAATTGTCCACGCATACCAAGAGAGGAAGTGATATTGTCAAGATTAGTTGACACATTTATTTCAAGGATATCACTGACTATGCTACCAGTTCCAAATCCTCATAAT
>NZ_SPGT01000058.1:0-1833 GCF_005845155.1 Clostridium sp. BSD2780061688st1 H5 | reverse complement strand
TCTCCTCGTATAATAAGCCTGTACCCCAGATATACAGGGGTGGGATTATTCACTTTTAATGGTATAGAGGAGTCATCCCTCCGGAGGTTCTCTCCCTGATTTTCATCCCCTATACTGTTTACATGTTACTCATATTGCCAAGTTTTCCCGGACGCTTATAATAGAGTCCATAGGAATGTCCCAAAGGGTACCGCTGTTTCTCCTTGCAAGTTGCACGGTATGTGTTTCCTCACATCCCTGTCTCCATTGCTTAGATAGCTTGCGCCCTTGGCTCCACACTTCAGATGCTTACACAAATGTTGCACCTGTCCCGTCAGCTTCCAGCAGGGTATTTTCGGGGCTTTAATGCTGATTACGCGAGGTTGCATGGTGTGGTGGTCCGGGATCCAGCCCTTGGCTTTCCTTCCATCAAATCGAAAGGAGGTGATACTGTGAAGAACCGTATGAAATTCGATCACCTTTCAACGCTTTGTGTCGGCCTTGACATCGGTTCCCGCATCAACTTTATTACTGCTCTCAACTTTGATTCAGACCGGCTCATCAACATGCGCCCTGTTCCCAATGCGTCCAACGGTGTGGAAGCTATGGAGTCTATGATCCTTGCTGTTCTGGAGGCAAATCCCCAGTTCAGATATCTTCTGATCGCCATGGAGTCCACCAGTTTCTACGGCGTCCATGTGGCGAATTATCTCTCCACCACTGACAAGCTCAAACCATATGGTGTTAAGGTTTTTTGCCTGAATCCGAAAACGATTGCCAACTACAGGAAATCTTTCACTGGACTTGGCAAAAACGATGGCATTGACTCTTTTATCGTTGCCGATTATGTCCGTGCCGGACGGATCAACATCGAGCCCTGGCGCGGTGCCCAGTATCTTGCCCTGCAGCGTCTCACAAGGCAGCGCAGGCACATCAATGAAGCGATTGCCAGGGAGAAGAACTATGTCCTGAACAACGTCTTCCTAAAGTTCAGTGAGTTTGCTCTCCTCAGCGGCAAGGAAAGCCCTGTTTCCGATAAATTCAGCGCTACTGCCGAAGCAATCCTGACTGAGTACAAGACTACGGAGGATATCGCCAATGCCCCTTTAAAAGAACTAATCGACTTTATCTCCGCTTCCGGACATGGCAGGTTCTCTGATCCGGATCAAGTGGCCAGCCTGCTTCAAAAAGCAGCCCGTAACTCTTACCGGTTGGATAAGGCACTGTATGAACCGATCACCACATCCATCGCCTGTTCCTTTAACTGCATCCGTGCTTTTGAAAAAGAGCAGAAAGCTCTCGATAAAGCCATTGCCGCAACGGTCGCAGGGTTAAATCCTACGGAGTACCAGATCCTGAAATCCATTCCGGGGATTGGACCCGTTTATGCCGCAGGGATCCTTGCTGAAATAGGGTCTGTACGCTGTTTTAACAGCAACAACGCCTTGGCAAAATACAGCGGCATCATCTGGAGAGACAACCAGTCCGGTGAGTTTGATTCTGAGGACACACCGATGATGAAAGCAGGGAACCGATACCTGAGATACTACCTGATCCAGGCTGCTGGCAGTGTGGTTAGATACTGTCCGGAATACACGGATTACTACAACAAAAAATTTGCTGAAGTTCCCAAACATCAGCACAAGCGTGCACTCGCGTTGACCGCCCGTAAATTAATACGTCTGATTTTTGGTCTGCTGGACAAGAATCAACTCTACTCTCCGGCAAAGAGTAGGTAATCGTATACCGAACTTTTTTCTTGCGGTTTTGTCGCAGGCCTATTTGTTGTACCCTTTTTTATCTGTTTTCATTGAAATCTTTTTTTATCACCTCTTGACATATCACCAAATTGCT
>NZ_SPGT01000057.1:0-1890 GCF_005845155.1 Clostridium sp. BSD2780061688st1 H5 | reverse complement strand
AATCGGATAGGGGAGATTTGACCCTCCCCTTCCACACCACGTAGCGTACCGTTCAGTACTACGCGGTTCAATAGTTTACGCGTACTTTCAGATAGTGGGCAGTCATGGATGGGTATCCGAGTCTGTCCACTATTATCGTCTTGGTGAGCACAGAGTTCAGCATCTCCGCCGCCCTCCATGTCCCCTTCCGACAGTTTGACAGTTTATGCACTTGCCACTCCGGCAGATGGAGTGCACGAAGCATTTTATACCTCGTTCGCACTCTTTTCCATTGTTTCCAGTACACCGCCCGTATCCTGCGGCGGAGCCATTCGTCTGTGTCCTCCATCAGTCTCTTCATGTCCGCATACCGGTAGTAGTTTATCCACCCAGTCGTATATCTCCTGAGCTTCTCCTCTCTCTCCGGGTTGCTCCACTTGTTTCCTCTCACTGTCAATTCCCTCAGATGGTCCTTCATCTTCCTGATTGACCTGGGGTGTACCCGCATACGGCATCTTCCTTTGTTTCGGTAGAAACCGTATCCAAGGTACTTCACTTTGCTGATGTGACTCACTGTCGTTTTCTCAAGGTTGACTTTCAGGTACAGCTTTCCCGTTATAAATGGGATGATGTGCTCCAGCGTTCTTTCTGCGCTTTTCCGGCTCTTGCATAGGATGATGCAGTCATCCGCATATCTCACGAACTTATGGCCTCTGTGTTCCAGTTCCTTGTCCAGCTCGTTCAACATGACATTTCCACACAGCGGGCTTAAGGGGCCTCCCTGGGGCACCCCCTCGGTTGTCGCACGAAATCCTCCGTCTTCCATTACCCCGGCCTTCAGGTACTTGTGTATCAGCGAGACTACTCGTCCATCCTTGATCGTCCTCGACAGCACCTCTATCAGTTTGCTGTGGTTTACGGTATCAAAATAGGACTGCAAGTCCATACTGATTGCGTAGGCGTATCCTTCATCCACATACTCTCTGCACTTTGCCAGTGCGTCCTGTGCGCTCCTGCCTGGCCGGAAGCCGTAGCTGTTATCCGAAAACTGTTCCTCATAAATAGGCGTCAGTTCCTGCGCTATCGCCTGTTGTATCATCCGGTCGACCACAGTTGGAATTCCCAGCTTCCTGACTTTGTTTCCCTCTTCTTTGGGTATTTCTACCCTTCGGACGGGGTTGGGTTTGTACTTCCCCTCCCTCAGCTGCCTGACCAGTTCGTCCCGGTGGTCTTTCAGGTAGGGCAGAAGTTCATCCACCTGCATCCCATCCATTCCCCCTGACCCTCTGTTTGCTTTCACTCTCTTGTATGCGGCATTCAGGTTGTCGCTCCTGAGTATCGTATCAAGCAGGTTGTCCGTCCAAAAGTCCGTGTTGGTGTCAGGGTTCCCGGTAATCCATTCATGGACGTACACTCCTGTTCCCCTTCCCTGTTCCGCAGGTATCTCTCTCAGGTAGTCTTCAATATGAAGTTGTCTGTACTTAATTCCATGTCCGGTTTCCATTTGGAAATGGCACCTCCTACTGTTCCGTCCTTCCCGGGACATCTATAGCTGTTCCGGTACTATGACTTCTGCTGACTTCTCATGGCAAGCTTTACTCCATGACAACGAACGTTATATCGTCTTTGCCATGTTCATGAGACCTCCCCGGGTACTCACACGCTCTTTCCCACTTATACCTGCCCCGTTTACTGTTGGCGTTCCGTGCAGTTATTGGACTTTAGTTTGGTTTGCAACCTCATCCACGCTTTACAGCCTATCCGGACAACTTTTACAGGCCAGTGGTTTGCCTCCGGCTTCCTTCAGACCCCACCTCACGATGACGCCCTTGCCATTAGCTGCACCCTTCCCACTGCCGGGCGGGTCAGGGACTTTCACCCGTTAGAACGTGTGCCCGCCGGGCACACAAA
>NZ_SPGT01000055.1:0-2361 GCF_005845155.1 Clostridium sp. BSD2780061688st1 H5 | reverse complement strand
AGAACGGCGTGGTAACCGTTCTCCTTTTTTATAGTCGGGTGTCCTTTCAGTCACTTCGTGACTTTTGGGACACCCTCTTTTTTATCTCTATAAATATCTTCTCTGTAAATCTCTGCCTGTCGGTTACATTTTCTCCAATCCGTGGATCCAGTCTGACTTCAGAAAATAAACAAGGAATACCACACTGCTCAGCGCCCAGGTCAGCGGATAAGCCCAGAACACGGTCCTGATGTCAGGAACGATGCGTACCGCGATACTGATGTAGCTGACACGGATCACACACCAGCAGATCATCATGACAAACATGGGTATCACAGACCTGCCCGCCCCCCGCAGGATACCTGCCATGCAGTGCGAGAAAGCCAGTAGAAAATAGAACCAGGTCACTGTCCTCGCCCACTGGACGCCATAGCCTACAGCCTCCGGACCTCCTCCAAAAGCTCCGATCAGCACCGGCGCCAGAAGATTGATGGCAAGTCCAATAATCTCCGCTATAGTGAGGGAGCATAACGCGCCAAACACAGCTCCCTTCTTCGCCCTCTCATACTCTCTGGCGCCCAGATTTTGACTGATAAATGTAGTCAGGGCCAGCGCAAAGCATGTGATGGGCAGAAATCCAAAGCCCTCGATCTTGGAATAGGATCCGCATCCCGCCACTGCCGTGGCGCCAAAGGCATTGATGTTGGACTGTACAAACACATTTGCCACTGAAATAATAGAGTTCTGCACCCCCGCCGGAACTCCGTTTTTTACGATCTGCTTCAACATCTGCCTATCCGGCCTGATTTCCCTTATCCTCAGCCGGAACACCTCATTTCCTTTTATCAGCTGACGCAGACAGAGAAAGGCGCTCAGAAACTGGGAAAGAATCGTGGCAAATGCCGCGGACCAGACGCCCATTCCCATTCCTCCCACAAACAGCAGATCCAGCACTATATTCGTAAAGGAGGAAATGATCAGGAAAAACAGCGGATGCCTGCTGTCCCCCAGAGCCTGCAGGATTCCCACAAAAAAATTGTACATGACAAAAGCCAGCGAGCCCGCAAAGTAGACCCGGAAGTAGGCTAGAGACTGGGGCAGCACTTCATCCGGGGTTCCCATGAGCACAAGAATGCGAGGCGCTGCCAGCACTCCCACGATAGTCAAAATGATACCGCACGCCACTCCAAAAGCAATCGTTGTGTGGATGGACTTTCTCAGGTTTTCACCATCCTCAGCCCCAAAATATTTTCCTGTAACTACGCCCGCACCGATGGCAATTCCATTAAAAAATCCCACCAGGAGAAAAATCAGATTTCCGGATGAACTGACGGCAGCCAAAGCATTATTTCCAAGAAAATTTCCAACGATTACGGAGTCCGCTGTATTGTAGAGCTGCTGAAAGAGATTGCCCCAGAAAAGCGGAATAGCAAATGCGATCAGTCGCCTCCAGATAGGACCGTCCGTCATAAGTGTTGCAGATGCGGCTTTGTCGGCCATAGTACATTCCCCCTGACTCAAATATTTCAGATACAGGAAAAATCAGCACTGCAGATACGCAGTGCTGATTTTTCCTCTCATCCCATGAGCGTGCGGGGATTCGAACCCCGGACAACTTGATTAAAAGTCAAGTGCTCTACCACCTGAGCTACACGCCCATATACAATTTTAAGAAAAAGAAAGTGCCCAGAACCGGAATCGAACCAGTGACACGAGGATTTTCAGTCCTCTGCTCTACCGACTGAGCTATCTGGGCATAGTTGCGGGGATAGGATTTGAACCTATGACCTTCGGGTTATGAGCCCGACGAGCTTCCAGACTGCTCCACCCCGCGTCAATATTTAACAATTTTTAGAAAATGAAAGCCGATGATCGGACTCGAACCGATAACCTGCTGATTACAAATCAGCTGCTCTGCCAATTGAGCCACATCGGCGTGCCATGGGCTGTCCGGTCAAAACCGGCAACAGATGTATTTCACATCTGAATGGATGGAGAAGGATTCGAACCTTCGAAGGCGTTGCCAACAGATTTACAGTCTGCCCCCTTTGGCCACTCGGGAATCCATCCATGTAATGGGGCCTATAGGGCTCGAACCTATGACCCTCTGCTTGTAAGGCAGATGCTCTCCCAGCTGAGCTAAGACCCCATACAACGACCCAGAAGAGACTCGAACTCTCGACCTCCGCCGTGACAGGGCGGCGCTCTAACCAACTGAGCCACTGGGCCATCTATATTGAAGATACCATGTACCTTCAAAACCACATACAAGAAATCTTCCATCCATTCTCTACCCGAACCTCTTTGGTTATGCCCTCGACCGATTAGTAACAGTCAGCTCCATGTGTTACCACACTTCCACCTCTGCCCTATCTACCTCGT
>NZ_SPGT01000054.1:0-2583 GCF_005845155.1 Clostridium sp. BSD2780061688st1 H5 | reverse complement strand
TGCAATCAGCGGGCTCAAACAGACGGTTTTGCGGAGCAAAACGGACGCGATGCGGAGCGAGCGGACTTAACCTGTAGATATTGAAATCTGCTAGTACCTTATAATGATTAAGGCCATTGGAAAATGGTACGAATCATTTAAGGAGGATGCCTTATGTTAGATTACAAGAGCATCATTATCAAACGGTACGCACTGGGCCTGAGCTACAAGGAACTGGCTGAAGAATTCAGTGCAAGCAAATCCGGAATCAACGACTTCATCCGCGCTTTTGAAAGGTGTGAGAAGCTGTCGTATCCGCTTCCGGAAGGGATCACGAATTATGCAATCTATGAGCTGGTATACGGTCATGAGCCGGGAACCAACAGACGGAATGACGGTTATGAACAACCTGATTTCCCAACTGTCTTTAAACAGATGAATGAGCGGAAGAACATGACGCTCGTTTACTTGTGGAGCCGCTACCAGAAAGACTGTATAACAAAAGCGGCAAAGCCATACCAGTATCGACAGTTCTGTGAACTGTATGGCCGCTGGTGCAGAGAGAACTGTGAAACCCTGCATATCCAGGCTGTGATCGGTCAGAAGATGGAAGTTGATTTTGCAGGTAAAACCTTTGAGTTGATCGATAAACTTACTGGCGAGATTACGACTATTGTTGTATTTGTAGCTGTTCTGCCCTATTCGCAGTACCTCTATGCAGAAGGGATGGTATCTTCCTGTGAACCGCAATGGATTGAGGTCAATAACCACGCTCTTGCCTATTTTGGCGGCGTGCCTACGATTGTTGTTTGTGATAATTGTAAACAGGCAGTTACCGCCAATAAAGACTGGATCGATCCGGATTTGAATAAGGATTATGCTGCATGGGCTGATCATAACCACACCGTGATACTGCCAGCCAAAGTCCGTAAACCGAAGTGGAAAAGCAGTGTGGAAAACGCTGTAGGCATTCTTGAAAAAGGCTTTTTCCATGATTTAGAAGAAAACCGCTACTTTTCTCTGGAGCAGTTCAACAAAGATCTCTGGGAAAAACTGGATGCTTTGAACCATGAAAACTTCAAAAAGAAGGATTACAGCAGATACGATCAATGGCTGGAAGAACGCAGTGAGCTGCTTCCTCTTCCGGCTGTCCCCTACGAATACATGGAAAGACGGACTGCAAAAGTATCTGCGGATTTTCATGTGCGCTTCGATAATGCTTATTACAGTGTGGATAAAGCATATCTGCACAAGAGTGTTCTGATTGCTGCCTCTGCAACAACAGTTAATATCTATTCCATGAAAGGCGAACTCATCGTCAGCTGGCGAAGGGCTTCCCGTAAGGGTGAATGGCTGACAGATCCTGCACATCTGCCCGAAAGCTACAAACAGATGTCAGAATGGAATGCTACTTATTTTACCAGGAAAGCCATGACAGTAGGTCCGAATACGGTCAAAGTCATAGAACACATCCTGAGAAGCCGTGAGCATGAAGTTCAGACGTACCGCCTGTGTATAGGTATCCTCAACTACACAAAGAAGTACAGCAAGCTTGCCCTGGAAGATTGCTGCAAGCTGGCAATTGATACGAATCATATCTCGTATTCTTTTATTAAGAATTCAATTGCTGCCGTCGCTGAAGAAATCGGAAGTGCCGGTTTCAATACAAAGCTCAACGAAGAACGGAACAAAGGGGCGTTTGTCATGAGCCCGCATGCCGGGGATATTGACCGGCTTCTCTCCAAGAGCAGTAAACTTGCCGGGGAGGTGCGCGATGAAGAAGCTTGATCGAATCAACGAACTTGTAGATGAGCTCAATGAACTGAAGCTTGGATGTATGGCCGCTTCGCTTGATTCGCTGTATCACTCGAAATCCTTTGATGAGTTGGATGCCGTGTCGCTGCTTGAGCAGGTGATCGGGCCGGAATACCAGAGCAAAACATCGCAGAGATTTCAGAACAGACTGAAACGTGCGCATCTTTCAGGAGGACCTCAATCATTAGATAAGTGTAAAGATTCTACAGAAAGGGTCTATCTGCCTTCCGATATCAATGCTACGCTGTCATCGCTGGATTTTATCCGTGAAGGTCTCAACGTCTGTATTCTCGGACCTTCCGACAGCGGAAAATCGTATCTGGCCAAAGCACTTGGGATACAGGCCTGCCTGAATTACAGAGCAATGTATCACCACTGTGAAGAATTCCTTGAAACGATGGTCGCCCTGAAACAGGCTGACTATTCGAAATATCAGAAGAAGGTACGCTTCTACCTGAAGCTGGATCTACTGATACTGGATGATTTCCTGCTTCACACCATAACAGATGAACGCGAGATCAAAGTTCTCTTTGAAGTCATGGAAAAGCGCAGTGAATTGTCAAGGTGCACGATTGTATGCTCTCAGAGAGAGCCGAACAGCTGGGCATCGATGATCCTCAATGACGAGGTATCAGCCAATGCGATACTGAAACGGGCAACGAAGCACTATACCGTAGTGATCCAGCCCAGAAATTAATTTATAATAGCAAGTGTTTCAGGGCGTCCGTTATGCTCCGCACAGCGTCCGCTCTGAAACGCATCGGAGTCCGCTAGGCTCCGCAGAATGCA
>NZ_SPGT01000052.1:0-4242 GCF_005845155.1 Clostridium sp. BSD2780061688st1 H5 | reverse complement strand
TACCATGTGCAGGGAACGTACCGCTTAACTTTAGAGTTGATAAGTAGGGGATTTTTCTTGATAAAAACCGGAAGGATCATTGAAATGTTGATAACTACAATAGAAAAGCCCCGGGGTAAACCGGGGACTTTGTCTACAGTCTGAAAGATCGGTTCAATTTTGAACCGATCTTTTTTTACTATATTCAGTTTTTCCTATTGAGTTATTTGTTTTTCGGAACAGTAAAGCGGGCTTCCGGCTTTCCAACGTATCTTTCCGGGTGAAGCCGTCTGTCTCTGAACTCTGCACAGGCTGTGTAAAGAACGTCTGTGGAGGAGTTGATACCTGTCTCGCAGGAATCCTGAATCACGCCGATGATGAAGCCTACGCCGACAACCTGCATTGCGATATCGTTCGGAATGTTAAACAGGCTGCAGGCAAGGGGGATCAGGAGCAGTGAACCGCCGGCCACACCGGATGCTCCGGCCGCACTGGCTGCTGCCAGAACGCACATGATCAGCGCTGTTCCAAAGGATACCTGAATGTCCAGTGTGGTAGCTGCTGCCAGTGCCATGTTGGAGATCGTGATAGCGGCTCCAGCCATGTTGACAGTAGATCCAAGCGGGATGGAGATCGAATATGTATCCTCGTCCAGATTCAGGTTTTTGCACAGCTCCATATTTACAGGAATGTTTGCCGCGGAGCTTCTTGTGAAGAAGGCGGTGATAAAACTTTCCTTCAGGCAGGTAAATACAAGCGGGTACGGGTTTTTCCGCACGCACACAAAGGTAACCAGAGGATTGATGATAAAGGCAACGACCGCCATGCTTCCGACAAGGACAAGGATCAGTCTGCCGTAATCAACAAGAGCGCCCAGACCCTGCTCAGAGATAGTGGTAAAGATCAGGCCCATAATACCGAAGGGGGCACAGCTGATGACCCACTGCACGGCGATGGATACGGCATCCGAGATGTCCTCCAGGGCTTTCTTTGTCCCGGCTCCCGCTTTTTTCAGGGCGATACCGAAGATGATGGCCCAGGCCAGGATGCCGATATAGTTTGCGTTGACAATGGCGTTGACCGGATTGTCTACCAGGTTCATCAGAAGGTTTGTCAGAACCTCCACCACGCCGCTGGGAGGTGCGATGTCTGTTGTGGATGTGCCTTCAGCAAAGGTGATGGTAACCGGGAAAATGTAGTGCGCGATTACCGCAACGAGTGCTGCCAGCAGATTTCCGAGCATATACAGGACCACGATCGCGGCCATGTTGGTGTGCTGCCCTTCGCCCATGTGGCACAGCGCGCTCATGACAAGGAAAAATACGAGCACGGGCGCGATGCCGCGGAGCGCCCCAACGAACAGATCACCGAGAATGGAAATTCCGGATGCCTGAGGAACAACAAGGCCAAGGATGATACCAATGATCAGGCCGACAATGATACGTTTTACAAGGCTGATGCTGTTCCATTTTTTGATTGCGTTTTTCATACTGTTTTTCGCAGATAGACGCGGCTATCTGCTTCTCCTCTCTTTCTCTCATTATTTCAGTTTGGTCTTCGCTACCTGATAGATTATATTATTGCACAGATTATCGAATATTGCTATACAAAAAGTGAAAAAATTTATAAAAAACTCAATAATTTTCACAAAAATGTTATAAAAATAACAATCAAAAACAGCATTTTGCATAAAAAAATTCTTATTTTAATTGTAGGAAACGTCATGGGGTGTTATAATAGCCAAAGAGCAGTTGTTTCCGAAAAAAGAAACTGCGGAGACATCAGAAAATGGAGGTATGTATATCATGGGAGAACAAATGAATGACGGAATGATGTGGGCGCTCGTCAAGGAGAAGCCGGAGGAGGGACTCTGGATGAAGAGAGTTCCCATTCCCGAGGTGGGGCCGAACGATGTGAAGATCAAGATCCATAAGACAGCGATCTGCGGTACGGACGTACATATCTGGCAGTGGAATGAATGGGCACAGCACACCATCCCTATCGGACTTACAGCCGGCCACGAGTATGTTGGGGAAGTCGTGGAGGTAGGCGAGGGTGTCCGGGGATTTAAGCCCGGTCATCTTGTATCCGGTGAGGGGCACATTACCTGTGGAAAATGCCGGAACTGCCTGGAGGGACACAAGGAGAACTGCAAGGACGCCAAGGGCGTGGGCGTGAACCGGAACGGAGCCTTTGCCGAGTATCTTGTCATTCCATCCAGCAATGTGTGGCCCTGTAACCCGAATATCCCGGAGGAGATGTACGCCATCTTTGATCCCTTTGGAAACGCAACCCACACGGCTCTGTCCTACGATGTGCTGGGAGAGGACGTGCTGGTGGCCGGAGCGGGTCCCATCGGCATCATGGCTGCGGCTATTGTGAAATTTGCAGGGGCAAGACACGTGGTGGTGACGGACTTCAATGAGTACCGCCTGGAGCTGGCAAAGAAGCTGGGGGCTACCAGGGTGGTCAATCTCGGGAAGGAGAAGCTGCCGGATGTGATGAAAGAGATCGGAATGACAGAGGGCTTTGATGTGGGACTTGAGATGTCCGGGTCCCAGGCGGGCCTTCATGACATGATCCATAATATGAAGCACGGCGGGAAGATCGCGCTGCTGGGGCTGCAGAGAACAGACGCCACAGTAGATCTGGAGACAGTGATCTTCAACGGCCTGAATATCCGCGGCATCTATGGAAGAAAGGTGTGGGATACATGGTACAAGATGTCCACCATGCTTCAGGCAGGCCTGGATATCAGCGGCATCATTACACATCATTTTGACATCAAGGATTACCGCAAGGGCTTTGAGGCGATGATCTCCGGCCAGTCCGGAAAGGTCATTCTGGACTGGGCACACATCAATGACTGATGGGGATTGTGTGAGATCCGCAATGAGGCGGGACAGATCCTGGCGTAAAGCTGGAGGACATTTTATATTATAATAAGGTAAAGGAGCATAAAAGAAAATGGCACGTAAAGACGATATTTTAAACATTTACGCAAAAGAAGTGGAAGGCATCAGGGAGGCAGGACTTTTTAAGGGAGAGGCCCCCTTTGTGTCACCCCAGGGCGCAAGAGTGACTATGGAGGACGGAAGGGAGCTCCTCTGTATGTGCGCAAACAATTACCTGGGCCTCGGGGACAGCCCGCGGCTGATCGAGGCTGCCAAGAAGACCTACGATGAAAAGGGCTTCGGCGTGGCGTCCGTCCGCTTTATCTGCGGCACACAGGATATCCACAAGAAGCTGGAGAAGACCATCTCTGATTTCCTGGGAACGGATGACACGATCCTCTATTCTTCCTGCTTTGACGCCAACGGAGGCCTTTTCGAGACTCTTCTGACAGCGGACGACGCGGTGATCAGCGATGAGCTGAACCACGCCTCCATTATCGACGGTGTGCGCCTGTGCAAGGCCAGGAGATACCGCTATAAAAATAATGACATGGAAGACCTGGAGGCAAAGCTGAAGGAGGCCGACGAGGCCGGGGCAAGGATCAAGCTGATCGCCACGGACGGTGTTTTCTCCATGGACGGAATTATCTGCAACCTGAAGGGAATCTGTGATCTGGCGGACAAGTACAACGCTCTTGTCATGGTGGATGACAGCCACGCGGTGGGCTTTGTGGGCAAGACAGGCCGTGGAACCCCGGAGTACTGCGGCGTCCAGGGAAGAGTGGACATCATCACAGGAACCCTCGGAAAAGCCCTGGGAGGAGCATCCGGCGGATATACATCCGGACGTAAGGAAATCATCGATCTTCTGCGTCAGAGGAGCCGTCCGTACCTCTTCTCCAACTCCCTGGCTCCGGCCATTGCAGGCGCCAGCATTGAGATGTTCAGGATGCTGGACGAGAGCACAGAGCTCAGAGACCATCTGGAAGAGGTGACCGCCTACTACAGAAAGCTTCTTGTAGACAACGGCTTTGACGTGATCCCTGGCACACATCCCTGCGTACCTGTTATGCTGTACGATGAGAAGACAGCCGCTGAGTTCGCGAAGCGGATGGTGGACAAGGGCGTATATGTAGTTGCCTTCTCCTACCCGGTAGTGCCGAAGGGCAAGGCGAGGATCCGCACCCAGGTGTGCGCAAGCCACACAAAAGAGGACATCGATTTCATCGTAAAATGCTTCATCGAAGTGCGGGAAGAGATGGGATTGTAGGTTTTTCGTTTTTATTCCTAATGAGGGTGTCCCAAAACTATGAATTTTTAAATTTATAGGAAAGGGGCACCCTTTCTTTTATCAAAAGGCTCTTTCATA
>NZ_SPGT01000051.1:0-4768 GCF_005845155.1 Clostridium sp. BSD2780061688st1 H5 | reverse complement strand
TTGAATACCTCCTTATTCTCTTGGTTTTATTATGAAATCCTTGAGAATAAGCTGTCAACTTTTTTTATACCACACCACACTGATACGCTTCATTTGTTAAGTGTTATTCAAAAATTTTTTTATTTTTTTAAATCTTTGTGCAACAGCACTTCTGGAACAATGCCAAAGACGTGCTACATCAATTTGACGATAACCATCCACAAAAAGTAATGTCAATAGCTCCAAATCTTTCTTCGACAGCTTCTTCAATCTCAACAGTAGTTGTTCGTTTTCCACCGAAGCCAACCATCCATATCGCGTTTGATCAATCTTATCAACATCCCATTGATAAGATAACGATGCAAACTTTCGGAACAGCTGTGATTGACCACATACTTCATCATATTGTTCACAAGGTATTGGTTGCGTATGGTTTTGAAAAACCCTTTGACTGCAAAACCATGCCCAGTCATATTCTTTCATGGCAGCAATCTGTTCTTCGCTCATCCCTGCATCACAATACTCAACTTCTAAACGCTTCCATCTACTATCAAACTTCTTTTTCTCATATCCATAATTAAATCCCATTATTAACCTCCTGTAGATTCAATTTGCAAAATTCACCATGCAAACTAAAATCAGGAGGAGATCGACAACGAGAATCTCTGGGTTGTTTTCCATCCCCAGAAACAAAAATGCCAGCTGATCTTAAGGACCAACTGGCATTTTTATTCGCGCACAAAGAAAACGCATTATTAAGATTTTATAAGTACAACAAGTATACCAAGCACAATTCGATACCAACCAAACACCTTAAAATCATGTTTTTTGATAAAGTTCATTAGGAATTTAATTACTAAGACAGATACCGCAAATGCCACAGCCATACCGAGAACAAGAGCGAGCAGTTCTGCACTTGTAAATTCAAACCCGAATTTTAACAGCTTAAAAGCACTTGCTCCAAGCATAGTAGGTACTGCGAGGAAAAAAGTAAACTCTGCTGCTGCCACTCGTGAAACTCCTATGAGTAAAGCACCTATAATCGTTGCTCCCGACCGTGATGTGCCGGGTATAAGTGATAACACTTGAAATGCCCCTATCAAGATTGCTGTTTTATAGCTGATGTCAGAAAGTGCCATAGTAGTAGGAGTACGCTTTTTATTCCAATTTTCTATGAGAATGAATAACAAACCATAAAAGATTAACATGATTGAAATCACAATGGGGGTTTGGAGGTAAGCATCCAAATAATCATCAAATAGAATCCCCATAATAGCTGACGGTACACAAGCTACCGCAACCTTGAACCACAACGAGAAAGTATCCTTTTTAACAATTGACTGTGCTTTGTTCTTAAATTGAAAGGGAAACATCTTGTTCCAAAACATTACAACCACTGCGAGTATAGCTCCAAGTTGAATAACAACAAAAAACATTTCTTTAAATGCTTCGCTCATATTAAGTGTGATAAATTCGTCCACAAGAATCATATGTCCTGTGCTGCTGATAGGTAGCCACTCAGTAATACCCTCAACAATTCCAAGAAAAATAACTTTTAAAATTTCTATAAAATCAAGTACCATTATTTCAAATCCTCCTTTTTAAAATGATGAAAGGTCATAAGAAAACCAACTGCTGATACAAGAATAATAATAGATACAGACAGCAGTGTAGGATAGCCGGTACTCTGAAGTTTACCCTGCACCAAGAAATAGGTGGCTGTCCACGGATACAACGCTCCCCATTCTTGATTTGAAAGTGCGGCACTTCCCATGACAATCACGGCAGAGCCAATCATCGGGGCGACAAATCCTTTTGTTTTCATAGCAACAAACACAAAAGGAGAAACTGTTAAAAACATCAGGATACTGCCAAACAAAAACTTGGGGAGCCATACTATTGCCACTAGTAAGCTATATCCCTCCAATGTAAAGACAGCGTCATATAGCCCACAAACGATAAATATACCTGCCCATGTTACAAGGGTTAGCATAACAATCCAAAGAAGCAGGGTGCAAAATTTTCCAATTAATAGTTTTGTCCTTGAAATGGGTATGGGCAATATGGTTTTGAGGGTGCTTTCTGTGTACTCTCTGCTAAACAAGTAAGCTGCAATTGCCACATATATCATAATGTTTACCAGCAGCATGATATACAGTACACTGTCGCTGTATATGTCAGACAAGGTAAAGATAATCTCCGGCTTATCAAAATGTGTTTGCAAGGCTTCTATTAACATCAAAAGTGGGGTAGATAATACCCCTGCCACACTAATTAG
Source organism: Clostridium sp. BSD2780061688st1 H5 (assembly GCF_005845155.1). Classification (NCBI taxonomy): domain Bacteria; kingdom Bacillati; phylum Bacillota; class Clostridia; order Eubacteriales; family Clostridiaceae; genus Clostridium; species Clostridium sp. BSD2780061688st1 H5. The sequence goes on along the minus strand of NZ_SPGT01000051.1, from coordinate 2,511 downwards.
CACCATTTTTGAACGCTTTAGTTTTAATAATTCACAAGAAATAAGATTAAGCAATACCGCCACCTCCAATCAGTTTAGAAAAGTAGTCCTCTAAGTTTTCCTCACTATCATTTATCCTTGTCACGAGCAGTCCATTTCGTGCAAATTCTCGATTGATTTCTCCAACACTTTGGCTAAAGTCATAAATTCTCACCGTACCGTCCTGCACTGTAAAATCCGTCATGTGGTAGTGGTTTTCTAAAATCTTTCCGGCTATCTCACTGTCAGATAAATCAAATTGAATGTATTTTCGATTCCTTTTGTGAAGCTCGGATATATTCACTTCCTCTACTAAATGCCCCTCGTGCATAACGCCGATAATATCTGCTATCTGTTCAATCTCGCTTAAAACATGGCTTGAGATAAAAATGGTAATGCCATGATTGTGACTAAGTTCAGATAAAAATGAGCGTATTTCAACTATTCCAATGGGGTCAAGTCCGTTAATCGGTTCGTCAAGTATTAAAAGCTCCGGCTCGTGCATAATGGCGGCGGCAATACCAAGCCGTTGCTTCATTCCGAGGGAATAATCGGAAAAGACTTTTCTTTTCTCCTTATGCAGCCCCACAACTTCAAGAGCTTTTTCTACTCCACTTTTAGATACTCCCCCTCGCAGTTTAGCGAGAATTTGCAAATTCTCATACCCTGTTAAATTACTGTAAAATCCCGGTGTTTCGATAATAGAGCCTACTTTGCTATAAAGGGTATGGATATTTTCCTTATAGTTTGTGCCAAACAAGCGTACCGTTCCCTCCGTTGGGAAAGCAAGCTGCAACATCATTTTCATTGCTGTGGTTTTGCCTGCTCCGTTTCTGCCGAGCAAACCATAAATTTTGCCCTTTGGCACATGAAGATTTACCTTATCGACAACGGTGGCTGTTCCGTATCGCTTCGTAAGATTTTCTGTTTCAATGATATAATCCATATTTGATTCTCCTTTCCGTGGGTTGCTGTTCTTGTTTTCGCTGACCACAATCTTATTATCCACGAGTATTGCATAGAAGCCAAGAAATCTACCGTCACAATGCCGACACAATAGATGTCAGCACGAAAAAAGCTCCGACACTTATCGTGTCAGAGCCTATTTTAAAGGGTTTATGGCATTTTACTTTGTTTGGGTTTGCTTTATCCAGACAAATATTTTAGCAACAAATAGCAGAAACATAAGGGCGGTTACATAGGGTTGTCTTGCCGCAACGAAGAAGCAGATAAAAAGCGTACTCAGCACGAGAGAGCATTTTGTGATTATGTTGCTCCATGATTCCTTTTCAAAACAAACACACATCAGTTTCGCTATCCCAAGTGCAATCAAAACAATAAAAACAATCCAATAGATTGCAAGATATATTGGGGTAGTGTCTGTAAATGAAAGTAGATTGACAGAATAAATATATCCGTCAACAAGGTTACCATACAACGGCAAAAGTATAAAAGTAACCGCCATCATATCTAATATTCCATAAATGAAACTGTAAATTTTTTTCAAGTTGGAACGATTTTCAGTTTCGGCAAGTGTAATCAGTTCTTCGCCCGATAGCAGTTCATCTATGGTCACAGAAAAGAATTTAGAAATACACTTGAGCGACTCAATGTTAGGGTAACCCTTGCCGCTTTCCCATTTTGAAATGGCTGTTCTTGATACATATAATTGCTCCGCAAGTTGTTCCTGCGTTAAGTTCTTTCCAGTCCTAAGCTGTTGTAGCTTTTCATTAAATTCCATGATTCTCCTCCTGTTTGTTCCTTGTTTTCATACGTCCATCAACGGGTTTTTCTGCATCTTTTGGTATCATCCATGCACGACCAAATTTTTCAGTTCCGTCAATGCGATTTTCCTCACATAATTTTTGTATCCGTCTTTCCGATATGCCCCATTTTTCAGAAGCGGCTTTCACAGAAATGTAATTCATAATATCAACTTCCTTTCGCAAAGAGTATATAATTATTATATACGGAATGACGAATAATAGCAAGTTTCTCTCCACTAATACGAAATTATACACTACTAAACATAAAATCATACTTCGTTCAAATATCATCACCCGAAATGTACAATGATATAGGATGATATTAAAATGTACCAAGATGAAAGAAAACTTGATTTTAAGCCGTTAGGTATAGCGATAAAAAAAGCTCGGGAAGCAAAAGGGTGGACACAGGAATATCTTGCCCAACTGGTAGACCTTACGCCACGCTCTATTATGTATATAGAGAACAGGGGGCAGCACCCAAGGCTTAACAAATTTTATCTCATTACTACCTTGCTTGACATCTCTGTAGACCAGTTCTTTTTTCCATGCAATGAAGATGGCGACAACAATCGCCGCAAACAAGTTGATGTACTGTTGAATGATATGGAAGAAAAGGAGCTTATCGTGATGGAAGCTACGGCTCAAGGTGATATTGTCAAGATTAGTTGACACATTTATTTCAAGGATATCACTGACTATGCTACCAGTTCCAAATCCTCATAAT
>NZ_SPGT01000050.1:0-4825 GCF_005845155.1 Clostridium sp. BSD2780061688st1 H5 | reverse complement strand
ATTATGAGGATTTGGAACTGGTAGCATAGTCAGTGATATCCTTGAAATAAATGTGTCAACTAATCTTGACAATATCAGTAAATAAAAATGGACACGGCGATACCTCCCCGATACCGCCGTATCCTTAAAAAAGGGCGACTTTAATACACTACCCGCAATCCATTCTATAATAGGGAACAGCGGCTTTTGCGCAATATTAAATAAAAAAGCCGATAACACATAGGTTTTTTGACCTAATGCGTTATCGGCTCTGCGTCTATGCGTCTGGCACTTTTAATCATTTTTTTTTGAATTTATTATATGTGTTAGCTAACTGTCCACAAGCCGCGTTAATCTCTCTGCCATGAGAAACTCTCATAGTAACTTCAAGTCCTGCTTGCTCTAATTGATGTTTGAATGCAACTATTTCCCGTTTCTGTGGTGCTTTAATTCTTGAATTGCTTGTTGGGTTGTATTGTAACACGTTAATCATAACTTTTTTGCCCCGAAACCATTTTGCAAGTTGTCTTACATCTGAGGGCCGGTCATTTATACCCGGTAAAAGCAAATACGCAAAGACAATTTTGCGATTATGCCTTTCAGAATAGGATAAGGCTTGCTTAACAACATCTTCAATAGCATATATGCGCATGTGAGGAATAATACGATTTCTTGCAGATTGTGTTGCTGCGTGTAAAGATATTGTCAACTGAATTTTAAGATGTTCCTCGCGCAATTTTTTTAATTGATCGACCGGACCAACTGTTGATATGGTAATGCCGTCGGTTGGAAAGTTGAGCCCATATCTATCTCGGAGAATATGGATTGCTTTTATCAAGTTGTCATAATTGAATAAAGGCTCTCCCATACCCATAAAAACGATACGGTTTACTTTTCGACGCAACAATATAATCTGTTGTACGATTTCTGACGATGTTAGATTACGAACAAAGCCATTTCGCCCGGACTCACAAAAAATACAACCAACAGGACAACCGACTTGTGTGCTCACGCAAACAGTTCCACCATCTCGCCGCTTGATAAAAACCGTTTCAATGTATTTGTTGTCTTTCAGTTCGTAAACATACTTTTCAGTATCACTGCTTTTGCAAATATTTTTTACCAACATTGATAGATTTTTTTTGCGTGGTAATTGCTTATATAATTCTTCATATAAGGCTTTTGCTTCATTCTCGCCAATAACTTCCGACATTTCTTTGTAAGTAAATCCGTATGGATCATTCCGTACTTCCGCAGGCGTATATTTAGGTAAACGTTTCATTTTTATATCCTTTCTTCTAAATAATAAAAGTTTGTTTTTCTGTATTTTTGATTACAATCTCTAATTTTTCTACATCAATGATATGCGTCAATTTGCATTTAGGGCAGAAAAGAGGAAAATCTTTTAATACAGTATTATGAAATACTTGAACTCTCGTCTTTCCGTTACAAATCGGACATTTTATCCAATATTTTTTAAGCATTATATTTCACTCGTCCTTTTTACACAAAAAAATGCAGGTCAATCCTCAACATGAGCATTGACCTGCATTTATAATGCACAGAGCAGTACAACAAAACTAAGGCATAGCTTGCACTATGTCTATACTATATCTATACGTCGTTAGTTTTTTGTATAGCATCCGCAAAATAAGCATGACAAAAAAGCCCATGTTGAAAATGGGAAAATCCTTTTTTTCAATGCTTATCTAATACGCATGCTATGCAACATAAACGCCGCCTCCTTTTACATAAATTTTATTTTATCAGAAAATCAGTCTACTGTCAATACACAACAGGAAGTATTTAACCTAATGATATGAATTGTGTGGACATATCCAAAAAGAAAGGTGAACTGTAAAATGTAACAGGGTGAATGAAAACGGCAAAAAGACCCGTACCATTGTACGACTTTAAGGCTTTCGGGGCAGCTATAAAAGCCGCGAGAAATGAATACGGCGAGAGCCGCAAAAAGGTAAGCGACGAGTTATATATTTCCCCGCGCTACCTTGCGAATATCGAGAACAAGGGACAACAGCCGAGTTTACAGGTATTCTATGACCTTGTAACCCGGTATCATATTTCGGTAGATCAATTTTTCTTCCCGAACAGCAATGCGGAGAAATCCACCGGGCGGCGGCAGCTTGACGCGCTGCTGGACGGTATGAGCGATAAAGGCATACGGATTGTAACCGCAACAGCAAGGGAGATAACGGAAGTCGAAAAAGCAGAGGATTAACCTCACAATATGAGAAATCGGGAGATTGCAGCGCATGGCGGCTGCAATCTTTTTTTGCGTCCAAAATCAAAGGAACGCGCAACAAATACCGCCTTTCGGTGGGGGTATGGAGTAGATAGCAAGCACAGCAAACGAGTACCCGTTTGCGAAAAATGCTTTTTGGGATAATCCCAAACCCTTATACCGAAAGGCGGCGCGGAAATGGAAAACCGAAAGAGAAATATCCAAATGAAGTTTTACGTTACGGAAGAAGAAAAGCGGCTGATCGACGAGAAGATGAAGCAGCTTCCCATAAAGCAGTACGGGGCATATCTGCGCAAAATGGCGATTGACGGGTATATCCTTGTCATTGACCGAAGCGACACGAAAGCATATATCCGGGAACTGCAAGCGGTGAGCCGGAACATCAACCAAATTGCCAAACGCGCCAACGCGACGGGGGCGGTTTACCAGCAGGACATTGAGGATATAAAAAAGGCGGTGGACGAGATATGGCGGTTACAAAGACGCACCCTATTAAATCAACCTTAAAGGCCGCAATAGACTATATCTTAAATCCCGAAAAGACGGACGGGAAACTGCTTGCGTCCTCTTTCGGCTGCGGGCTGGAAACCGCCGATATAGAGTTTGCATGGACGCGGGAAGCTGCCGGAGATCGCGGCACCCATTTAGGGCGGCACTTGATACAATCCTTTGCGGTGGGAGAAACCACGCCGGAAGAAGCGCACAAAATCGGCATGGAACTTGCGCAAGCGGTGTTAGGCGGCAAGTATGAGTTTGTTTTGACAACCCACGTCGATAAAGACCATCTGCATAATCACTTGATTTTCAATGCGGTTAGCTTCGTTGACTACAAAAAGTACCATTCCAACAAACAAAGCTATCATTTTATCCGGCGCACCAGCGACAGGATATGTAAAGAGCATGGGCTATCCGTCGTCGTACCGGGACAGGACAAAGGGAAAAGCTATGCGGAATATGCCGCCGAAAAACAAGGGACAAGTTACAAAGCCAAGCTGAAAACGGCGATAGATACCCTCATTCCCCAAGTCAAAGATTTTGACGAACTGCTGCACCGCTTGCAGGAAATGGGGTATGAAATCAAACAGGGCAAATATATTTCTTTCCGCGCTGCCGGACAGGAACGGTTTACCCGCGCAAAGACGCTCGGCGCGGCCTATACGGAAGAAGCGATAAAGGAACGTATCAAGGGCGTATATATCGCCAAGTCAAAACCGCTGCGGGAAGATAAGAAAATCCGGCTTGTCGTCGATCTTGAAAACAGTATCAAAGCGCAACAGTCGGCGGGCTATGAACGGTGGGCGAAAATCCATAATCTGAAACAGGCTGCAAAAAGCATGAACTTCTTGACCGAAAACAAGATTGAATATTACAGCGACCTTGAAAGCAAAATCGCGGATATTATGACCGCCCATGACGCGGCGGCAAGGGCGGTTAAGGACGTAGAGCAGCGTATGTCTGATTTGTCGCTGCTTATCAAGCACACAACCACATACCGACAATTAAAACCGATTTACGAGGAATACAAAAAGTCGCGGGACAAGGAAAAGTATCTGCGGGGGCATGAAAGCGAAATTATCCTGTTTGAAGCTGCGGCAAGGGCATTAAAGGAAATGCAGATAAAGAAGCTGCCCGATCTCGCCGCGCTGCGTAAGGAGTATAGCAGCTTAAACGACAGGAAAAGCAAATTGTATGAGGATTACCGCCAAGCGAAAAAGCAAATGCAGGAGTACGGCATTGTCAAAAAGAACGTCGATAGTATTCTTTACCCGTCCCAAAGCAAGACGCGGGAGCAGGAACGATAAGAGGTTACAGTAGAAAAAGTCATAATTTTATTGTAAAATAGAATTGCCTGGAAAGGAGTATCGCAAATGGATAACGACAAATTGCAGCTTTTTGAAAACAAAGCAATCAGAACGGCATGGGACGAGGAAAAGGAAGAATGGTACTTTTCCATTGTTGATGTTGTCGCGGTTTTGACCGACAGCCCCAACCCTCAAACCTACTGGCGCGTAATGAAAAAACGCTTAAAAGACGAGGGAAATGAAACCGTTACAAACTGTAACGCTTTGAAAATGACCGCTGCCGATGGGAAAAAGCGGTTGACCGACGTTGCGACAACGGAACAGCTTTTGCGTATCATTCAGTCTATCCCCTCACCGAAAGCAGAGCCGTTTAAGCTGTGGCTTGCGGAAGTCGGGCGGGAACGGATAGAAGAAACCATAGACCCGGAACAGGCCATTGATCGCGCCCTTGAAACCTATCTGAAAAAGGGATATACCCGCGAATGGATTAACCAGCGGTTACAGGCAATCCAAGTGCGGAAAGAATTAACCGACGAATGGCAAGACCGGGGCGTGAAAAAGGGCGTTGAATATGCGATACTCACCGACGAGATCACCCGCGCATGGTCGGGAATGACGACGCGGCAATACAAAAAGCTGAAAGGCTTAAAAAAAGAAAATCTGCGGGATAACATGAGTACAACGGAAATCATCTTAAATATGCTTGGTGTGGTATAAAAAAAGTTGACAGCTTATTCTCAAGGATTTCATAATAAAACCAAGAGAATAAGGAGGTATTCAA
>NZ_SPGT01000004.1:0-164055 GCF_005845155.1 Clostridium sp. BSD2780061688st1 H5 | reverse complement strand
ATACTTCTATTGTATCATGTATTGTCTATTTGGAATTTTCTCATTTTGACTTGCACTATTTATATTCTAGCACCACTACGAGCATAAGGACGATATTATCCAGTATCCCGGCTGCGAGAACATGGTAGACGTTGCTTATTACCTCATTGACGAGTGCAGCTCTCTGGGCGAGATACCAGACCGTTTGAGAAATTACATTGACTATGAAGCCTATGCCCGTGATATTGACTTAGAAAGTTGTTTCATAGAGACAAGATATGGGGTATTTGAAATCCCCTACTAGCTGTCAGATCTAACGCAAGTGTTCTTCTGGCAGTTTTTTTATTGCAGCAGTCTGTATATACAGGCTGCTGTATTCATTTCAGAAGAAAGGAATGGTACGAGACTTTGAAAAAAATTAGAAGCTACACAAGTATCTGGAACGTGGAAAAGGTCATTTACGCTATCAATGATTTTCAACTCCCGTTCCCGATTACCTTTACACAGATGGCATGGTTTGTTGTCTCCCTGTTTGTGGTTATCCTGTTCGGGGAGCTGCCGCCCTTTTCCCTCATTGACGGGGCGTTTCTTAAATATTTTGGTATCCCCGTCGCCCTTACATGGTTTATGAGCCAGAAAACTTTTGACGGCAAGAAACCTTTCGGATTTTTAAAATCCAGTGTCAGCTATCTGGTGCGCCCTAAAGTGACCTATGCCGGGAAACCAGTGAAACTGGGGAAAGAAAAATTCGATACCGCCATCACAGCAGTTAGGAGTGATTTGTATGTTCCCAATTAAATATATCGAAAACAATCTAGTGTTCAACCATGACGGGGAGTGCTTCGCCTATTATGAGCTGCTCCCCTATAATTACTCGTTCCTATCGCCGGAGGAAAAATACCGGCTGCATGACAGCTTCCGTCAGCTTATCGCACAGAACCGTGACGGGAAGATACACGCCTTGCAGATAAGCACGGAGTCCAGTATCCGACAGATACAGGAACGCTCCAAAGAGGAAGTGACCGGGCGGCTGCGTGAAATCGCCTGTGAGAAGATAGACGAACAGACGGACGCTTTAGTGGATATGATTGGTGAAAATCAGATTGATTACCGCTTTTTTCTTGGCTTTAAGCTGCTGGTGAACGAGGAAGAAATCAGTCTGAAAGGCGCAAGGAAATCCCTGTCCATGACCTTTGCTGACTTCCTCTATGAAGTCAACCACAAGCTGATGGGTGACTTTGTCTCCATGAGCAATGATGAAATCAACCGCTTTCTAAAGATGGAGAAACTATTGGAGAATAAAATCGCTCGCCGGTTCAAGGTGCGCCGTCTGGAGAAAAAGGACTTCGGCTATCTTTTGGAGCATATCTACGGCAAGACCGGCGTTGCCTATGAGGACTATTCCTATGACTTTCCTGTAAAAAAGCTGAAACGGGAAACGCTGGTAAAACGGTATGACCTTATCCGTCCGACACGCTGCTTAGTGGAAGAAAATCAGCGATACCTCCGTCTGGAAAGTGAAAATCAGACGGCGTATGCCGCCTACTTCACGATTAACAATATCGTAGGGGAGCTGGATTTTCCATCTTCGGAAATCTTCTACTACCAACAGCAGCAGTTTACGTTCCCGGTGTCCACCTCTATGAACGTGGAAATCGTCACCAACAAAAAGGCGCTGACAACGGTACGCAACAAAAAGAAAGAGCTGAAAGATTTGGATAACCACGCATGGGAAGCCGGGAACGAAACCGGCAACAGTGTGGTGGAAGCTCTGGACTCGGTCAATGAGCTGGAAACTGCCCTAGACCAGAGCAAAGAGTCCATGTATAAGCTCTCCTATGTGGTGCGTGTGTCTGCGGACAGTCTGGACGAACTGAAACGCCGCTGCGACGAGGTCAAAGATTTTTACGACGACTTGAACGTAAAGCTGGTGCGCCCTTTTGGTGATATGCTCGGACTTCACAGCGAGTTCATTCCTGCCAGCAAGCGATACATAAACGATTATATCCAGTATGTGACCAGCGATTTTCTGGCTGGTCTGGGTTTCGGTGCGACACAGCAGCTAGGGGAAAAGGACGGTATCTATATCGGCTATAACCTCGATACCGGCAGGAACGTGTACCTAAAACCCAGCCTTGCGGCACAGGGAGTCGAAGGCTCTGTCACAAATGCGCTGGCGGCTGCCTTTCTCGGTTCTCTGGGCGGTGGAAAATCATTCTGCAATAACCTCATTATCTATTATTCTGTACTGTTCGGTGGTCATGCGGTGATTATTGACCCAAAATCAGAGCGTGGCAGATGGAAAGAGACACTCCCGGAGATTTCGGAGGAAATCAATATCGTAAACCTCACCAACAGCGAAGAAAACAGGGGTATGCTTGACCCGTATGTGATTATGAAAGACGTACATGACGGGGAAAGCCTTGCCGTGGATATTCTGACCTTTCTGACAGGTATCCGATACCGTGACGGCGAAAAATTCCCTGTCCTCATGGCGGCACTACAGGAAGTGACAAAGGGAGAAAAACACGGACTTCTCTGTGTGGTGGACGAGCTGCGGAAAATCGGCACGCCAACGGCAAACAGTATCGCCAGCCATATCCAGAGTATTGCGGACTATGACTTTGCACATCTGCTCTTTTCCGACGGAACGGTGGAACATTCTATCAGTCTGGACAAGCAGCTTAACATCATACAGGTGGCTGACCTTGTACTGCCGGATTGTGACACGAAGCTGGAGGACTACACCTCTACGGAGCTGCTCTCTGTAGCTATCCTTATGGACATCAGTACCTTTGCCTTAGATTTTATCCATTCTGACAGGAGTATTTTTAAAATCGTGGACTTAGACGAAGCGTGGACGTTCTTACAGGTGGCACAGGGGAAATCCCTCTCTAATAAACTTATCCGTGCCGGGCGCTCCATGAACGCCGCCGTCTATTTCGTGACGCAAAATTCCGGCGACGTGGACGACGAGAAAATGAAGAACAATATCGGTCTGAAATTTGCGTTCCGCTCCACGGACAGCAAGGAGATTAAAAACACGCTGGAATTTTTCGGCGTGGACGGCGACGACGAGAACAACCAGAAGCGGCTCCGGGATTTGGAGAACGGGCAATGCCTGTTTCAAGACCTCTATGGGCGTGTGGGCGTTGTCCAGATACACCCGGTCTTTGCGGATTTATTTGCCGCTTTTGATACCAGACCGCCAAAGCAGCGTGAAGAAACGAGGGAGAGCCTATGAGGAAACGAAACATCCTGCGCTATCTCGGTATCGCCCTGCTGGTGGTGTTCGGTATTCTGGCGTTTCTCTCCATCACAGGTACGGTGGCTCATGCTGCCGGTCTGGTGGACGATACAGTGGACGCTGCCAATGAATACTCAAAATATCCGCTGGAAAACTATCAGCTTGACTTCTATGTAGACAGCTCGTGGGATTGGCTGCCATGGAACTGGCTGGACGGTATCGGTAAGAGTATCCAGTACGGACTCTATGCGATAACTAATTTTGTCTGGACAGTGAGTATGTATATCTCCAACGCCACTGGCTATGTGGTGCAGGAAGCCTATAAGCTGGACTTTATTTCAGATACGGCAGACGCAATCGGAAAGAATATCCAGACCCTTGCCGGGGTGACGGAGAACGGATTTTCCACACAGGGATTTTATGTAGGCTTCCTGCTTATCCTCATTCTGGTCGTGGGTATCTATGTAGCCTATGTGGGATTGCTGAAACGGGAAACGACAAAGGCGGTTCACGCCGTCCTTAACTTCCTTGTGGTCTTTCTCCTGTCAGCGTCCTTTATCGCCTATGCCCCTAACTACATTGCAAAAATCAATGATTTTTCCTCGGACATCAGTAGTGCGGCTCTGACGCTGGGTACAAAAATCACGCTGCCAGACTCCAGCAGTCAGGGGAAAGACAGCGTTGACCTTATCCGTGACAGCCTGTTTTCCATACAGGTAAAGCAGCCGTGGCTCTTATTGCAGTATGATACGACAGATGTAGACAGTCTCGGTGCTGATCGGGTGGAGAGCCTGCTGTCTGCCAGTCCAGACACCGACGAAAGAGAGAATATCGTGATTGAGGAAATCGAGGACAGGGATAACAACAACATGAGCATTACTAAAACCATGAGCCGGTTAGGTACAGTCGTCTTTCTGTTTATCTTCAATATCGGTATCTCTGTCTTTGTGTTCCTGCTTACCGGCATGATGATTTTCTCGCAAGTGCTGTTTATCATTTATGCCATGTTCCTGCCGGTGAGTTTTATCCTGTCCATGATACCGACGTATGAGGGCATGGGGAAACGGGCGGTCACAAAGCTGTTCAACACTATTATGCTGCGTGCCGGTATTACCCTTATCATCACCGCCGCCTTTAGCGTCAGCACAATGTTTTACTCTATTTCAGCCGGGTATCCGTTCTTTATGATAGCCTTTTTGCAGATTGTCACCTTTGCCGGTATCTATTTCAAGATGGGCGATTTAATGTCCATGTTCAGCTTACAGTCCAATGACACCCAACAGGTCGGCAGACGTATCATGCGCCGCCCGTATCTGTTCCTCAACCGTGGGGCAAGGCGTTTGGAGCGTCGTATCGGCAGGACACTGACGGCTGGTGCTGCCGTTGGCGTGGTAGGAGCTGCGGCGGCTTCCGGCTCTAAATCTGATACCAAAAGAGCCGCTTCCCGTCCTAACCATAGTACCGGGCAAAACCCGGGCACTTTTTCCGGGAAACGTGCCGCTTCTGCTGTAGGTGATACGGAAGAAAAACAGCGTGCCGGTGACACCAGCCGGAAATCACAGGCTGGCAAGGCACAGGACAGGAAAAACCTGTCACAGTCTGGCTATGCGGCTTCCACAGAACAGACAACAAAGGTATCCGGCGTTCAGCGTGACGTTATAGAGAACCGCCATGCAAGGCGGCATGATCGGAGCAACCGGCAGGAGAACCGCCGTCCATCTATCGCTCAAAGGCGCATGGAAATGGAGAAAGCGAAACAGGCAGGATCAGCGACAAAGGCTGCCCCTGTCCATGAGCGTCCAGCGACACAGCCGGTATTAGAAAAACCTACTTCCCCGGTGGCTGCTTCTAAGGTGCAGCATAGTGAACCTATGAAAAAAGAGCGTCCGGCGGTATCCCGTGAGAATGTAGCAAAATATCCCACACCCAAAGAGCCGGTGTCAAAGACACAGGAAATCCGTACACAGGTGAAGAATGAGCCGGTGTCTCATGCGCCGAGAGTAAAAAATCCGGCTCTCCCGGAACGAAAGAACCCATCTTTGCCCGGGAATAAGGAAATCCGGCAGACTGCCACGAAACGGTCTGTCCAGAAAAATATCGAGCGTAACACCGTGAAGAAAACTACCACAAAGAAAGGACGGAAACAATGAAGCTGCGCCATCTGCTGATATTTGGATGGATTTTCACGGGGATTATCAGCTTGCTTTTGTTCCTTTTTATCGTCACTTCTGACGACGAGGAAAGCAGCGGCGCACAGTTTGACTATTCGGGGTTGAACCTGTCAGCGGAGGTTTTGAAACATCAGCCTACTGTTGAAAAATACGCACGGAAGTACGGCATTGAGGACTATGTGAACTATCTGCTCGCCATCATGCAGGTGGAGTCCGGCGGCACAGGCGAGGACGTTATGCAGTCCAGTGAAAGTCTTGGTCTGCCGCCCAATTCCCTTAATACGGAGCAGTCGATTGAGCAGGGGTGCAAGTATTTTGCTTCCCTGCTTTCTTCAGCAGAAGCGAAAGACTGCGATATAAATACCGTCGTCCAGAGTTACAACTATGGCGGCGGTTTTATCGACTATGTGGCTGCTCGTGGAAAGAAATACAGCTTTGCACTGGCAGAGAGCTTCGCAAGGGAGAAATCCGGCGGCGTCAAGGTGGACTATAAGAATGAAATCTCCATCAAGCAGAACGGCGGCTGGCGGTATAAATACGGGAATATGTTCTATGTACAGCTTGTCTCACAATATCTGGCTGTACCTCATTTCAGCGACGCAACCGTACAGGCAATATTCAATGAAGCCTTAAAATATCAAGGCTGGAACTATGTCTATGGCGGCAGCAATCCTAATACTTCCTTTGATTGCAGCGGTCTGGTTCAGTGGTGCTATGGAAAAGCCGGTATCTCACTTCCCAGAACGGCACAGGCACAGTATGACGCTGTGCAGCATATCCCTCTGTCACAGGCAAAAGCTGGTGACTTGGTATTTTTTCACAGTACCTACAGTGCCGGAACGTATGTAACCCACGTCGGGATATACGCCGGGAATAACCGTATGTACCATGCCGGTGACCCGATTGGATATGCAGACCTCAATTCCTCGTACTGGCAGCAACACCTAATCTGCGCCGGACGTGTAAAATCCAACTAAGACAGAAAGGACAATATTTTTATGAAATGGAAGAAAAAAGAAAAAGAGACAAAACCTAATAAAGTGAAAAAGGTGCGTACTATGAAAGTCGGCACGCACAAGAAATCCGTGATTGCCCTGTGGCTGGTGCTGATCGCAAGCGTCAGCTTCGGGGTATATAAGAATTTCACTGCGATAGATATGCACACCGTCCATGAAAAGAAAATCATAGAAGAGCGTATCGTGGACACCAATAAAATAGAAAATTTCGTCAAGGACTTTGCAAAAGCCTATTATACATGGAGCAATACCAAAGAAGCGATTGACGCACGGACAGCCGCCATCAGCGGCTACCTCACAGAGAGCTTGCAGGATTTGAACGTGGACACTGTCAGAAGCGATATTCCTACCAGTTCTGCGGTGGGCGAAGTCAAGATATGGAATATCGAACAGACCAGCGAGGACGAGTACACCGTCCTCTACTCGGTAGATCAGACGGTGACGGAGGGAGAACAGGTGACAGAAAACACCGCCGCTTATACGGTAACTGTTCATGCGGACAGCAACGGAGATATGGTTATCATCAAAAATCCGACTATCAGCAGCCTGCCGGGGAAATCCGGCTATACGCCAAAAGCACAGGAAGCGGACGGCTCGGTAGACGCTGCCACCACAGTGGAAGTGACAGAATTTTTGGAAACATTCTTCAAGCTGTATCCTACCGCCACAGATAAGGAGCTTGCCTACTATGTGTCCGGCAATGCCCTTGAACCCGTGGGCGGCAATTATCTGTTCTCGGAGCTTATCAACCCGGTATTTGGTATGGATGGGGATAACGTCAAAGTGTCCGTATCCGTGGCATACCTAGACCAGACTACAAAAGCGACACAAATATCACAGTTTGATTTGACACTGGCAAAGGCAGATGGAAACTGGAAGATAATATAAGTAACTGGAGGCTTATAGTGTATATCAAATATGCCCTATAAGCCTTCAATTTTAAATGCACAATGACGACAGTTGAAAATAGAAGTATTCTTACAGTAAAATAATATACAAAATTTAAAAAAAAGCGCACATACCATATGATTTTTACGTTGAACATAATGAAAGGAGGTTTTGATTATATACATTGATTTAGAAGAACAATACAGAAAAATATACCGCTATTGCTATTTCAAGCTTCAACACCAACAGTTGGCAGAAGATATTACACAAGAAACCTTCCTTAAATTTTATGAAAGTAACCAATATGTAGAAGCTGGGAAAAAGGTGAGATACCTATATAAAATAGCTCATAATTTGTGTGTAGATTTGTATAGGAAAGAAAAAATAGACACAAAACCTTTGACAGATGAATTGTTTGTAGAGGATACAGAAGAAGAAATATTGACAAGTATAGCTGTCAAAAGAGCGTTAATGCAACTTGAACAAGTAGAACAGGAAATATTACTTTTGCGGTATGTTAATGAAGTACCTGTATCAGATATTTGTAATATTTTACATATATCGAGATTTGCTCTTTATAGAAAAACTAAAAAGGCAGTAGAGCATTTTAAAAACATCTTAGGGGAGGGTTTCATATGAATAAAAAATTGAAAAAGGCTTTACAAAATGCTTTTGAACCACCTAAACCAATACATGAAAAAGAATTTATCAAGCAATTTCCACAACCTACTATCAGCACGTTGTCGTTTGTATTGTCACAAATAAGATATATCCAAAAGTATGTATGGATAGTTTCATTTGCAGTTTTTTTAATAGCTCTTATGGGAGCTAGAGCTTTTGAAAAGGATGTATTGTGGGTGATTTCTGCCTTAATTCCTTTTATTGCGCTATCGCTTGTGACAGAGAATGCTCGTTCTAATACTTATAGTATGGCAGAATTTGAAATGTCTGCCCGCTTTTCTCTAAAAAGTATTGTCCTTGCTCGGATGGGAATTTTAGGGGGATGTCATTTGATTTTACTCGTAATACTAATTCCATTAAGTGCTGCATATAGCGTGGCTACTGTTTTTCAAGTGGGATTATATTTACTTGTTCCCTATTTGCTGACAACTTGCATTGGACTGTTGGCTGTGCGGAAAGTACACGGAAAAGAAGCTATATATGTGTGTATGGGAATTGCGATTAGTGTCAGTGGACTTAATATGTTTATAAGGACCATATTTCCTTATATATACACTAATGAGTATAACTTGAATTGGTTAATATTACTTCTCATTATTGGTGTTTCAGTCATTGTAGAATTACGGAAAAATATCAAGCAAACGGAGGAACTAACATGGAGCTTTTCTTAGACAGAGTATCAAAGCAATATCAAAATAAAATTGCAGTAGACAGGATTTCTTTAAAACTACATAAAGGAGTCTATGGTCTTTTGGGCGCAAATGGTGCTGGTAAAACAACACTAATGAGAATGATTTGCGGTATATTAAAGCCTACAAACGGTACAATTACCTTTAACGGGTTGGATGTTACTACGGAAGAATACCGTGCAAACCTTGGATATTTGCCGCAAGATTTTGGATATTATCCAGAATTTACAGGTAGGAATTTTCTGCTTTATATGGCTACATTAAAAGGATTAACAAAAACACAGGCAAAAAGAAAAACAGATGAAGTTTTAGAATTAGTAAATTTGCAAGAAAATGCCAGAAAGAAAATTAAAACATATTCTGGCGGAATGAAACAAAGGTTAGGCATTGCACAGGCTTTATTAAATGACCCATTGCTTTTAGTTTTAGACGAACCCACGGCAGGATTAGACCCAAAAGAGCGTGTGCGTTTTCGTAATTTAATAGCAGAACTTGGCAAAACAAGTATTGTTATTCTCTCTACACACGTTGTATCTGATATTGAGCATATTGATAATACTGTATTGATGATGAAAAATGGTCAATTTATTTATCAAGGTAAATGGCAGGAACAACAGGGTGATCTTGAGGCTTTTTATTTGCAGCAATTTGAGGAGGATTAAAATGAAAAAAATAGCTCCATTGTTTATCTATGAATTTAAAAAGATTTGTTATAGGAAAATTGTATGGGTGATTGGCAGTGTAATACTCTTATTATGCGCATTTTTAAGTATAAGTGACCTTGTTTCAACTTCGGTATATTACGAAGTAAATGGAAAAGAGGTTAGCGGATATGAAATGATGAAAATAAATAGACAAAATGCAAGAGATTTGTCTGGAAAACTGATAGATGATACTTTGCTTCAAGAAATGAATAAATCTTATACAAAAGCTGGAACAACAGATAACAGTTCACAGAATGTTGAAACATCATCCGATGGAAATCAAATGGTTGTCCTTTCGGGCGATACTGAGGATGATGTTGGAAATGATATACAGCCTTATACGCCTATTTATTCCTTTGTGCAACAGATAATGGGTGATAGTAAAGATGTGTTAAATTCTTCTGCAAATGATATTTACGCTGAACGAGAAAACACTATCTCTGAAAATCGAGCAGACCAGATGTTGAATGAAAAAGAAATGGATTATTGGAAAAGGAAAGATACACAGATAAAAACTCCTTTTACTTACGCCTATTCAGAAGGTTGGAGCAACATGTGGGAATATGCTTATACTTTGAATTACATGTTATTACTAATGCTTGCAATCTGTCTTTCAAATATTTTTTCAATAGAGTATGTTCGTAAAACAGATGCAATTATCATGTGCAGTCGGTACGGAAAAACACAATTATATTATGCAAAAATCTTTGCAGGAATTGTTTTTGGAATAATTGTTGCAATTTTATTCTTCGGGGTTACGCTCCTATCAAGTATTATAGTTTATGGTGCAGATGGGTTTAATACGGCGTTACAAATTGCATTTCCAACCGCTACTAGAAATATGAGTATAGGAAACGCTGTTTGCATGTTATTCCTATTATTTGTACTTATATCCGTGTTGTATAGTGTAGGAATTATGTTTTTATCAATAATATTCAAAAACAGTATTGCTGTTATGGCTATTCCTGTAGGAATTATGTTTTTAACAATGCTTATAGATATACCTTACCAGTTTAGAATAGCTTCACAGATATATGACTTATTACCGACAAACCTATTGGTTAAATGGGAATTATGGAACGACAGGTTAGTATCCATTTTAGGAAAATGCTTTACAAATTTTGAGATTGCTCCTTTTGTATATGTTATTGTCATTCTTCTGTTTCTCTTTTTAGGGAAAAGAAAATATCAAAAATATCAGATTATGGTGCGGTAAAATCGCTATAAACATAATTTTATCATTCAGTTTTTGTTTGGAGCAGATAACTTAGACCCTACTGTGTGGGAGCAAAGCGATTTAACCGATTATGTTTTTTAATCTGCTATGTTAATAGATAATCCTATTAGTTTTTGAATTAGCCGTTGCGTCCAGAAAAGAGGGATAAAATGATTGTGTCCGAGTCTTATTGGTTACATTGTCCAGTCTGCGGCAATAAAACCAGAGTCAAAATCAGAACAGATACAGAATTAAAGAAGTTTCCTTTATTCTGTCCAAAATGTAAACAGGAAAATCTAATTAACGTATACAAATTAAAAATGGAAATTATTAAAGAGCCAGACACTTAGTTGCAGAGCCGATAATTTAAAGGTCAATCCTTTTAAATTACCGGCTCATTTTTTATAGAGTGGATACCTACTTTCCCTCTTCTTCTTTAGACTTGACGATACCATCAATGACGCTTTCTACAATGATAAGCTCTTGATCGGTAAGTTCGTCAAGTCCGGCTTCCACAGCTCTGCGCCGGGTGCTTTTAATCCGGCGTTCGCCGGCTGACAGAAAATGTTCGTCGAGAGATACGTCGAGCAGAGAGACAAGGTCATATAGCACCTGTAGGCTAGGGTGCGCCCCTTTATTTTCAATGTTTGTTAAATAACGTGGGTCAATCTCTATCGCTGCACCCACCTGTTCACGGGTCAATCCCTGTCTTTTGCGTGCTTCTTTGATTGACTGTCCTACTGCCCTGAAATCGTATCTATCCTCTTTTTTACGCATATGTAATCACCTCACCACATTTTACTGTTCCTGTTGAATTAGCAACAGGTATAGAAAAACGTGTTATAGGACTTTCTAATTCCTATTAGGTGCATTTTTCAACTGTATATGCTGCATGGCGGCAAATAAAAAAAACCGCCGTTGGCAGCAAGGCTTTTTCGTGCGCCTTTTTAAACGACGGTTTTACAGCCGCCGTTTTCTTTTTTCCAGACGGTCAAGGTTTTTGTTTTAGCGGCTTTAGGAGGTAGCCGCATGGAAATTCGTATCAGACCGCCACTGGTCTTTGGTAGACCGTCAAAAAAATCTCACTTCTTCCTGCGGCTCAAAGCACCCTGGAATGTGGTTTTTCACATCATATAGCAGGAATAATCTGCAAAGCACAAGATCAGTACGCTTGTATTGTCCTTGTGCTTTTTTGTTGCCAAAAACTTTTTGAAAAAGTTTTTGAAGTCGGGTATCAAATCCCACCTTCTCTGGCGAGTGTTAGTGCGGAAAGGGGTAAAAGCCTTTTTGCTTTAGCAACTTCCGACAGAAAGGAGGTGAGATTATGAACCCATCTTCTTTCGAGAGTGCTATCAGACTTCAATTTGACTGTCTGGCTCGTAAAGTTGTAGGCACTACAGTAAAGGACTATAACAGAGAGCTTGGCAGACGTGCAAAACGTGAAACTCCGTTCTGCGAGCTGTCCGAGATGGAAATAAACCATATCGGCGCTGTAGACGAATACTCGGTTGAATTTACAGCTTTTGACGTATTCGGCAATGAAGTCCGTATCTATGATGAACGCTTATGTGAAGCAATCAAAAAATTAGCAGAAAGACGGCGTAACATTCTGCTTATGTCGTACTTTCTGGAGATGACCGACGCTGAAATAGCAGCGGTCATGGAAATGGAGCGTTACTCCGTTTGCCGGAACAGACTACGCACATTGAAGCTCATTAAGGATATGTACGAGGAGGATTAAAACATATGAAGTCTGTAAAAAAGTGTCCGTTGTTCTCAACCATCTGCTCTGCGGCAGACGGCGACGAAACGGCGATTGCAAAGATTTTGAACCACTACGACGCTTACATATCAAAAGCAAGCCTGCGCCCGTTCTATGACGAACACGGCAATATGTATATTGTGGTCGATATGGAACTGAAAGGCAGAATAAGAGCTGCGCTGATTGAAGCAATTCTTGGTTTTGAAGTCAAAGTGAAATAAAGCCTACAGGAGCGTGTACCACCTCATTCCAGCTCCTAATCTTGCTTTTTGAAAATTGAATAAGGTAATCAGATACTTTAGATATATGACGAGCCTGTAGGCAGATACGCCATGACCTCATACACATGAGCGAGCGGTTCATATCTGTGATCTGCAAGCGACTTGTGGAATGGTCGTGTGCCATGACTCATATATCCTACAATGATACTCCCGTATAGCCTTAGTTTGAGCGTTAGAAGCGTCGCACGCAAAGGGTATGGCTGCACCGTGTATGCAGGGGTGAGACTCCCGTGAGCCGCTAGGCTGTCTGATTACCTGTCTGTATCTTGCCCCGGAGGTGTTGTAATGGATAAAGAATATATGACAAACGATACCTACCGTGTAATGTTCAAGGATTATCCAGACGTAGTGACCGTAGAGCAAATGAGTAAAATGCTCGGTATCAGTATGAAAACAGCCTACATATTATTGAGGGAAAATAAAATCCTGCATTTTAGGGTCGGAAGAACCTATAAGATACCAAAGCTCAATATCCTGCGGTACATGGAAATGCTGTAGAGGTTTACTGCGTCGCTTGTTGTCAGCAGCCCTAGAACCTGTTATACTTGACATAGTCAGTGATAGGTGAATGGCTGCTGCTATTAGGAGGACAAACATGGTAGCAGGACATTTACGAAAACAAAACGGATATTTCCAGATGATTTTAAGCTATAAAGACAGCACTGGCAAAAGGCGTACAAAATCAATCAGTACAGGACTTCCCGTAAAGGGAAATCAGAAGCGTGCGGAAGCTATGCTTTTGGAAACGAGAAAGAATTTCACGCCAGAGGACGCTATGACGGATAAAGAACTCCCGTTTGACAAGTTCCTCGACAAATGGCTGAAAGACCATCTCAACCTTAAGACCTTAGAAGCAGAAACATATGCCCTGTACTCTTACAATGTGAGAATGTATCTCACGCCGTATTTTCAAAAAAAGACATCTCGTATCTGTGATTTGAGGACTACGGACATTGAGAGCTATTACAATTATGAGAGGACGGAACATCACGCTTCAAAGGTGGTAATCTTACAGCTACATGAGATTATTAAAATTTCTCTTGATTATGCGGTCACGCTTGGCTGGATTGAGGACAATCCGGCAGATAGTATTAATCCGGCGACAAATGAGGTATCTATCTTATTTACGGATTTTATGCTGGAATGGCTGGAAATGATGAAACAGTGTGTAGAAGAAACAACAATGGCTTCTTACACTTGCTCTGTGAAAAAGCGTATTGTTCCCTACTTTTTAGAGAAACGATATACTTTGACAGAGATTGAAGAAAACCCTAAATACATTCAAGACTACTATCAGTCAGAATTAGATAAGGGGCTGTCTGCTAACACTGTTATTCACCGCCATGCCAATATCAGAAAGGCTCTGCAATATGCTTTTCAGATTGGACTCATCAAGTCAAACCCGGCAGACCGTGTGGAAAGACCAAAGAAGAACAAATTTGTAGCTTCCTACTATAATAAAGAAGAACTTGACACTTTGTTCAAAGTTTCTAAAGGCGACCCTATGGAACTGGCGATTATTCTCGCTGCTTTCTATGGTCTGCGCCGGAGTGAAGTGGTAGGATTGAAATGGAGTGCGATTGATTTTGAGCGTAAAACTATCACAATCAAATACACTGTAATAGAAGTCAATCTGAATGACGGGCGTGGTAATGTGCTTATTGAAAAAGAGCGGACGAAGTCAAAGACGAGCCGCCGCACGCTGCCGCTTGTGAAACCGTTTGAAGATTTACTTATCAAGATGTATCGGGAACAGAAACAGAACCGGCGATTGTGTGGTGACTGTTATTGCACGGATTATCTGGACTTTATCTATGTTAATGAAATCGGGGAAAGAATAAAACCCGGTTATCTGACACAACATTTTCCCTTGTTGCTGAAAAAATATAATCTGCGGAAAATCCGCTTTCACGATTTGAGGCATAGCTGTGCCAGCCTTTTATATGCTAATGGCGTGAGCTTGAAACAGATACAGGAATGGCTCGGTCACAGTGACATTTCTACAACATCTAATATCTATACGCATTTAGACTACAGTAGCAAGGTTTCATCTGCCAATGCGATATTATCCGTATTCCCGTCACAGACGGCAGCGGAAATTGAAAAGGCAGTAGGTTAGAACTTTTGACAAGAAAAAAGCTCCCTAGCCGTAAGCTAAAGAGCTGAATTTGCTGGTGCCGCTGGCCGGACTCGAACCGGCACGGATATTCTCCGTCTGATTTTGAGTCAGGTGTGTCTGCCAATTCCACCACAGCGGCTTATATTTCAAATCCCTTATTTCTTGTATATCCTTTCCGATTTTGGAGGGATATGCAGGAGGGATATTGAAAACGAAGCAAGTCATTAAGTTGTCAAAAGCCTTGAAAAATCAAGGGATTTAAAAGTTACCTATCAGCCGAGCGCATTGGATTTTGAGTCGTATGCGTCTGCCAATTCCGCCACAGCGGCGCACATAACAGGGTCCTGGGCGCACCAGGACTGAAATAAATTATATCATATGGAAAACCGGATTACAATCATTTTTTGAGTTATGCCTTTCAAAAAATGTCAGTTTGTTGTATAGTAAATAGCAGCAGCGTCTGAATAGACAGGGGCTGACAGAAAAATGGAGAGAAAGAATGGCTGAAAAGATAGTATTGATTGATGGACACAGTATATTGAACCGGGCATTTTTCGGACTCCCGGATCTGACTAACGCCGAGGGGCTCCACACAAATGCCATCTACGGCTTCCTCAACATTATGCTGAAGATACTGGAGGAGGAGAAGCCGGAATATCTGACTGTGGCATTTGACGTACACGCCCCCACCTTCCGCCACGAGATGTACGCGGACTACAAAGGGACGAGAAAGCCCATGGCAGAGGAGCTGCGCCAGCAGGTGCCGGTGATGAAGGAGGTCCTGACGGCTATGGGCATCCGGATCATCGAAAAGGCTGGCCTGGAGGCGGACGACCTGCTGGGCACCATCGCAGGAAGATGCGAGGCCTCGGGGATGGAAGTCTCCGTCATCAGCGGGGACAGGGATCTTCTGCAGCTTGCCACGGAGCACACCAAGATCCGCATCCCCAAGACGAAAAGAGGGGGAACACAGATCGAGGACTACTACGCGGCGGACGTGAAGGAGAAGTACGGCGTGACGCCCCATGAGTTTATCGACATGAAGTCCCTGATGGGAGATACCTCCGACAATATTCCGGGAGTTCCCAGCATTGGCGAGAAGACGGCGGCCAAGATCATAGCGGAGTATCATTCCATAGAAAACGCCTATGAGCACGTGGATGAGCTGAAGCCTCCCAGAGCTTCCAGAGCTCTGAAGGAGCACTGGGACATGGCGGTCATGAGCAAGACTCTGGCCACTATCTGTGTGGACGCAGATATAGACTACGACATTGAGGGGGCAAGGCTGGGAAATATTTTTACCGAGCAGGCCTATCCTCTTTTCCAGCGGCTTCAGTTCAAGAACCTTCTCGGCAGATTTGAGGTGGAAGGGCCCAAAAACGAGGTGGAGGATCACTTTCGTATAATATCCTCCAGAGCCGAGGCCGAAACCGTCTTTGAAAGGGCCCGGAAGGCGGAAAGAGTGGGAGCCGCCATCCTGAAGAATACAGCGGATGTGCCGCCTCTTTTTGCCTCCCAGGCGAAGGCCGGGGGCGCGGCGCTGTGCTTTGGAGAGGAGGAGATCTACTGCATCTGTGCCGGGGAGGAGCTTGCGGCAAAGGAGATTCTGGAAAAGCTGGGACAGACGGCGGCCGGGGCCGGCTGCTTTGCCATCTTTGGGCTGAAGGAGGCCATGGCCAGCTTTACGCCAGGCCGGCAGGACAACTGCTTTGACGGGATCATAGCGGCCTACCTTCTCAATCCCTTAAAAAGTGACTACACCTTTGAGGATGTGGCCAGGGAGCAGCTCTCCCTTCTCCTGGACGAGAAGCAGGAGGATGAGGCTCGGGCCTGCTACGAGGCCTACTGTGCCTGGAAATCCCAGCCCATCCTTGCGGATAAGCTTGAGGAGGCGGGGATGCTCCGGCTCTTTGAGGAGATAGAGATGCCTCTTGTGTTCACCCTGTTCGACATGGAGAGGAACGGAGTGAAGGTGGAGGCAGCCGAGCTGAAGGACTACGGCGACAGGCTGGCCGTCCAGATCGAAAAGCTGGAGCAGGAGATCTACCAGGAGTCCGGGGAGGTGTTCAACATCAACTCTCCCAAGCAGCTGGGCGTGATCCTCTTTGAGAAGATGGGGCTGAAGGGCGGAAAGAAGACCAAGACCGGCTACTCCACAGCGGCGGATGTGCTGGAGAAGCTGGCGCCGGATTATCCCTTTGTGGCGAAGATCCTGGAGTACCGCCAGCTGGCTAAGCTGAAATCCACCTACGCAGACGGGCTTGCCGTCTTCATAGGGGAGGACGGCAGGATACACGGAAAGTTCAATCAGACCATCACCGCCACGGGAAGGATCAGCAGCACAGAACCCAACCTGCAGAACATCCCGGTGCGGATGGAGCTGGGCAGGCTGATCCGGAAGGTGTTCGTGCCCGAGGAGGGCTATGTGTTTGTGGACGCGGACTACTCTCAGATCGAGCTGAGAGTCCTGGCCCACTGTTCCGGCGACCGGCAGCTCATAGAGGCCTACCGGGAGGAGAAGGACATCCACCGGATTACAGCTTCCCAGGTGTTCCACACACCCTTTGACCAGGTGACGGACCTGCAGCGCCGGAACGCCAAGGCGGTCAACTTCGGTATCGTCTACGGCATCAGCTCCTTTGGGCTGAGCCAGGACCTGAGCATCACGAGGAAAGAGGCAGCCCAGTATATAGAGCAGTACTTCAAGACTTACCCGGGCATCAAGGTGTTTCTGGACAACGCGGTGGCCCAGGCAAAGGAGAAGGGCTATGTGACCACTCTCTTTGGCAGGAGGCGCCCGGTGCCGGAGCTCTCCTCCAGCAATTTCGCCCAGCGCTCCTTCGGGGAGCGGGTGGCCATGAACTCGCCCATCCAGGGGACGGCGGCAGATATCATGAAGATCGCCATGATCGGCGTGGAGAGGCAGATGAAGGAGAGGGGCATGCGCTCCCGGCTTGTGCTTCAGGTCCACGACGAGCTCCTTGTGGAGGCCTGGGAGCCTGAAGTAGAGGAAGTCAGGAAGATACTGAAGAATGAAATGGAGCATGCGGCGTCCCTGGAGGTGCCGCTGGAGGTAGATATGCATACTGGCATGAGCTGGTATGAAGCAAAATAGGAGTGACAGAAGATGAAGATCATAGGAATTACCGGGGGGATCGGATCAGGAAAAAGCCAGGTGCTCACGTACCTGGAGAAGACTTATGGCGCCGCCTGCTGTCAGGCGGACCAGGTGGCAAAGAGGCTCCAGAAAAAGGGCACGAAGTGCTATAGAAGGATCGTGGATCACTTTGGAGAGGGCATACTGGACGGGGAGGGCAGGCTGGACCGGGCCGCGCTGGGGAACATTGTCTTTTCCAACAAGGCCCAGCTGCGCATCCTGAACGAGATCGTGCACCCTGCGGTGAAGGAGAAGATCCGGGAGATCATCCGGAAGGAGGAAAAGAAGGGAACTTCTGTCTTTGTTCTGGAGGCGGCGCTTTTTATAGAAGAAAATTATAATGCCATGTGCGATGAAGTGTGGTATATTTATGCAGATGAGGAGACGAGAAAAAGGCGTCTGACAGCCTCCCGGGGCTACAGTGAGGAGAAGATCGAAGGGATCTTTGCCTCCCAGATGTCCTCCTCGGACTTCTTTGCCGGCTGTGACAGAGCCATTGACAACTGCAACTCCTTCCAGGAGGCCTGCGGTGAGATCGACGATGTCATGGCGCAGATTGGCATTAAAAAAATACATGAATAACAGGCAGGAGAGATGACAGACAATGAGACTATGCAGCATAGCAAGCGGCAGCAGCGGCAACTGCATTTATGTGGGCAGCGATCACACCCACCTTCTGGTGGACACCGGCATCAGCAAAAAGAGGATCGATGAGGGGCTCCACACCCTGGGCATCAAAGGGGAGGAGCTGTCCGGCATCCTGATCACCCACGAGCATTCGGACCACATCCAGGGGCTTGGGGTGTTCAGCAGAAAGTATGGAATTCCGGTGTACGCCACAAAGGGAACGCTGAAGGGCATCATGGAGTACAGAAGTCTTGGAAAGATGCCTGAGGGGCTGCTCCACGAGATACAGACAGACACGGATTTCCTTCTGGGAGACCTCTGTGTCCACCCCTTTGCCATATCCCACGACGCCTACGAGCCGTCCGGATACCGGATCGTCTGCGGGGAGAAGTCGGTGGCGGTGGCTACGGACCTGGGAATATACGACGAGTACACGGTGGAGAACCTGAAAAATCTGGACGCGGTGCTTCTGGAGGCCAACCACGATATACATATGCTGGAGGTGGGCCCCTACCCCTATCCGCTGAAGCGCCGGGTCATGGGGGATAAGGGACATCTCTCAAATGAATTGTCAGGACAGCTTCTCTGTGATATACTGCACGATAAGCTGCAGCATGTCATACTGGGACATCTGAGCAAGGAAAATAACTATGCGGAGCTGGCCTACGAGACAGTAAAGCTGGAGGTGACGGTGGGGGACAACCCCTATAAAGGGGAGGACATTCCCATCATGGTCGCCGGGCGTGACGCTGTGTCAGAGGCAGTGACAGTGTAAGAGACTAAGGTATGGAGGACAGAAGAATGAGAAAATGTATTATCACAGTTGTGGGAAAAGACCAGGTTGGCATCATTGCGAAGGTGTGCAACTACCTTGCGGAGGCGAATATCAACGTTCTGGACATCTCCCAGACCATCGTGGACGGGTACTTCAATATGATGATGGTGGTGGACGTGTCGGCGGCAGACAGGGATTTCTCCGTGTACGCGGAGGATCTGGACAAGCTGGGCGAGAGCATGGGCCTTAATATCCGCTGCCAGAGATCAGAGATATTTGAGAAGATGCACAGACTGTAAGAAAGGACACCGGACTATGATCAATATATACGAAGTAAACGAGACAAATCAGATGATAGAGGAGGAAAATCTGGACGTCCGCACTATCACCCTTGGCATCAGCCTTCTGGACTGCGTTGACACAGATCTGGACAGACTCAACGAGAAGATCTATAAAAAGATCACCACGCTGGCGGAAAATCTCGTGTCCACCGGGGAGGAAATCGAGAAGGAGTTCGGCATTCCCATTGTCAACAAGCGGATCTCTGTGACTCCCATCGCGCTTGTGGGGGCTTCCGCCTGCAAGAGCCCGGAGGACTTTGTGACCATCGCAAAGACTCTGGACCGGGCAGCCCTGAAGGTGGGCGTGAATTTTATCGGCGGCTACTCCGCCCTTGTGTCCAAGGCCATGACAAAGAGCGACGAGGATCTGATCCGCTCCATACCGGAGGCTCTGGCCTGCACGGAGAGAATCTGCAGCTCCGTCAATGTGGGCTCTACCCGCACAGGCATCAACATGGATGCGGTGCGCCTCTGCGGCCAGATCGTGAAGGCTACGGCTGAGGCCACAAAGGAGAGAGACTCTCTGGGGTGTGCCAAGCTGGTAGTGTTCTGTAACGCGCCGGATGACAACCCCTTCATGGCGGGAGCTTTCCTTGGCGTGACGGAGGGGGACGCAGTCATCAACGTGGGAGTCAGCGGCCCCGGCGTTGTGAAGCACGCCATCGAGAAGGTGAGAGGGAAGGGCTTTGAGGAGCTCTGCGAGACCATCAAGAAGACAGCCTTCAAGATCACCAGAGTGGGACAGCTTGTGGCCGGTGAGGCATCAAAGAGGATGGGGATCCCCTTTGGCATCATCGATCTGTCTCTGGCGCCT
The DNA here is from genome assembly GCF_005845155.1 of Clostridium sp. BSD2780061688st1 H5. Taxonomy (NCBI): domain Bacteria; kingdom Bacillati; phylum Bacillota; class Clostridia; order Eubacteriales; family Clostridiaceae; genus Clostridium; species Clostridium sp. BSD2780061688st1 H5. The sequence goes on along the minus strand of NZ_SPGT01000004.1, from coordinate 143,588 downwards.
ACACCGGCGGTGGGGGACAGCGTGGCTGAGATACTGGAGGAGATCGGCCTCTCCCAGGTGGGTGCGCCAGGCACCACAGCGGCCCTTGCCATGCTCAACGACCAGGTGAAAAAGGGCGGCGTCATGGCATCCTCCTATGTGGGCGGATTAAGCGGAGCCTTCATACCGGTCAGCGAGGACAAGGGTATGATCGACGCGGTGCAGGCGGGAACCCTCACTATTGAGAAGCTGGAGGCCATGACCTGCGTCTGCTCCGTGGGACTGGATATGATTGCCATACCCGGAAAGACAAGCGCGGCCACCATCTCCGGCATCATCGCGGACGAGATGGCTATCGGCATGGTGAACCAGAAGACGACGGCTGTGCGCCTGATCCCGGTGATCGGAAAGGACGTAGGGGAGACTGCCCAGTTCGGCGGACTTTTAGGCTACGCACCTATTATTCCGGTAAACGAGGCGGACTGCACCGCCTTTATCAGCAGACAGGGACGGATCCCCGCGCCCATACACAGCTTTAAGAACTAGGCGGGTACACTCCCGCGGCGACAGCTCACAGAAGCAGAAAGGGAAGAATTCAGTATGAAGAAAGTGGCGGTCATGACAGACAGCAACAGCGGCATTACCCAGAAGGAGGCCCGTAAGCTGGGAATCCGGGTGGTGCCCATGCCGTTTTATATTGACGGTGAATTATATTACGAGGATATCACGCTTACACAGAAGGAATTTTATGAGAAGCTCTCCGGGGACGCGGATATTTCCACCTCCCAGCCATCCCCGGCGGATGTGATGGAGATCTGGGAGGAGCTGCTGGACGAGTACGATGAGGTGGTCCACATTCCCATGTCCAGCGGGCTCTCCACCTCCTGCGAGACAGCCATGATGCTGGCCAAGGATTTTGACGGGAGGGTGTTTGTGGTGAACAACCAGCGCATCTCCGTCACTCAGCGCCAGGCGGTACTGGACGCTCTGGAGCTTGCGGCGGCCGGGCGGTCCGGCCAGGAGATCCATGACATACTGATGAGGGAAAAGCTGGAGGCCAGTATCTATATCACTGTGGACACCCTGAAGTATCTGAAAAAGGGCGGACGGGTGACGCCTGCGGCGGCGGCACTGGGGACTGTGCTGAACCTGAAGCCGGTGCTCACCATCCAGGGGGAGAAGCTGGACGCCTTTGCCAAGGTGCGTGGGCTGAAGTCCGCGAAAAAGGTGATGAAGGAAGCCATGGAGAAAGATATCAAAGAGCGCTTCAGAGGAAAAAGGGTACACCTTGAGGCGGCCCACACCTGCACGGAAGAGGAGGCGGCCCAGTGGAAGAAGGAGCTGGAGGAATATTTCCCCGGCTATGACATCCACATGGATGCCCTCTCCCTGAGCGTTGCCTGCCATATCGGCCCGGGGGCCATGGCGGTGGCCTGCAGCAGGTACGTGGAATATTGATATAGGAAGCAAGGTATAGAACAGACCGGACAAAAAACAGACGGGAACAAAAAATGAGGGCAGCAGGCGTCAGACGATGACGACCTGCTGTCTGTATTCAGAGACAAAGGCGCGATGAAATTTCTCCGTGACCACTGACTCATACAGATCCGCGGCCAGAATGTCCGCCCTGAGCATGTCCCCGGCAAGCCCGCTCCAGGCTTTTGCGCTCTGGCCGGTTCCGGCCCTGGACCCGGTGCGGGGCAGCTTTGTGACAAGAGGGATGGAGCTGCTCTTTTTTATGGCGCCAAGGAGGGAGGATGCGTCCTTTCGAAAGCCGAGAAGGCGGGCGTAGCCGCAGCCCCCCTCCCCCTTGAAGCGGTCCATGTCCTCCCCTGTGATGCCGAGGAGGATGTGGAGCAGGGCACGGCTGATCCGGGAGTAGGTCATCTCCTTTGTCTTCAGGAGGCTGCAGAACTGGTCAAAGGAGAGAAAATCGTTCCGGCTTCCCATGATGCGGTTTGCCAGCTCCCGGCTGACGTCCGCATACCTGGTCAGGCTCTCCTTTGTCTCCTGAAGAAGCCGGTATTTGAGGAGCAGAGAAAGATCGTCTGCCCACACAGGGTACCTTGCCCGGTACGTCTCCTGCAGGATCTGTGCGGAGGAGGGGGGCATCTGTCCCTCCGGGAGGGACAGGCCCGAAGCCGCGGATGAGCAGCCTTCCTTTTCCAGCAGAAGCCGGCGGATGGCGGTGGCGGAGCTGTACCGGCCGGACAGCTCCTGGTCGTGATAGCCCGACTCCCGCCGCCGGATGGTGCAGAACTGAAGGGGGCTCCTCCGGCACAGGATGGCCTTGATATATTCCACACCCAGGATGTTGTTGGGCTCCTCCAGGACGCACCCGGCCTCCTCGTCTCCGAGAAAGGAGGAGAGGGCCTGCTGTCTGGCTCCTGGGAAGGAGAGGCCGCGGCGCAGCCCCTCTTTTAAAAGAGACTTGTAGGGCTCCGGTTCCAGGGCGGTGACCCGGGCGGCCTTCTCCAGAAGGCGGATGTCCCCGCACTCGCTCCCGAAGCAGACTGTGTCCACACATCCCAGGCGGTCCAGCAGGGAGATGGCGCCGGCGGCAAAGTATTCGGCGCTGCCGCAGGCACACCAGAGGGGCAGCTCGATGACAGCGGAGACGCCGGCCTCCAGGGCCATGCGGGCCCGCAGGTGCTTGGGCAGGAGGGCAGGGGCTCCCCGCTGCACGAAATCGCCGCTCATGACAGCAATCACAGCGTCCGCTTTGGTGGCTCTGACTGCCTCCTGCATATGGTATAGATGTCCGTTGTGAAAGGGATTGTACTCGGTGATCAGTCCGACAATTTTCATGGAAATCTCCTTGTATATCTTTTTGAAATTGATTATACTATATGAAGATGTTTACGGCAACCGCTGTAAATATGCCCTTTTTGCGCGCAATACGAAAAAGCGGCTGGCAGAATAACGGCGAAGAGAAAGGAGGATACGTATGGGAAGCACAGATGAAAAGGAAGAATATACGTATGAAAATGAAGAGCGGGAAGAGCTGACAGAAGAACGTATCCTCCAGATGCTGGATGAACGAAAATTCAAGGAGCTCAAAGAAGAGCTGGAGCACATGTACCCTGTGGACCTGGTGGAGCTGATGGAGGATTTCACCCAGAAGCAGCTCGTCATGGTGTTCCGTCTCCTGGCAAAGGAGGAGGCCGCGGAGACCTTTACCGAGATGGACAGCGACATGAGAGAGACGCTGATCGGCGGGCTGACGGACTCCGAGCTGGAGGAAGTCATGGAAGAGATGTATCTGGACGACACGGTGGACGTGCTGGAAGAAATGCCCGCCAACGTGGTGGACCGTCTTCTCATGGCCACCGACGAGGAGACCCGCCAGCAGATCAACCAGCTCCTTCAGTACCCGGAGGACAGTGCGGGAAGCGTCATGAACGTGGACTACATCGCCCTGCGCAAGGAGATGACAGTGGCGGAGTCCATCCTCAAGATCCGCCAGGTGGGTATCAACAAGGAGACCATCTACACCTGCTATGTGACGGAGAAGAGGAAGCTCATCGGCATGGTGGATGTAAAGGAGCTGCTGACCACCAGCGAATCCAAGACCATTGAGGAGATCATGGACACCAATGTGCTCTACGCCCACACTACCGACGACCAGGAGGAAGTGGCCCAGATCATCAACAAATACGGCCTCATTGCCCTCCCCATCGTGGATCACGAGATGTGCATGGTGGGTATCGTCACGGTAGACGACGCCATGGACGTCCTGCAGGAGGAGACTACAGAGGATATCAGCATCATGGCCGGTGTCAGCCCCAGCGACGACTCCTACTTTGAGACCACTGTGCTGGAGCATGTGAAGAGCCGGCTCCCCTGGCTCCTGTTTCTGATGCTGTCCGCCACAGTGACCCAGATGATCATGAACCACTATGAGAGTGCCCTGGCTGTCATGCCCCAGCTGGCGGGATTTATCCCCATGCTGACGGGCACGGGCGGAAACTGCGGCTCCCAGAGCTCCACCCTGGTGATCCGGGGAATTTCCGTGGGGGAGATCGAGTTTGGAGACCTCTTCCGGGTCATCTTCAAGGAGATTCGGGTGGCCATACTCATCAGCCTGATCCTGTCCGTGGTAAACGGCATCCGCATTATCGTCATGGGACAGGGGGACGCGCTGGTGGCCCTCACCATCGGCCTGACCATGGCCTGCACCATCGTCATCGCCAAGGTGGTGGGCTGTACGTTGCCTCTGGTGGCAGAAAAGATCGGTCTGGACCCGGCCATCATGGCCACGCCGCTGATCTCCACACTGGTGGATATCAGCACCATCAGCGTGTATTTTGCCATCGTCAGCGCCGTGTTTTCCCTGTGAGAACAGGGGGGATACCTGACAGAAAATTAACATGGATTGTACTCCAAAAGAGACATCTGATCGACAAAAGAGCCCTTGTTTGCAAGGGTTCTTTGTATTATAATGAAAACAGTGAGAAAAAATGGAAAGGAGTCTTTCAGTCATGGGATTTATAGATGAGATGAAAGCAAAAGCAAAAGCAGACAAAAAAACAATCGTTCTCCCCGAGTCCGAGGACGAGCGCACCTACAAGGCCGCTGAGACGGTCCTGAAGGAGGGCATCGCCAACGTGGTCATCGTGGGAAGCCAGGAGGAGATCGAGAAGAATAAGGGAAGCTACGATATCAGCGGCGCGCAGATCGTAGACCCGGCCACAAGCGACAAGACTGCAGGATACATCGCAAAGCTGGTGGAGCTCCGTCAGAAGAAGGGAATGACAGAGGAGCAGGCAAGGGAGATCCTCCTCACAAACTACCTGTACTACGGTGTCATGATGGTGAAGATGAAGGATGCGGACGGAATGGTGTCCGGAGCATGCCACTCCACAGCGGACACACTGCGTCCCTGCCTCCAGATCCTGAAGACAAAGCCGGGCACAAAGCTTGTATCCGCTTTCTTTGTTATGTGTGTGCCGGACTGCGAGTACGGCGAGAACGGCGTGTTCGTATTTGCTGACTGCGGACTGAACCAGAACCCGGCGCCGGAAGAGCTGGCAGCCATCGCGGAGTCCTCCGCTCAGTCCTTCAGGATGCTGGTGGGAGCAGAGCCCAAGGTTGCCTTCTTGAGCCACTCCTCCAAGGGAAGCGCAAAGCATGCCGATGTAGATAAAGTGGTGGAGGCTGTAAAGATCGCCAAGGAGGCCAACCCGGATCTCATGCTGGACGGCGAGCTTCAGCTTGACGCTGCCATCGTTCCCAGCGTAGGAGAGTCCAAGGCGCCCGGAAGCCCGGTAGCGGGACATGCCAACGTGCTGGTCTTCCCGGATCTGGATGCCGGAAATATCGGATACAAGCTGGTGCAGAGACTGGCCAAGGCAGAGGCCTACGGACCCATGACACAGGGTATCGCGGCTCCTGTAAACGACCTGTCCAGAGGCTGCTCCGCAGAGGATATCGTGGGTGTGGTAGCCATCACAGCTGTGCAGGCCCAGAACCAGTAGAGCGGACAATCTGAGAGAAAGTATACGAAAAATTCCGGAGGAGAAAAGAAGATGAATGTATTAGTAGTAAACTGTGGAAGTTCTTCCCTGAAATTCCAGCTGATCAATTACGATAACAGAGAGGTCATGGCAAAGGGTATCTGCGAGCGCATCGGCATTGACGGACGCCTTGTGTATGAGCCGGAGGGCGGCGAGAAGGAAGTGACCGAGGCGGCTATGCCGGATCACACAACAGCCATCCAGATGGTGCTGGACGCCCTTGTGAACGAGAAGACAGGCGTCATCAAATCCCTGGAGGAGATCGACGCCATCGGACACCGGGTACTCCACGGCGGCATGAAGATCACCAACTCTGTTATCATCGACGACGAGGTTATCAAGGTCATCGAGGACTGCGCGGACTTGGGACCGCTCCACAATCCCGCCAACCTGATGGGGATCAACGCCTGCATGAAGCTGATGCCGGGCGTTCCCAATGTGGCTGTCTTTGACACCGCCTTCCATCAGACCATGCCTCCGAAGGCTTATATGTACGGAATTCCGAAGGAATACTATGAGAAGTATGCCATCCGCAAGTACGGCTTCCACGGCACATCACACAAATACGTGTCTGCCCGGACAGCCGCCTTCCTCGGCAAGGACATCAAGGATCTGAAGATCATTGTGTGCCATATGGGCAACGGCGCTTCCCTGTCCGCTGTGAAGGACGGGAAATGTGTGGACACTTCCATGGGACTGACACCTCTCGAGGGCGTGATCATGGGTACCAGGTCCGGTGACATTGATCCGGCCTTTGTAGAGTACCTGTGCAATAAAGAGAACCTGTCTGTGTCTGAAGTGCTCAATATTCTCAACAAGAAGTCCGGTATGCTGGGAATGACAGGCATCTCCAGCGACTACCGCGATGTGTCCGCCGCCGCTGAAGCGGGCAACCAGGACGCCATCAACTGCCTGGAGGCCTACGCCTACCGCATCATCAAGTACATCGGCTCCTACATCGCAGCCATGGGCGGCGTGGACGTGATCACCTTCACGGCAGGTCTCGGCGAGAACGCCATCCCGCTGAGAAAGACAATCTGCGAGGCCTTTAATTTCATGGGACTCGTGTTTGATGATGAGGCAAACAACAGCCGCGGCAAAGAGGTGATCATCACAAAGCCGGAGTCCAAGATCACAGCCTGCGTCATTCCGACCAACGAGGAGATCGCAATCTGTGAAGAAACCGTAGAACTGGTAAAGAAAAACCTTGACAAATAATGGTTGAAAAGATATACTTTATAAAGTGTGGTTAGGAGAGCGTTATGCTGATTGAACTGACAAAGGTTTTAGAGCAGGATGACAAGGTCATCCGGCAGGAAGCACACCTTGAGATGCAGGACATGAGAGTGTCCGGCAGGAAGTACCGGCTCGAGGAGCTGGAGACACCTGTGTTTGAGATCACCAATCTCGGAAAGAAGCAGGTGCAGGTGAAGGGCAGTGCCAAGATAAAGACCGTTGTCCCGTGCGACAGATGCCTGGAGGATGTGGAGCAGATCTTTGATCTCGCCTTTGAGCGGGAGGTAGATATGAAGCTCGACGAGGAAGGGCGCAGACAGTCCGACGAGGAGTACAGCTTCATGGACGGAACCTGTCTCGACACGGATGTGCTGATACGCAACGAGCTCCTGGTCAACTGGCCAATTCGGGTGCTGTGCAGGGAAGACTGCAAAGGTCTGTGCAGCATTTGTGGTGCTAATCTCAATCATGGTGAATGTGGCTGTGACAGAGAGGTATTAGACCCGAGGATGGCAGCCTTTCAAGATATATTCAGCAAGTTTAAGGAGGTGTAAAGTATGTCCATCTGTCCAAAGAATAAAACATCAAAAGCCAGAAGAGATAAAAGAAGAGCTAACTGGAAAATGAGCGCACCGAACCTGGTAAGATGCAGCAAGTGCGGCGAGCTGATGATGCCCCACAGAGTATGCAAGGCATGCGGTTCCTACAACAAGAGGGAGATCATCGCTCAGGACTAATTACAGCTTAGTGAAATGAAGGAGATCAGTAATGGTCTCCTTTATTTTTTTGCGTTTTGTGACTGAAAATGATTGACAATGACCGATATTGAGCGTATTATAGGGGTAAAGATGACTGAAAATGATTGAAACGTGATTGAAAATGACTGAGACGGAGAGGAAGGAGCACATATGCTGGCAGAAGAGAGAATGAACGAGATACTGGCCATCGTGGGCGACAGGGGGACTGTGACCGTGCAGGAGCTGACCCGGATCCTTGACACCTCCGAGTCCACCATACGCCGGGATCTGACGGAGCTTCACAGGCGGGGCAGCCTGGTGAAGGTCCACGGGGGAGCGGCCGCTGTGGGACTTAAGAGTATGACCAAGGATCCCTCCCTGAGCCTTCGGCAGGAGCTGCACAGGGAGGAGAAGGAGAAGATCGCCGCCAGGGCTGCCCGGCTGGTGGAACCGGGAGATTTCATCTACGTGGACGCAGGAACCACCACAGAGCTCTTCGCGGGGAGGATCAGGGGCAGGGACGTAGTCTGCGTCACCAACGCCATCAGCCATGCCAGAGAGCTGATGAAGCAGGGGGCCCGGGTCTTCCTTCTCGGAGGGGAGCTGAAGGCGGTGACAGAGGCCATCGTGGGAGCCGAGGCCGTGGAGTGCCTGAAAAAGTATAATTTTACAAAAGGATTTTTCGGAGCAAACGGGGTCGACCGGGAGAGAGGGATGACCACTCCGGACCTGACAGAGGCCCTGGTGAAGGCGGAGGCCTTCCGCAGGTGCAAAGAGCGCTATGTGCTGGTGGACAGCTCCAAGCTGGGACAGATATCCGGCGTCACCTTCGGGGAGGCGGATGAGGGGATCATCCTGACGGCCAGCGCCGCGGGAACTGAGTTTGAAGGCAGAGAAAATATCATGGAGGTGGAATAGACAATGATCTACACAGTCACATTTAACCCGTCCCTGGACTATGTGATCTCCCTGGATAAACTTGAGAAGGGGCAGATCAACCGGACCAGGCAGGAGCATATTTACCCGGGAGGAAAGGGCATCAACGTGTCCGTCATCCTCTCCAATCTGGGGTACAGCAGCGTTGCCCTTGGCTTTGAGGCGGGATTTACCGGGAAGACGCTGCGGGAGATGCTGGATCAGTTCGGATGCCAGACAGATTTCATCCACCTGGATGAGGGGATGACAAGGATCAATGTAAAGATCAACGCTGGGGAGGAGACAGAGATCAACGGCCAGGGCCCTGCCATCCCGGAGAGGGCGGTGGAGGAGCTCTACGGAAAGCTGGACGCGCTGCAGGCGGGGGACTACCTCGTGCTGGCGGGCAGTATTCCGGACTGCCTCCCCTCAGACATGTATGAGCGCATACTGGAGCGCCTGGAGGGAAGGGGCATCCACTACATCGTGGACGCCACAAAGGACCTGCTCCTGAATGTGCTGAAGTACCACCCCTTCCTGATCAAGCCGAACCAGCACGAGCTGGGCGACATGTTCGGAAGGACACTGACCACGGAGGAGGAGATCATCGCCCACGCCAGACTACTCCAGGAGATGGGAGCCCGCCATGTGCTGGTGTCCATGGCGGGGGACGGAGCCATCCTGGTGCCCGAGGACGGGGAGGTGATCCGGGAGCGGCCGCCAAAGGGAGAGGTGAAAAACTCTGTGGGGGCCGGGGACTCCATGGTGGCCGGCTTCCTGGCCGGATATCTGGGCACGGGAAGCTGCGAAAAGGCCTTCCGCCTGGGCCAGGCGGCCGGCAGCGCGACAGCCTTTGACTACTGGCTGGCGGACAGAGCCAGCATCGTATCCCTTTTGGGAGAACCAGCGGACAGCTATGGACTGTAGAGGAGTGTGGAAAAGATGAAGATTACAGATTTACTGAAAAAAGAGAGCATAGAGCTGAACGGAAACGTGCAGACAAAGGAGGAGGCCATCAACCAGATGGTGTCCCTCATGGTAAAGGGTGGAAATATCCAGGACGTGGAGATCTACCGGAAGGGCGTTTTTGCCAGAGAGGAGGAGGGCACCACAGGCATCGGCGAGGGGATTGCCATTCCCCACGCGAAATCGGACGCGGTGAAAGCCCCCGGCCTGGCCGCCATGGTAGTACCGCAGGGCGTGGACTATGAGGCGCTGGACGATGAGCCGGTACACCTGATCTTTCTCATAGCCGCCCCCAACACAAAGGACAACGTGCATCTGGACGTGCTCAGCAGGCTGTCTACCCTCCTCATGGACGACAGCTTCCGAGAAAATCTTTTAAAGGCGGAGACGCCGGAGGAATTCCTGGGCTATGTGGACCAGGCGGAGAAGGAAAAGTTTGCCGAGGAGGAGAGAAAGGCGAAGGAAGAGGAGGAGACGGCAAGGACCACCGGCTTCCAGATCCTGGCCGTCACCGCCTGTCCCACAGGCATCGCCCACACCTACATGGCGGCGGAGAGCCTGGAGAAGAAGGCGAAGGAGATGGGCTGCACCATCAAGGTGGAGACCAACGGCTCCGGCGGTGACAAGAATGTGCTGACAGCGGAGGAGATCGCTGCCTGCCAGTGCATCATCGTGGCTGCGGACAAGGAGGTGCGGATGGCCCGCTTTGACGGGAAGCCGGTCCTTGTGACCAAGGTGGCGGACGGCATCAATAAGCCGGAGGAGCTGATCACCAGGGCACTCAGCGGATCCGTCCCCGTGTACCACAGCAAGGGAGGAGAGGAGGAGACCTCCTCTGTAGAGGGCGAGAGCCTGGGAAGAAAAATTTATAAAAGCCTGATGAACGGCGTTTCCCACATGCTGCCCTTTGTCATCGGCGGAGGCATCCTCATTGCCCTCTCCTACCTGGTGGACGGGGCGAACGCCGGTACGGCGGACTTCGGAAACGGCACCCCGCTGGCCCATTTTCTGAACCTGGCGGGCAACACCTCCTTCAGCATGATGTTCCCCATCCTGGCCGGGTTTATCGCCATGGCGGTGGGAGACAGGCCGGCTCTGATGCCGGGTATCGTGGCAGGTCTTCTTGCAAAGGCCGGAACCTCTGTCTTCCTTCCGGAAGACCAGTGGATCGCCTCCGGATTTTTCGGGGCCCTGGCAGGCGGCTTCATCGCCGGCTACCTGATGGTCCTGATCAAAAAGCTGCTGGAGAAGCTGCCCAAACCCCTGGAGGGGACGAAGCCGGTCCTTCTCTATCCGTTCCTGGGGCTTCTCGGCATCAGCGCCATCATGATCTTCCTCATCAACCCGCCTCTTGGAGCCTTCAACACCTGGCTCAACAACAGCCTGGCGGGGATGGGAGAGTCCAGCAAGATCCTGCTGGGGATTGTGCTGGGCGGCATGATGTCCATCGACTTTGGCGGCCCCTTCAACAAGGCGGCCTACGTGTTCGGGACAGCCTCCATCGCGTCAGGACAGTTTGACATCATGGCGGCTGTCATGATCGGCGGCATGACCCCGCCTATCGGCATCGCCCTGGCAACCACCTTTTTCAAGAACCGGTTTACAAAGAGTGAGCGGCAGACAACCGTCACCAATTACATCATGGGACTGTCCTTTATCACAGAGGGGGCTATCCCCTTCGCCGCATCAGATCCTTTAAGGATCATCCCTCCCTGCGTGGTGGGCTCAGCGGTGGCGGGAGCTCTGTCCATGGCCTTTGGCTGCGGATCAAGGGCGCCCCACGGCGGACTCTTTGTCATCGGTATCATCGAGAACGCGCCCATGTTCCTGGTGGCTCTGGTGGCCGGAGCCGTCGTCACCATGATCGGCATCGTGCTTCTGAAGAGGCCGCTGAAGGAGGAGGCGTAGCCTCGTTGCAGGAAAATTTTTAAAAATCCCCTTTTGAAAATTCGGGAAAATTTCATTATAATATAAGTACAACGAGTGGCTTTCAGGCGTAATTCCAGTTGCGCCTGAGGGCCACTCGTCATTTTCAGAAAGAGAGGTAGGACAAGTGAAACGAGTAAAAGCCGCCTGCATCTGTCAGACACTTCACTTCATGCTTATGGTGAAGATCATCAAGCAGTACAATTCCAGCCCGGTTGGAAATTATCTGGACTAAGTGAAAAACCTCTTTCTTTTTTGCGAGTTAAACTGCTAAATTGTTTGAAATTCCGCGAAAGTAGTGTATAATAAAATCAGAATACGTGAAAATTCTAACCAACAGCAAAAGCAAGAAAGAAAGAGGGTTCCATCATGGGAAGATATTATCGGTTAACAAAAAAGATCTCGGACGAGATGGCGCAGGAAATCCTGAAAGAGCTGCAGGAGCTTGAGAATGTAAAAAGCGTAGGCTTTTCAGAGGACCTGTCATTGCTGAAGGTTGAGACAAAGAACGGTCTGTTCCCTGAAGTTATGAACCGGGCAGTCAACATCTGCCGGCGCATAGGAGGAGGCTGTGACCTGAGCTTTGCCGGATTTGTCTGCTAGGGAGCCTGAAGGATCGATTTGCAAAGTGAAAACGGTTGAAACCGAAATAGGATTGCGCCTGGTGCGCAATCTCTTTTATAACCAAAATGTTATAGTATGAAGTATACAGATAACAATTTGGGTGGTTCCGCTTCGCGGAAAATACAGACAAGGCGGGAGGACAGGATATGGACAGCGCATGTGTATCTGAAAGGACCAGGACAATTCTCTGGCCCGATTTTGCGGCCCACTTTAAGAGCGCCACAAGCCGGGCTTCCTACTGGAGCGACCTGTGCGAGTTTTCCAGGATTGCCGGAAAGGACATCACGGAGGCCGGTGCGGCGGATGTACAGAGATACTACGACATCATGGCGGAGAAGACGAGGAGGGGAGAGCTGCAGCCCGGGACACCGGCGAAGAAGTTCCGGGAGCTCCACTCCATTGCGGATTTTCTCAGCCGGGAGAGGGAGCGGTACGGCCTGCCGGAGACCTTTCAGGACTATTTCTATCCCTACCTGCCGCGCCTGGCCAGGCAGGAGAAATACGCCCGGGTCATCCCGGTGGAGGATGTGGACAGGCTTTTTAAAGCCGCGGAAGAAGACCGGATGGCCTACACCATTTTTGTGCTCATGTACCGAGTGGGGCTCTCCTCCACAGAGATATGCGGCCTCTCCCCGGGGGATATAGGGATTTACGAGAACGGGGCCTTTGTGGAGCCGGAGGGGAGGCGCAGCGGTGTGTATGTCCCCGACGACGCCCTGGCCGTGCTGGAGAGCTACTTGGGGCAGAGGGAAGAGCGGCCCTTCCTCTTCTATAACAGGAGGGGCGGCCGGCTGAACACCATGTATATTTCCAGACTTATGAAAAAGTACACTGCCCTTGCGGGCATACCGTCCTACAGCAGCCAGATGCTGCGCAGCGCCTGCGCCTACAATCTGTTTTCCTACGAGGCCAGCCCCGGGCAGGTGGCGGCCCAGCTGGGGACGACGGACACCCACGTGAAGCGGTACAGAAAGATGGCCTACAAGGAGGAGCTGTCGCGGGCCGCCGGGAGCCTGGTGAAGATCCGGGTGGAACGGCCTCTGTAGGTCTTTTCCCCTTTCCGCTAACATCCCGTAAACAAATTATTGATTTTTGGGATAATGTCTAGTAGAATATTTCTAGTAGTTATGGAGGAAAGAAAAATGGCAGAACTTACAAAAATTGCCCTTGACGCCATGGGCGGTGACAACGCCCCGGTGGAGATGGTCAAGGGCGCGGTTGATGCCCTCTCCAGGGAGAAGAGCATCAAGGTGTATCTTGTAGGACAGGAAGAGGTTGTCAGGAAAGAGCTGGAAAAATATACGTTTGACAGCGACAGAATAGAGATTGTGAATGCCACAGAGGTTATCGAGACGGCGGAGCCCCCGGTCAACGCTATCCGGAAAAAGAAGGACTCATCCATTGTGGTGGGCATGAAGATGGTCAGATCCGGCGATGCCGACGCCTTCGTGTCGGCCGGCAGCTCAGGAGCTGTGCTGGTGGGAGGACAGACCATAGTGGGAAGGATCAAGGGAGTGGAGCGGCCGCCCCTTGCGCCCCTCATCCCCACGGAGAAGGGAGTCTCCCTTCTGATCGACTGCGGCGCCAACGTGGATGCCCGCCCTTCCCATCTGGTTCAGTTCGCCAAGATGGGCTCTATCTATATGGAGCATGTGATGGGAGTGAAGAACCCAAAGGTTGCCATCGTCAATATCGGAGCTGAGGAGGAGAAGGGCAACGCCCTGGTGAAGGAGACCTTCCCCCTCCTGAAGGCGGCAAAGGGCATCAACTTTACCGGAAGCATAGAGGCAAGGGAAATTCCCCACGGCCAGGCGGACGTCATCGTCTGCGAGGCCTTTGCCGGGAACATTATCCTGAAGCTGTTCGAGGGTGTGGGAGCTGTGCTGATCAGCAAGGTGAAGGAGGGCATGATGAGCAGCCTCCGCAGCAAGATCGGCGCCCTTCTGGTGAAGCCGGCCCTCAAGGAGACGCTGAAGGGCTTTGACACGAGCGAGTACGGCGGAGCGCCGCTGCTTGGGCTGAAGGGGCTCGTGGTGAAGACCCACGGAAGCTCAAAGGCGAGAGAGGTATCCAACTCCATCCTCCAGTGCCTGACCTTCCGGGAGCAGAGGATCAATGAGAAGATCCAGGAGTGTATTCAGGCGGATGACTCGTCCGATGAATAGATATAAAGCAATATAAAGGAGATGAAGAAAATGGAATTTGAAAAATTACAGGAAATTATCGCTGATGTACTTAATGTGAACGCAGATGAGATCACAATGGAGACAAAGTTTGTGGATGACCTGGGAGCGGACTCCCTGGATATTTTCCAGATCATCATGGGGATTGAGGAAGCATTTGACATTGAGATCGACAATGATGACGCAGAGAAGATCGTGACAGTGGGAGACGCTGTAGAGCAGATCAAAAACGCAACAAACTAGGCAGAAAGGAGAAAAAGCCCGGATGCGGGCTTTTTCTTTTATGAGGGTTTATATGAGTCGGAAATTAAAAGAGCTGGAAGAGCAGATCGGGTACACGTTCCAGGATCCCAAGCTCCTCCGGCGGGCTATGATGCACAGCTCCTATGTGAATGAGAAGCATCTGCCCAAGTACGAGTGCAATGAGAGACTGGAATTCCTGGGGGACGCGGTCCTGGAGCTGGTGTCCAGCGAATTTTTGTTTCACGAAAATGAAAGGATGCCTGAGGGAGAGCTGACGAAGACAAGGGCGGCTATGGTCTGCGAGCAGGCGCTTGCCTTCTGCGCGCGCCAGATCCATCTGGGCGAGTATCTTCTCCTTGGAAAAGGGGAGGACATGACAGGCGGAAGAAAGAGGGACTCTGTCACATCGGACGCCATGGAGGCGCTGATCGGAGCCATCTATTCAGACGGTGGTTTTGCTAGCGCAAAAGAGTTTATACACAGGTTTGTTCTGAACGACCTGGAGCACAAGAAGCTCTTTTATGATAGCAAGACTATCCTGCAGGAGCTGGTGCAGGCCGCCTTTGAGCAGCCGGTGGCCTATGAGCTCACCGGGGAGGAGGGGCCGGACCACGATAAGACCTTCCATGTGGAGGTCCACATCGGGGAGGAGGTCTACGGCACCGGAAGCGGGAGGACCAAGAAGGCGGCCGAGCAGGAGGCGGCCTACAGGACTATCCTGCTCCTGCACAAAAGGAATATAAAGTAGGTGTTACATGTATTTAAAAAGTATCGAGATACAGGGCTTTAAATCGTTTGCAAACAAGATCGTATTCGATTTTCATAACGGGATTACCGGGATCGTGGGCCCCAACGGAAGCGGGAAGAGCAATGTGGCGGACGCTGTGCGCTGGGTTCTTGGCGAGCAGCGCGTCAAGCAGCTGCGCGGCGGCAGCATGCAGGATGTCATCTTCTCCGGGACGGAGAACCGCAGGCCTTTAAGCTACGCCTCCGTGGCCATTACCCTGGACAATTCGGATCATCAGCTCCCTGTGGACTACGAGGAGGTCACGGTCACAAGAAAGCTGTATCGATCCGGGGAGAGCGAGTATCTCCTGAACGGCAGTCCCTGCCGTCTGAAGGACATCAATGAGCTGTTCTACGACACCGGCATCGGCAAGGAGGGCTACTCCATCATCGGGCAGGGCCAGATCGACAAGATCCTAAGCGGCAAGCCGGAGGACAGAAGAGAGCTCTTCGATGAGGCGGCGGGCATTGTGAAGTTCAAGCGCAGAAAGAATATGTCCGTCAAGAAGCTGGAGGATGAGAGGCAGAACCTTCTCAGGGTAAACGATATCCTCGCCGAGCTGGAGAGGCAGATCGGCCCCTTAAAAAGGCAGGCCGAGGTGGCAAGGGAGTACCTGCAGAAGAAGGAGCAGCTGAAGACATTTGACATCAACATGTTTCTTCTGGAGACAGAGCGCCTGAAGGAGCAGATCAGCGAGACTGAAAAAAAGCTGTCTGTTTCCCGGGAAGAGCTTCAGGAGGCGGACGCTTCCTACAGCGCCATGAAGGAGGAGTACGAGGCCATCGAGGCCCAGGTGGACGAGATCGACGACTCCATCGAGAAGGCCAAGGGCCAGTTAAATGAGACCAATCTCCTGAAGCAGCAGCTGGAGAACCAGATTGAGCTCTTAAAGGAGCAGATCAACAGCGCCCGGATGACGGACGAGCATTTCGGACAGCGATACCAGACCATTCAGCATGAGATCCAGGAGAGAAAGGATCAGCTCCTTCAGTTCCAGAAGGAGAAGGAGGAGATTGCCGGGGAGCTGCGGGAAAAATCCGCGGCCAGAGAAAGGGCCAGGGAGCGTCTCATCGAGGTGCAGAGCCGCATCGCCGGACTGACGGACCAGGTGGAGAAGAGCAAGAATGACATCATAGAGATCCTCAACAGCAGAGCCTCCACCCAGGCCAAGATCCAGCGCTACGATACCATGATGGAGCAGATCCAGGTGCGCAAATCCCAGATGAACCAGCGGCTCATCAGGGCCAGAAGTGAGGCTGAGGAAGAGCAGAGGAACGCGCAGGAGCACAGGGAGAAGCTGGAGGAGATCTCGGAGAAGATCCGAGGCCTTTCCGATGAGAACAAGGCCTGTGAGCAGAAGATAGAGAGACTGCAAAGGGAGCTCTCCGGACAGACGGAGAAGCTGCGGGTGGGGCAGACCGCCTACCACAGGGAGGAGTCCCGCCTGGAGTCCCTGAAAAATATCACCGAGCGGTATGACGGCTACGGCGGCAGCATCCGCAGGGTTATGGAGCAAAGAGAAAAGGAAAAAGGCATCCTGGGCGTGGTGGCGGACATCATCAAGGTGGACAAGGAGTATGAGATTGCCATTGAGACCGCCCTTGGAGGCAGCATCCAGAACATTGTCACAGACACGGAGGAGACGGCCAAGAGGATGATCGATTTCCTGAAGAAGAACCGGTATGGGAGGGCTACCTTTCTCCCGCTTACAGGCATCGGGGGAGGCAGGGGCATATCCCGGCCGGAGGCGCTGAGGGAAAAGGGGGTTGTGGGCCTTGCCAACACCCTCGTAAAGGTGGAAGAGCAGTACCGGGGCCTGGCGGAGAACCTGCTCGGCAGGACGGTCGTGGTGGACAATATCGACCACGGCATCGCCATTGCCCGGAAATACAGGCAGACCCTCCGCCTGGTGACTCTGGAGGGAGAGCTTTTGAACCCCGGGGGCTCCATGACAGGAGGAGCCTTTAAGAATTCCAGCAATCTTCTGAGCCGAAGAAGAGAGATCGAGGAATTTGAAAAGACCGTCCGCCGTCTGAAAAAGGAGATGGAGGAGATGGAGGCCTCTGCGGACAGCATCCGGAAGGAGAGGGCTGCCTGCTATGAGACGATAGATGAGATCCAGCAGAAGCTCCAGAAGGCCTACGTCATCCAGAACACAGCCAAGATGAACCTGGATCAGTCCCAGGAGAGGATACAGGCTGCCCTGGAGACTTCCCGGGCCATCCAGAGAGAAAGCCAGGAGCTGGATCAGCAGATCACGGACATCAGCAACAACCAGGAGTCCATCACGGTGGAGCTGGATACCTCCACAGCTCTGGAGCAGGATATCACCCGGAAGACGGAGGAGGATCAGCGGCTTCTGGAGCAGGAAAAGGAAGAGGAGATCCGCTGCCAGAAGGCCTCCGAGGAGGCGCAGCTGGCCTTTGCGGGTCTGGAGCAGAAGCACACCTTTATCCTGGAAAATGAGGAGCGTATCCAGGAGGAGATCGCCAAGTTCGAGGAGGAGCAAAGAGAGCTGGGCGAGAACAAGGAGGACGCCTCCCGGGAGATCCAGGACAAGGAGGAGCAGATCCGAAAGATACGGCAGACCATTGAGGACTCAAAGGAGCTGTTCCAGGAGATCGAGGAGCAGATCCAGGAGAGCGTGAAGCAGCGTGAGGAGCTGAGCCAGAAGCACAAGTCCTTCCTCGGGAAGCGGGAAGAACTCTCCAGGCACATGGCGGACCTGGACAAGGAGATCTTCCGCCTGGAGAGCCGGAAAGAGGGCTTTGAGGAGGCCTCGGAAAAACAGATCAACTACATGTGGGAGGAGTATGAGATCACCTACAGCCACGCCATGGAGCTGCGGGACAAAAACCTCACGGACCTGGCCTACATGCGCAGGCAGATCCAGACTCTGAAGAGCGACATCAAGGGCCTTGGCTCTGTCAATGTGAATGCCATTGAGGACTACAAGGACGTGTCCGAGAGGTACGAGTTCCTGAAAGGGCAGCACGAGGACCTGGTGGAGGCGGAGGCCACTCTGGAGAAGATCATCGCGGAGCTGGACGAGGCCATGCGCAGGCAGTTCACAGAGCAGTTCGCACGTATCGCCCAGGAGTTTGACAAGGTGTTCAGGGAGCTCTTCGGCGGCGGCAAGGGAACGCTGGAGCTGATGGAGGACGAGGACATCCTGGAGGCGGGCATCCGTATCATCGCGCAGCCGCCAGGCAAGAAGCTGCAGAATATGATGCAGCTCTCGGGAGGCGAGAAGGCGCTGACTGCCATTTCCCTTCTGTTTGCCATCCAGAACCTGAAGCCCTCCCCCTTCTGTCTGCTGGATGAGATCGAGGCGGCCCTGGACGACTCCAACGTGACCCGGTTCGCCCAGTATCTCCACAAGCTGACGAAGAACACCCAGTTCATCGTCATCACCCACAGGAGAGGGACTATGACAGCGGCGGACAGGCTGTACGGTATCACCATGCAGGAGAAGGGAGTCTCCACCATGGTTTCTGTCAGCCTTCTGGAAAATGAACTGAATGAGATGGAGAAGCAGCATCAGCAATAAAGGAGAGGCGGCATCAAAAAGAAAAAGGAGCAGGAATATGGCAGAGGAAAAAGGATTTTTCAGAAGACTCGTCTCCGGACTCACAAAGACGAGGGACAATATCGTGTCCGGAATGGACAGCATTTTTCACGGATTTTCCCATATTGACGAGGATTTCTACGAGGAGCTCGAGGAGGTTCTCATCATGGGGGACCTGGGAGTTGCGGCCACAGAGGACATACTGGACGATCTGCGGGCCAAGGTGAAGGAGCAGCATATCAAGGAGCCCTCTAACTGCAGGCAGATCCTCATCGACAGCATCAAGGAGCAGATGGATGTGGGCGAGACGGCCTATGAATTTGAGGAGCGGACCTCTGTGGTCATGGTAGTGGGGGTCAACGGCGTCGGCAAGACCACCACCATCGGCAAGCTGGCGGGCAAGCTGCGGGCTC
Source organism: Clostridium sp. BSD2780061688st1 H5 (assembly GCF_005845155.1). Classification (NCBI taxonomy): domain Bacteria; kingdom Bacillati; phylum Bacillota; class Clostridia; order Eubacteriales; family Clostridiaceae; genus Clostridium; species Clostridium sp. BSD2780061688st1 H5. The sequence continues at coordinate 124,495 of NZ_SPGT01000004.1, read as the reverse complement.
AGAACAAAAAGGTCATCCTGGCGGCGGCAGACACCTTCCGGGCCGCTGCGGGAGAGCAGCTCAGGGAGTGGGCAAACAGGGCCCAGGCAGAGCTCATCGGCGGCCAGGAGGGCTCTGACCCGGCGGCTGTCGTCTACGACGCGGTGCAGGCGGCCAAGGCGCGTCACGCGGATGTGCTGCTGTGCGATACAGCCGGCAGACTGCACAACAAGAAGAACCTGATGGAGGAGCTGCGGAAGATGAACAGGATCATCGACCGGGAGTACCCGGAGGCCTTCCGGGAGACGCTGGTGGTGCTGGACGCCACCACCGGGCAGAACGCCCTCCAGCAGGCGAAGGAATTCAAGGATGTGGCCGACATTACAGGCATCATCCTGACAAAGATGGACGGGACGGCCAAGGGCGGTATCGCGGTAGCCATACAGGCTGAGCTTGGCATCCCGGTGAAATATATCGGCGTGGGTGAGACCATTGACGATCTGCAGAAGTTTGACGCGGATACATTTGTGGACGCGCTCTTCGCGGTTTCCCCGGACAGGGAGGAAGAGCAGTAGGCGGCGACCTTGCTGTGATCATATAATCGATATACAATAGACAATAAAAGAGAAAGGCAGGAGATTAGGATGGACAAACTGACACTGGAAAATTTTGAACAGGCAAGCGAACTGGTAAAGAAGGTGACCCTTCCCACGGATCTTGTTTACAGTGAGTACTTCAGCTCCCAGACAGGGTGCAAGGTATATCTGAAACCGGAGAACATGCAGTACACAGGAGCCTTCAAGGTAAGAGGAGCCTACTATAAGATCAGCACCATGACAGAGGAGGAGCGGGAGAAGGGACTCATCACGGCTTCTGCCGGCAACCACGCCCAGGGCGTTGCCTTTGCGGCCCAGAAGTTCGGCTGCAAGGCCACTATCGTCATGCCCACAGTGACCCCGCTCATCAAGGTGAACCGCACAAAGAGCTACGGCGCCAATGTGATCCTGCACGGAGATGTGTACGACGATGCCTGCGCCTATGCGCTGAAGCTGGCCGAGGAGCAGGGCATGACCTTTGTCCACCCCTTTGACGACCTGGATGTGGCGACAGGGCAGGGAACCATCGCCATGGAGATTGTCCAGGAGCTTCCCACAGTGGACTATATCCTTGCTCCCATTGGGGGCGGCGGCCTGATCACAGGCGTGGCCACTCTGGCAAAGATGCTGAACCCCAAGATCAAGGTAATCGGTGTGGAGCCCGCGGCCGCGGCAAGCATGAAGGCAGCTCTGGAGGCAGGCGAGCCCGTCACCCTGCCAAGCGCCAACACCATTGCCGACGGCACGGCCGTGAAGCGGGTGGGCGAGAAGGTGTTCCCCTATGTGCAGGAGAATGTGGACGACATCATCACTGTGGAGGACGACGACCTGGTAGGCGCATTCCTGGACATGGTGGAGAACCACAAGATGGTGGTGGAGAACTCCGGACTCCTCTCTGTGGCCGCCCTGAAGCAGCTTGATGTGAAGAATAAAAAGGTAGTCTGCATCTTAAGCGGCGGCAACATGGATGTGATCACCATGTCCTCTGTTGTGCAGCACGGGCTGATCCAGAGAGACCGCATCTTCTCCATCTCTGTTCTCCTTCCGGACAAGCCGGGCGAGCTTGTGCGTGTGGCCACAGCCATCGCTGACGCCCAGGGCAATGTCATCCGGCTGGAGCACAATCAGTTTGTCAGCACCAACCGAAACGCGGCTGTGGAGCTGCGTATCACGCTGGAGGCCTTCGGCACGGAGCACAAGCACCAGATCATGCAGGCTCTGCGGGAGGTTGGATACGAGCCCAGGGAGATCGGGGCAAAGCTGTATTAGAATTTGATGATGTAAGATAATATATATTTGAATAAAAGAGAGCCATATCTAAGAAAAAAGATTATTTTTTCCTTGGATATGGCTTTCTTTCATCTGTGATACCAACTAAGTAATCTATACTGACATTATATAGTTCGGATAAATGAATGAGGAAATCAACAGGAATCTGTCGGGTGCCCTTTTCATATCTGCGATATACTTCTCTTTGACATCCTAGAAAAGAGGCGACATATGCCTGCGTCAAATCTTTATCTATTATCAAATTTTCCAAACGTTGAAAATACATATAGTTTGTCACCTCATTGTGATGCTACCAAATAATTGCTTTTTTTTACATTTATGCTACTATATGGTTGCACATAAACAGTGGATGCTGAGTATATGACACAAAATATAGTTGTTGTGGAAAGGAATGTGAGTGAATGTATGTATCGTAAGCCCTCGGAAGGCTGGCTGAAGCACTGGGATTTTATGTGTCTGGATCTGTTCTTTTTGCAAGCGGCGTATGTGATTTCTTATATAGCCAGAAATGGATTGCAGAATCCATATAAAATACAGCTGTATTTAAATATGGCGATTGTGATTTGCCTGATTGATCTGTGTACGGTTTTTTTTGCAGAAGGATACAGCGGTATTATGAGGCGGGGATATCTTCAGGAATTTAAAGCGGTGGTCAAGCACATATGCATTGTTTGTATGATGATGGTCCTGTATCTTTTTTTCAGCCAGACCGGAGCGGATTTTTCACGTATAAATTTTCTGCTTTTTACCGTAGTCTCTATTATTCTTCTTTATGTGGAAAGAACTCTATGGAAACAGTATCTTCTCAGGCGTCGGAAGACTTCCTTTGAAAGAAAGACACTTCTTGTGATTACAACGTTTGACAGAACAGAGGATGTTATGAGGAAAATGAAGAGGAGTTTTCCTTTTGAGATTGAAGTGATAGGGATTGTACTGTTGGATCGGGACGATTTAAAAGGCAAGAATGTTGACAATACAAAAATTGTATGTCTAAAAAGTGAAATTCTTGATTATGTGAGAACCAAATGGATTGATGGCATATTGATCAATGCTGATCAGGACAATGATGAACTGCGCTCTCTGAAGGATGCGCTCATCAACATGGGAATGACTGTACATACGGTGGTGGCTGTTGAGGAGGAGCGGAGCGGGATGGATAGTGAAGTGCAGAATCAACTTCTGGGAAATCTGGGAGGATATATTGTACTTTCTACAGCAATCCGCGTGGCTTCTTCAAAACAGTTGTTCCTGAAGCGAATGATGGATATAGCCGGAGGTATTACAGGACTGGTTGTAACTGGAGTTCTTACAATTTTTATTGCGCCAGCCATTTATTTTTCTTCTCCGGGTCCTGTGTTTTTTTCACAGACAAGAGTAGGGAAAAATGGAAAAACATTTAAAATCTATAAGTTCCGCAGTATGTATATGGATGCTGAGGAGAGAAAGAAGGAGCTTCTTAAAGAAAATAAAATGCAAGGCCAGATGTTCAAATTGGAGAGGGATCCTAGGATTATCGGAAGCGGAAAGAATGGAGATGGGCATGGTATTGGCTGGTTTATCAGAAAAACGTCTATTGACGAATTTCCTCAGTTTTGGAATATATTAAAGGGAGATATGAGTCTTGTGGGGACCAGACCCCCTACTTTGGATGAATGGGAAAAATATGATTATCATCACAGGGCAAGGCTTGCTACTAAACCTGGCCTTACCGGCCTATGGCAAGTAAGCGGAAGAAGTGATATTACAGATTTTGAAGATGTAGTTAAGCTTGATCTTCAGTATATACAGAACTGGAGTCTTGAACTTGATATAAAAATATTGTTTAAGACGATTTTTGTTGTGCTCTGTGGACAGGGTGCAAAATAGAAGACAATATGAGAGGATAAAAAAATGAGAACAAAGATAATTGCCGTATTATTGCTGCTGTCAGTTGCGCTCGGCGGAGTGCTGAGTGTTGTGAAAATCAGGCAGGATAGAGAGCCTCCGGTGATTTCAATTCCGGAAGTGCGATCATATTCGATGGGAGTATCAGACGAGGAGCTGCTTCAGGGAGTAACAGCAGAGGATGGGCAGGATGGAGATGTGACGGATTCTTTGAGAATAGAATCTGTATATAAGGAGACAGAAGAGGAAATGCTGACTGTCATTTATGTGGCTAAGGATAGTAGCAATAACGTGGCTAAATGTCAGAGAAGCTATACTATTGACCAGAGTGATTCTGACCAGAACATACAGGATCAACAGACAACAGTGGAGACGGCAAGTACAGTTCCACAGATTATTTTGACCACCAATGGATTGGAGCTTCCGGTAGGCTCCGTTTTTAATGCGCTTGATTATGTAAAGGAAATTATCGACGATAAAGATACAGAAGAAGACCTTTGGACTCGTATCAATGTGACAGGGCAGATAGACACGAATATAGCAGGACAGTATCAGGTGGAATATTATGTGGTGGACAGTGATGGTAATCAGTCACCGGCTGCCAGACTCACCGTCTCGGTTTTATAAGGTGAAGATTTTTGACAGAACCGGAATTTTGCTTGCCACAGAAGAGAGTAAAGCACAGATCCACAGAAGGACTAGTGCTGCCCCAATATTTATAAGTATGTTTCCGGAAATTGGAGTATGGGATAGTGCTGTGTGCATGAAGTCAGCCAGAATAGACTGCAGTAGGTATATTCCAAGAGAATGATCGGAAATAAATCTGACATATCTACAGATTCGTTTTTCAGAATACCTATAGGCAAGACTACACCTGAAAATGCAGAGCGTGCCGATGAGAACAAAAATTGTCTCCATTCCGCCCCACACAGGATCGAAATAGGTATCTTGTCCATACGAGCACATAACTCCGTATAGAGTCAGACACAACATGCTAGCAAGATATAAAATAAGAGCGAGCATAAAAGAAAGCTTTTGTGAAAGATGACGGATATGAGTGACTAACAGAGCGCCGACAAGGAAGTAGGCAAAGGAAAAGCCATATATGCCCCTGAAGGGATTAAATTGATTGAAAAAGTTTATGTCGGAAGTAGGAACAGGAGCATGAAAAAGAAATGCGACTAGGCGGGTACAGATTAGCAGCATATTGTTTCCGCAGACAATTACCAGCGATGCGGCTGTAAAAATTAAAAAGGTATGCTTTTTAGTATCGTAGGTCGCCTTCAGGATGGGAAAGAAAAAATACAGGACAAAAAGAGCCATAAGAAACCAGAGCTGATTGCTCCAGCCCGCGTCAAAGCTCCAAAAATGCCGGAGGATAGAAGCAGGGTCTGCAGTATGATACAGAAAAGTCGCTTTGACCAGTACATTTCCCATATCCCATACGATGACAAGAAATATCATATGTGCCATTTTACGGATATGTTTTTTTAAATGAAAAGATTTATTAAACAGGAGGCCACCATTTACTGCAAAAAATACGGGCATACATATTGAAAGACAGGAAATGATGAAGTAGTTGAAATAGGAAACTAGAGATCCTGATCTGACATTTCCTGACACAGTGAGACTGTGATAGAGAATAACACAGAAAATAGCAATTGTTTTTAGAAGATCAAGATAGTGGAGACGGGATTTTTCATTTGTTGTATTCATAAAAGTACCTCCTGTTTGTAAATGGTAATTTTATTGTAGACGGATTTCAAAAAATAAGCAAGTATAGGAGGTTATTTATGACAGGATTGTATGATATACACTGTCATCTGCTGCCGGGAGTTGATGATGGAGCAGAAACAGAAAAAGAGTCGGAGGGTATGTTGGCAATGGAGTACAACCAAGGGGTGCGTCATATTTTTTTGACGCCTCATTACAGGAGGGGGATGTTTGAGACAAAGCAGGAAAAACTGGATGTCCTTATCCAGCAGATCTGTGAAATGGCCCACAGAATCGGTCCTGACCTGACAGTCTATCCTGGATGTGAATTTTATGCGGATGATAGGCTTTTAGACACCTTGGAAGAGCACAGAAAATTCTTCCTGGGAGGATCTGACCATGCTCTGATTGAGTTTGGTGCAGGAACAAGTCAGGTGGAACTAAGAGAGACACTCTGCGGTGTGCTGAGTTATGGTTGGACTCCTGTTCTCGCGCATGCGGAGCGATATGACTGTGTAACGAAAGATTTTACATTTCTGGAGGAACTGTCAGACCTGGGAGTGTTGATATCTGTCAATGCAGGAAGTGTCTTGGGACAGAATGGCATATCTGCCAAGAAGTTCTGTCGGTCTCTTATTAAGTACGATCTGTTGGATCTGATTGGATCTGATGCACACGGACTAAGACGCAGAAAGCCTGATCTGGGAGCCTGTGCTGCGTATCTTACAAAGAAGTACGGTAGTAATTATATGCGGAGGATCATGATTGATCATCCACAAAAAATAATGGAAGGAAGATAGCTGACAAGTATGAAAAGGGACAATGAAAGATTTGAAATAGATACGAAAAAAATATTAACAGAAATATGGAAGAATATGGCAATTATTCTTTTAAGCGGTCTCGCGGCAGCCCTGGCTGCCATGCTGCTATCAGTAACGCTCCTGCCAAGGCAGTATGAATCAACGACGAAAATGTATGTTCTTGCAAAACAGGAGAGCGGCACAGTGACAAACGGAGATATGGAAGCTAGTACAGCTCTGACGAGAGATTATCAGGAATTGATCCAGAGCAGGACGGTGATTGAACAGGTGATTGTTAAGCTTCAGTTGGACATAGAGTATGAGGATCTCCTTAAAAAACTGACTATCCTTGCACCGTCGGAAACGCGGGTAATCTATATTACAGTGTCAGACGAAGATCCCTATCTGGCAGCGGAAATTGCAGATGAAGTGCGAGAAGTATCGGCGCAGCATATTCAAAAGGTTATGAGCACTCAATCTGTCAATGTCGTAGACTATGCCAATATTCCAGATACTCCAGCAGGCGTCGGATCTGTAAAGTACGCTCTGCTTGCCGGTATCGTCGCAGTCTTCCTGGTGCTGGTGACGGTGACCGTAAAAGGCCTTGTAAATGATAAGATAAAAAGTACAGAGGATGTGGAACGGTATCTGAATATCAGCACGCTGGGCATGATACCGGCTATAAATAAAAAAATAGGAAAAAAGAAATAAAATGCTGAAAGGCGGAGAAAAAATGAAAATTAAATTAGCATTAAAACAGCTGGATTATTTCAGTGATGAGGCATATAAAAAACTGCGTACAAATATACAACTTTGTGGAGGAAACAAGAAAGTAATCGCATTTACAAGTAGTATACCAAATGAAGGGAAAAGTAGTGTTTCTCTGAATCTGGCTCTTTCTATGGCGGAGGCGGGCAAAGGAACCCTGTTTATCGATGCCGACCTGCGAAAATCTGTCTTGAAGGCTAGAGTTCGGGTTAAAGATAAAGTGGATGGTCTTACCAACTATCTGACAGAGCAGGCGGAAATCAAAGAGATTATCTATTCAACGGAATTTCCGGAATTGGATATTATTTTTTCAGGACCGGTTCCACCGAATCCGGCAGAGCTGCTGGGAGGGGAAAGGTTTCAGGAACTGGTGCATCAGGTGAGGAAAGAATATGATTATGTGATTATTGATACACCGCCCCTTGGGAGTGTCATAGACTGTGCAGTCATCGCTAAAGAATGTGACGGAGCAGTGCTTGTGATCGAGTCAGATAAGATCAGTTATAAGTTCGCTCAAGAGGTAAAGGAACAGCTAGAGAAGACAGGATGTCCCATCTTGGGAGCAATCTTAAATAAAGTCGATATGACCCAAAATAAGTATTATGTACAATACAAAGAGTATCAACACAAGGTAAGCAGAAAATGAAAATTTTATTCGTCAATAAATTTTTGTACCAGCGGGGTGGAGCGGAGTCCTATGTTTTGAGACTTGGGAAATATTTCGAAGAACACGGACATGAGGTCATGTATTTTGGAATGCTTGATCAGAAGAATGAGGTGGGAAATAAATGGGGACTGTATACCTCTCACATGGATTTTCACAGTACAGGTTTAAGAACTCTCTTATATCCTGTCAAAATCATATACTCTTTTGAAGCATACAGGAAATTTTCAGAGCTGCTGGAACGGTTCAGACCGGATATTGTGCATCTGAATAACATAAATTTTCAAATTACTCCCTCGGTCATTGATGCTGCCTGGAAGAAAAATATTCCTGTTGTCCAGACGGTCCATGATTCCCAGATGGTCTGTCCCAGTCATCTTCTGTACAATGCAGAAAAAGAAGAAATATGCAGAAAATGTATTGAAGGAAGCAAGTGGAATTGCGTGCGTTACAGATGTATCCACGGTTCAGTTTTAAAAAGCTTGATCGGATCTGTGGAAGGGCTCTTTTATAGCCTGAAAACAACTTACGATAAGGTGGCTCTGTATATCTGTCCGAGCTCTTTTATGGAGTCTGTTCTGTGCACCAAGAAACGGTATCAGGGGAAGACAAAAGTTATCCCCAATTTTATCATGGTTCCATCTCACATGGAGAACTTCATAAAGAAAGATTATATTTTATATTTTGGAAGACTATCACAGGAAAAAGGAATTCAACTATTTCTGCAGCTGGCGTCCAGACATCCTGAATTGCAGTTTAAAATTGCGGGGAGCGGTCCTTTGAAGGAAAGCTGCTGTTCCCGCTCTAATGTCCAATATCTAGGCGTACTTACAGGCGAAAAGCTATATGAGACAATTGCAGGGGCTAAGCTGGTCGTTTTTCCATCGGTCTGCTATGAAAATTGTCCTCTGTCAGTACTGGAGTCCATCTCCCTGGGGACTCCTGTTGTCGCAAGCGGGAGAGGAGGCACAAGGGATTTGATTCGTGATGGGGAAAACGGGGTGCTGGTCCGCGAGCCATTTGGAATCGATTCTCTGGACAGGTCTGTGAAGTCACTTCTGGAGCAACCGGGGCAGATAGAACGAATGAGCAGATATTGTGCAGAAACCAGGAAATGTCTCTGGTCTCTGGAGAAATATGGAAAGGAAATGGAGAAAATCTATAGGAGCTTTCTCTGATATACAGAAGATATGAAGGTTGCAATGATTGGACATAAGCAAATCCCATCCCGCAGTGGCGGTGTGGAGATCGTCGTAGAAAAATTATCGGAACATCTTATGAAACGGGGAATACAGATTGATATATATAACCGCAGAATGCCCGAGGGGGAGCAGATCAGAGAATATAAAGGCATGCGTATGTACTATTCGTTTACTGTTCACAGGAAAAATCTGGATGCCATTATTGCAGCATTCTTTTCTACTCTCCGTGCCCTGACCCGGGGGTATGACATTCTTCACTATCATGCAGAGGGATCCTGCTTAATGCTCTGGCTTCCGCATCTGTTCCACAAGAAGATAGCTGTGACTATACATGGATTGGACTGGAGGCGGGCAAAGTGGAGCAGGTTTGCGTCAAAAATGCTCCTTGTTGGTGAAAAGTTTGCAGTTAAATATGCGGATCAGATTATAGTCTTGTCAAAAGATGTTCAGAGATATTTCATGGAACAGTATGGGAGGCGAACAAACTATATTCCGAACGGAGTTGATCCGATGCCTAAGCGCAGACCGAATCTAATTCGGAAAAAATTCGGCCTGGAAAAAGAAGGGTATATCCTTTTTCTCGCCCGGATCGTACCTGAAAAAGGGCTCCATTATCTTATAAATGCCTACAAGAATATAGATACAGAGAAAAAGCTGGTGGTCGCTGGAAACTGCCCCTATGCACAGGAATACGGCAGGCAGATCTTGGAGCTTGCAGGAAACAGTGAGAAGATTATCTTTACCGGATTTGTGGAGGGAGAACTTTTGGAGGAACTGTTTAGTAACGCGGCTGTATATGTTCTGCCTAGTGAGATTGAGGGAATGCCGATAAGTCTTCTGGAAGCCATGAGCTATGGACGGTGCTGTCTTGTCAGTGATATTCCAGAGAATCTAAATGTGGCAGAGGGATGTGTGGAGAGCTTTTGCACTGGAAACACTGATGATCTGCAGAGACATTTGGAAGAATTGCTAAGAGATCCTGAAAAATGCTGCCGACTGGGAGAGAAGGCTGCTGATTATGTGGGCAGGTGTTACAACTGGGAAATGGTTGCGGAAAGAACGGTGGAAGTATATGAAAGTAAGTAAAAATATGATCGTAACGGATACTGTGCCTGGGCCCGGATGGAATTTTGACAGTATACTTGCAGAGCTGACTGGTGAAAGGTGGACAGCCTCCCACGGCGGGCTGAAGTATAAATTGTCCGGACGAAAGGAGAAAATCCGACGCTATATAAATTTTCTGATCTTCCCATTCCGGCTTTTTTTACACAGGAACGAGATTGACAATCTAATCGCATTGCAACAGTATTATGGAATTTTTTATGCGTTTTATTGTTTGCTCTTCCATGTGAAAAAAAAGAATTACTGTATGGTCATGACTTTTATCTATAATCGGAGAAAGGGCGCAGCAGGTGCTTTGCAATACAGATTTATAAAAAAGATCATCAATAGTAAGTATTTGGATTGTATTGTTGTTTATTCGGAGTATGAAAAAAAATATTACGAAAAATTATTTGGCGTTCCGGCAGGAAAGCTCCTAAGCTGCAGGCTGGGTCTGGAAGATCTGACCGGAGGTATAAAGAGGAAGAAGACGGAGCCCTATATTTTGTCTGCAGGGAGAAGTAACCGAGATTATGAATTCCTATTTCGGGCACTGAGAGGTCACCCATACGAGGTGAAAATTGTCTGTGACAGTATAGACAGGAAAACCGAAGAAAATTTTACGGTCTATAAAAATACCTACTATGAAGATTTTTTCCAGATGATTGCAGAGTGCTTTTGTGTTGTCATCGCCTTGAAAGACAAAAGAATCTCATCCGGTCAGCTTGTCATTTTACAGGCAAAACAATTTGCAAAGCCTGTAATTGTGACAGAATCACGGGCCGTGGAAGAATATATAAAAGATGGGGTTGACGGATTTATTATCAGAAAGAGTGAGGGGGAACTGGTGGAGAAAATCTGTATGCTTTCCGAGGATCCGATCTTGTACAGGCGCATGTGCGAGGCTTCCAGGAAAAGTTATGAAAACAGTTTTTCTTTGTATGCGTTGGGTGAGCAGATTGTAAATTGTTTAAAAAAGACAGGCAGGCTATATGATGAAAATACAAGGTAAAAAGAAAACGTTTCTTCTTTTCATAGCGGGATATGCAATCGTCTTTGCTATGATGTTTATAGGAATCAGAGAAGATTATATGATACTGGAGACAGCAGCGCTTTGTGGTGGGGGATGTATTCTTTTACTTTTGAGGCGTCCGGCCTGGATCATCTACCTGATGATCTTTTACTGCTGTGTGGAAAAATGGATGATTTCTCAGTTCGGGATGCCGGATAGCCTTGATTTAGCTATGGATCTTATGATGCTCCTGTGCCTGGGACTGGCTTTGAAAACTCTGTTTGAAAAAAACGATAGATACTATTTTGTGTTTCCACTTGTTCTGGCCGGCGCCTTTTTTGTGATAGGTACGCTGTCAGCACTTTTCCAGCAGGTGGATATACTGCTGATCTGTTGGTCCTACAGAAATCTAATGAGGTTTTTTCTGTTTTTCTTCTCCTGTGTTGTTATTCTAGATGTCGATGATGTGGAAAATCTTATGCGGCTTTTTTCCTGGCTTTTTCATGCCAATATTCTTATCGTATCTTTCCAGTTCTGGATACAGGGATACAGTCAGGATAATCTGGGAGGACTATTTGGAACGCAGATGGGATGTAATGGATATATGAACACTTATTTGTGTATATATGTCTCTTTTGTCTGCGTGATGTATATGGCTCGGAGACTTTCGTTTTGGATCTTTCTGTATGTCTCTGCGGGAAGTTTGTATATAGCTGCTCTGAGTGAGTTGAAATTCTGGTTTATGGAATATGTGCTGATCCTGGCAGTAAGTATACTTCTGACGCGGTTTTCTTCCAGAACAATCTTGATGCTGATAGGGGCGGCCGCAGGACTCTTTATAGGATTGCAGTTGTTTAATGCAGTCTTTCCGGGATGGGAGTTCTCTGTGAATCAGATTCTGGATTATACGGGACAGGGGGGATACAGTACGGAGACAGACTTGAACCGTCTGACGGCTATATCCCGGATTTGCAATGAATTTCTGCATACCATTTCGCAGCGGTTGTTTGGATTTGGTCTGGGAAGCTGTGAGACTTCCACATTTTTTAACAGCGGCTTTTTCCAGCAGTATGGCGAGACGATCCATTATACTTATCTGCTGCAGGCGTTTTTGTTTCTGGAGACAGGATTTGTCGGATTATTCCTGTACCTTGGATTTTATATAAGCATATCTGCAAAAGCACTTATTATGCGCCGTTTTCTGGATGAAACGGCCCAAATCTATTGCGGGACAGCAGCCATATGTGCTGTTACTTGTATTTTGCAGGTGTTTTATAACAGTGCTCTACGTGTGGAAAACAGTGGTTATCTCGCGTATTTTATGCTGGCAGTGCCTTTTATCTTTATGAAGGGAAGGAGTGGGGAAGAGAATGATGAGTCCATTAAAAAAGATTAGTATTATTGTACCTGTATATAACACTGGAATCTATCTGGATAGATGCATGGAAAGTCTTGTCAAACAGTCTTTGAGAGACTTTGAAATCATTATCGTAGATGACGGATCTGAAGAAATATGCAGCCGGCAGTGCGATCAGTGGGCTGTTAAGGATAACAGAATCTGTGTGATACATAAAAAAAATGAGGGCCTTGGGTATGCACGGAATACTGGTATAGCTGCGGCAGAGGGAGAGTATGTTGCCTTTGTGGATTCGGATGATTACATAGCACCTGATATGTGTGAAAAGCTGTATGACAGAGCAAAAGCATCCAACGCGGATTTGGTCGTGGGCGGTTATATAAAAAAATATGACAGCGGATATGAGCAGTGTTTCCGAAATGAAGGGATTCCTGATAAGATTATCGGCGAGGATGTTATCAGGATCCTGCTAGCCAATATGTTGGGCTCCCGGCCGGAAGACAGATATGATGATCGTATAGGGATGTCTGTTTGGAAAAATCTGTATTCCAGACAGTTGTTTGATAACGAAGATGTTCGGTTTCCGTCAGAAAGGGAATATATTTCTGAGGATATTATTTTTCACATCCGCTGCCTGAAATATGTAAGATGTGCGGAAGTGCTCCATGCCCCGGTATATTATTATTGCCAGAATGCGGGAAGCCTTTCAAAGTCATACAGAAGCGATAGATTTGAAAAGATAATCCGGCTATTCTGCTATGAGAAAAAGCTTCTGAAGGAGATGGGAGCATACCAGTATGGGAAGTTGCCATTGCAGCGCACTTTAATTGCAAATGTGCGTACCTGCATCATGATGGAGGCATCTGTCGGCAGGAGAAATGGTGAAGCGGGAAAGTCAAAAAGAAAGATACTTGCATATTGCCGTGAGAGTCATATTTCTGAGGTCCTGCGGGAATATCCCTGGCAGAAGCTGCCGGTCAAGCAGAGGATATTTTCATTGGCAATGCTTTTAAAATGGAAGAACATTTTGTATATCCTTGCCTGTCTTCAAAATAGATACAGAGGAGGAAACTGACTGTGATTGATACAAGAGAAAAGTTAAAGGCATGCCTGAAAAAGGAAAAAGCTTTTTATATTACTGGAAAAACAAAGCGTACTCGGCTTGTAGAATGGGTTGCGCAGGATCCCTGTGTCAGAATATGGAAGTATCAGAAAGCGCTGAGATATACAGAATTTTTTTGCAGTCAGTCCGGCATTGTGAAGTGGATCATGTATCCTTTGATGAGAAGAAAGAAAAACCGGCTTGGGCTGAAACTCGGATTGGAAATTGTGGAGAATTCTTTTGATGAGGGCCTGATTATCTATCATACAGGGAATATCGTGGTAAACGGATATGCCAGGATTGGGAAAGACTGCCGTCTTCACGGCTCGAACTGTATAGGAAATAATGGAGTATCTGAGGAAACACCAAGGATTGGAGAAAGGGTGGATATAGGTGCAGGAGCAATTCTGATAGGCGGAATTACGATTGCCGATGACATTACGGTGGGAGCAGGCGCTGTTGTGAATACTTCTTTTACAGAGCCGGGTATTGTGATAGCGGGAATTCCCGCCAGAAAGGTGAAAAACAAATGGACAGAGGCATAATGAGAGGGAAGGAACAGCCGGTTTTGTCCATCATTGTTCCTGTTTATAATGTTGAGAAGTATATTAGGGATTGCCTGGACAGCATCCTCGCACAATCTTTTCAGGAGTTTGAAGTAATCTTAATCGATGATGGATCCAGTGATCAGAGTGGAGCAATCTGTGATTTGTATGCGGAGAAGGATGAACGGATCCATGTGGTCCATAAGGAAAACGGAGGACTTTCCTCTGCTAGAAATACGGGATTGGATCTGGCAAAAGGTCTATATGTGGGGTTTGTCGATTCGGATGACTGGATCTCTGCCACTATGTATGAGCACCTTCTTCAGGCGGTGAGAACAGAGGACGCAGATATAGCCGCCTGTCGCTGGGTGGAAGAGGAACATATACAAAAGTTTAAGAGTGTACATACATATACCTGGAATAGCGAAGAGGTCCTCAGACATTTTTTCCTGCGTCAGATTACAGAGAGCGTATGTGACAAGGTGTTTGCCGTAGAAATGTGGAGGAATGTACGTTTCCCAGAAGGTGAGATCAATGAGGATACGATTACTTTGTTCAGTCTGCTCCTAAAGTGCCGTCGTGCTGTCTTTGTGGACACAGAGGAGTATTATTACCGTGCGAGAGAGGGAAGTATCACAAAGTCTGGGTATTCACGGAAATTCCGTATTGTAGAAAGCCATCTGAGGAAAATGCGAGAAAAGGTTTTAGATCGACTTCCTTCGCTGAAAAAATATGTGGACTATTTCCTAAGCGTACATTACTATTGTTTGCTCCTCTCTGTTTTGAAGAGCGGGGAATTCCATACTTTTAGGGATGACTACAGATATTACCGGAAAAGATTTGCAGAAGTATTTCCAGCTTTTATGTGGAGGGGAACTGGGAAAGAAAAGGACAGGGTGATAGGGCTGGCTTTGCGTTATAGTCCGGTTTGCTTGATCAGACCTCTGCTTCGGAGATAAGACAATGGAAAAAGTTACAATCATAATACCGGCCTATAATGCCGAGGGAACAATAGAAAAATGTATACGAAGCGCCTGCGGACAGACATATCCGGAATTGGAGATCATCGTAATCAATGACGGATCTTCCGATAGAACGGAGGAAATATGCAGGTGTTTTGGGGAGAAAGATTCCCGTCTTATTGTCAGGACGACAGAAAATCGTGGGGTAAGTGCGGCAAGAAATCTTGGACTAGAGTTGGCTTCAGGAACTTGGATCGTCTTTTTGGATGCAGATGACATTCTTTTGGAGGACGCAGTAAAAGAGCTGATGAAATACCGGACAGGCACAGATTGGGTTATCGGGAACTACTATATGTCAGAGCAGGGCGGCAAGGGAACAATTATGAGACATGCACAGTATTTTACGGAAGCTGTCCACAGGGGTATGAAAAGTGAACTTCCTGAGTTGTGCTGTAGCAGGAATTTTCACTGTGTGTGGGGAAAATTGTTCAAGGCGAAGCTGATCTCGGAGTATGGCCTCTACTTTCATGAGGACAAAAGCTATGGGGAGGATCTGCTGTTCAATATGGACTATTTTTCTTTTGTGCGCAATTTTACTATTCTGCGGAAGGAGGTATATGGGTACTGTTATACATATGGAAAGGGCCTGGGGACCAGACTGATTGACAATGAGTGGGAGATCCAGAAGGATATATTCCGCGAAATGGAGTACCGCATAAACAATGTCTATCGAATCGATGAGACAGCATACGAAAGGATCAATCATTTTTATTTTTCACAGGCGGTTTCGGTCATCCAGAGGATTGCAGGGGAAAAAAGACTTGAAAGATTAGAGAGAAAGAGGAGAATACAGACTGTAACGGACTCTTGGGAATTTCGGGAGATCGTTCAAAGAGAAGCTGCGTCCGGAAGATTGCATCCTTTGGATCGGATTCTGCTGAGGCACGGTTTTTTATACAGCAAAATTCATGAGTTTTATGCTGCTCATAAGCTTAGACGAAATCAGGAGGAAGCATGAAGACAATTCATATCAGTATTATCATACCTGTGTATAATGGGGAACTCTATTTTCAAAGATGTGTGGATTCCATATATAGACAAAAGGAAGATAGATATGAGGTCATACTTATAGATGACGGGTCCACAGACAATTTTTATGAAAAATGCAGGGAATACATAGAAGGAAACATGAAGTTCCGCCTTATCAGACAGAAAAACAGAGGGGTAGGCGCCGCAAGGAATCTGGGCATATCAAAGGCCCAGGGAGAGTGGATTTATTTTCTGGATATAGATGACGAGTTGGAGGATGGTGCTCTGGAGGAAATGCTGCAAATGACAGATTCTGACATTCAGTGGCTTGTCATGAATTTTTATAAGCATGTGGTGGGAGAAAAAAAGAAGGCACCGCTTGCACTTTCTGACTATATCATAGGCATGCACTCCGGATATGATAATCTTCCTAGAATGTTGAATGAAGAGCTCTTCATGTATCCGTGTGCCAAGTTATACAGTAGGCAGATTATTGTGGAAAACGGGCTTCAGTTTCCGCAGGGGATCAAGTATGGAGAGGATATCAGGTTCAACCTGGAATACTTCAGATACGTGCGAAATTACAGAGTGGAGAGCAAACCAGTCATGACCTATCATATTGATCAAGGAAAAGGTGCTGGTAGTGCTTACTATAAAAACTCATTTGAAATGCAGATGGATATAGACAAAAAAATACTGGAAATGGATCAGACATACTATCATATCAGTCTGAATGCACAAAAGGAACTGAATCACTATTTCTTTCGTCAGGGGATCAATACGGCAGCCGCCTATCTGACTGTATGGAAGAGCCTTCCTTTTTTGTATCGTATCGGTCAGATACAGGAGGTTCTGTCAGATAAAAGATTTCAAACATTTCTTGAGAGAGAAAGAGAAAATGGGAGAATAAAAAAACTGGATCATTATCTGTTGAAAAAGAAAAAATTCTTGGTTTATTATGTGATTCATTATATGTATACAAAGATAAAAGCAATCAGAAAAGGAAGATAGACTGTGAAAATAGGAATCATTACGATTACAAATGGAGAAAATTACGGGAACCGGCTGCAGAACTACGCTGTCCAGGAGGCATTAAAGGAGACAGGTGCCGAGGTCGAGACTGTGCATAAAGTGACCAATGTCTTTGATGCAGAGAATTTTGTTTATCTGAATAAATTGCGTCTCAAGAAACTCTTACATTATCATCTTACGGTGGAAGAGAGGAGGAGACTGAGTTTTTATAGATTTACGAAAAGATACATAAAGAGGAGCAGATATGTCATCAAAGATTCGGCGCCGGAGAAACTGGACTCCTCCTATGACTGTTTTGTGGCAGGGAGTGACCAGGTATGGAATCCTTATCTTGCATATGTGACGTGTGATAATTTCCTGACTTTTACAAGTGCGGAGAAGAAAGTTGCTTTTGCCCCCAGCATTGCTGTGGAGGACATACCGGAGGAAAAGAAAAAAGAGTATGCTGCCTGGATCCAGGATTTCCGCCTCCTTTCGGTCAGGGAAAAAGAGGGGGCGACATTGATCTATCGTTTGTGTGGGAGGAAGGCGGAAGTACTGCTGGATCCAACTTTTTATCTTTCTGCTTCACAGTGGAGAAGGATAGAGAAAAGAGTGAAGATGAGAGAAAATCGATATATACTGGCTTATTTTCTGGGTGAATATACGCCAGAATACAAAGAGCGTGTGGAGGAGTTCGCTCGCTTTGCAGGATGCGTGGTCTACCGTCTTCAGACAGAGGAACATTTTCAGATAGCACCGGATGAATTTCTCTATCTTGTGGACCACGCGTCAATAGTATGTACAGATTCTTTTCATGGAACTGCTTTTTCAATCATATTTAAAAAGAACTTTGTCGTTTTCCGCAGAAAAGAGGCGTTTGCAGATATGGGATCTCGGCTTCATACTCTGCTGCAAAGATTCGATATGGAAGACAGATATTGGGAGAGAGTAGGTTGCAATTCCGTAAAGGATACAGACTTTTGCAAGTCAGAAGCAATTATAGAAGAGGAGAGAGAAAAGACCAGAGACTTCCTGTCCTGCATTTATAAAGGAGAGCGCTATGCTTAGAGCAAGATCATTTAACCAATTGAAAATGGGGACGTTTTTGAGTTATGTATCAATCGGCATCCAGAATCTGACGGCAATGATTTATACGCCGGTCATGCTACGACTTTTGGGACAAGATCAATATGGCCTGTACCAGCTGAGCAACTCAACGGTCGCCTACTTGGGATTGCTGACATTTGGGTTTGGCAGTTCTTACGTGAAATTTTATTATGATTATAGGGTACAAAACGATGAGGAAGGTATCCGGAAGCTGAACAGCATTTTTCTCCTTGTATTCTTGGCCATGTCAGTTCTGTGTGTGATTGCAGGAGCAGGTATGGTCCTGTCTGCAGATTTTCTGTTTGGAGGGAGCCTGACCCCTGGAGAAATACAGGAAGTGCGAATTCTTATGGTAGTATTGATCATAACCATGGCGCTCACCTTTCCCAATATTATTTTTGACTGCTACATAACGGCGCATGAGAGGTACATTTTTCAAAGAATGCTTCTGATTATGGTAAACGTGCTGAACCCTTTCATCGGGCTACCGCTTTTGCTGATGGGATACAGATCCATGTCTCTTGTAATGGCCAATCTGATTTTGTCGCTTTTGCGTGTGGGACTGAATGTCTATTACTGTGTGAGAAAGCTGCATATGAAATTTCAGTTCAAGGGAATGGAACGTGGCGTCCTGAAAAGAGTGGGGACTTTCTCTTTTTATGTTTTCCTAAATGAAGTGGCGAATCAGATTAACTGGAATATTGACAAGATGGTCCTTGGAGCATTTCAGGGAGCGGGAATCGTAGCGCTTTATTCTGTCGGAAGTCAGTTCAATCAGTACTTTATCAATATGTCCACAGCGGTATCCAATGTATTCATTCCTAGAGTGAATAAAATGATTGCAGAAGGCCAGGGCGATGACAAGCTGACAGAACTGTTTGTGAAGATAGGAAGAATACAGTATATTATTCTCGGGGCAGTACTCACCGGCTATTTATTGTATGGAAAGTTTTTTATCATCAAATGGGCAGGACAGGAATATGAAGGATCATATCTGATTGGGGCAGTCATTATGTTGCCGACTATGATTCCTTTGATTCAAAATATCGGTATAGAGATACAGAAAGCAAAAAACAAACATAAATTCCGGTCAGTCACCTATTTCCTGATTGCTCTCGCTAATTTGATTGTCAGCATTCCGTTAGCAATTCGTTTTGGGGCACTTGGATCTGCGGCAGGTACGGCTCTGGCTACGGTTGCAGGAAATGTTTTACTGATGAACTGGTATTACGATAGGCATGTCGGGTTGGATATCTATGTCTTTTTCCGGAGTATGCTGCGTCCGACGGCAGCCCTACTCATAGCGGCGGCAGTAGGGCTCTGTGTTCGGCTGTTTATCCCGGTTGATTCATGGCCTGCTTTTATCGGAGAGGCGGTCCTGTTTTTGGGAGTGTATCTTCTTTGTCTATGGTATTTTGGATTTTCATCTGATGAAAAAGAACAGGCAGAAAGAATCCTTGCAAACTTTAAGATAAAAAGAGAGGAGAAAAATGGAGCAGATTTATAGATATGACTGTACGGGATGTGGAGCCTGCCAAAATGTCTGCCCTGTGCATTGTATTTCTATGTGCCAGGATCAGGAGGGATTTCCCTATCCGAAAATAGATGCAGAGAGATGTACAGGATGTGGCCTGTGCAGACGGACATGTCCAGAGACTAATAGGTCAGAAGAAAGTTTTTGTAAGCCCTATGCGATGTATGCCAAAGATGAGGATGTCCGTCGCAGAAGTTCTTCAGGGGGGTTTTTCTTTCTCCTTGCAGCGTATGTCCTGGAAAGTGGAGGCATTGTGTTCGGGGTGAGAATGGAACGAGAGACAGCACGTTTTTGTTGGACGGACCAAATAGACGGCCTACGAGATATACAGGGGTCAAAATATCTGCAGGCTGATACAGGCCATTGTTACTCCAGCGTAAAGAGTTTTTTGGAAGCAGGTAGGCCAGTCCTTTTTTCTGGAACGCCCTGTCAGGTAGCCGCACTATACCGATTTCTAGGGAGAGAATATGACGGGCTGATCACCTTTGATTTTATTTGCCATGGAGTCAGCTCTCCGGAGATTTTTAAAAAATATCTCCGGAAAACAGCAGGTACACAGGAGGTGGAACGGGTAGAGTTTCGAAATAAGGCGTTGGGATGGCGGGAGTTCTCTATGCGCATTTCCTTTCAAAGCGGAGAGGTGTATGCAAGATCCATGAAAAAGGATGTATACCTGCAGTCTTTCCTCAGAAACCTAAATCTCCGTCCATCTTGTTTCTTTTGCAGATTCAGAGAAAAGAACAGGATTAGTGATTTTACGGGGGGCGATTTCTGGGGATGTGAATATCTTGCAGAGAAATGGCGGGATGATCGAGGGTATTCGGTTGTGATCGTGCACAGTAAAAAGGGGGAAAAGCTTCTGGAGAAAATCTGGCCTCTGGGCTGCTGGGACGAAATCAGGATAGATGACGTGACAACATATAACAGCAGTTATACAGTTTCCCCCTGGGATCTGTATTCTAGGAATCTTTTTTTCAAGTATACCGGTCGGTATTCTCTGGAAAAAAGCATAGAAATGGCTTCTAAAAATGGAATCCGAAAGAAGGCAGGAAGAAAATGGTTAAAGTGGAAAATGATGAACAGAAAAAAATCAAAAGAAACAATTCTATAGATATGATTAAACTAGTCTGCGCCTGCCTGGTTGTGTCTATTCATATCAAACCGCTCTTTGATCTGTCGGAGAGTGCGGGGATCTTTCTGACAGAAATACTTTCCAGAATTGCGGTCCCTTTTTTCTTTGCGGTGTCAGGCTATTTTTTCGCGTCTAAATGGAAAGGCGAAAAAAGGTATCTGGGAAAAGCAGTCTGTGGTCTAATGAGATACTATGCCGTTTTTTCTGTTTTTTATATATTATGGGATGCTTTAAAAGGAAGCTATGCTGATTTCAGCGCAGCGGAATTGGCAAAGCTTTTGATCCAGCGGATTCTATTTTATGGCGCTTACTACCACTTATGGTATTTCCCCAGTGCGATTGCATCTCTGTGTGTGCTATATATATGTGAAAAGAGAAAAATATGGAAATATGTGGCGGCTGTCTCCCTGCTTTTCTTTGCAGGGGGAGCGTTGACCTACACATGGAATGTGGCGGCTGTCAGTCTGCTTCCTGTCCTGGAAACACTGGAGGAAAATTTTTATTTTGATTATCTGCGGCGTTTTCTATGCGATGCTATACCTTTTACTATGATGGGTGCCGTAATCTGGCACACTCAAATACAGTGGCAGACAGTCAAAAGAAGCAGGTCTTTGCTATGCTGCCCATGGTGGCTTGTTGTGAATACAGCTGAAACAGGTCTGGCTCTCTTTATAGGAGCAGATAGAGGAACAACGCTCTCTTTCTCCCTTATGCCTCTTGTATGTACGATCTTGATGCTTGCGTTGCAAAGACCTGCCTGTAAATGGGAAAGAGTAGGGAGCTTTTGCAGGGAGACGTCCATTGTTGTCTATGGCATGCACCCGCTGCTTTTGGAAATAATCTGGAAGCTGATGCCTGCCGCCTGGAATGTTGGAGAGACGGCTGTTTTCAGCCTTGTATTGACGGTATGTCTGGTTTTATCTTTCTGCCTTTGGCATGTAGAGCAAAGGAGGTGTGAGAATTGAGGGAAAAGGATGAACTGATTCTACAGATAAAAGAAATTGTAGAATATATAAAAAAATATAAAAGAGTTGTTTTACTGTGGATTGTTCTGGCAAGTATAACAGGAGGAATCATAGCCGGATTTATGACACAGAAAGTATATTATTCTTCAGCAGAAATCTATGTGCGACCTATCCGGGCAGATGGAGAAATCCTTTCGGATGATTTGAATGCCAGCCAGCAGCTTACACAGGATTTTATTGAGATTATGCAAAGTAGATCGGTGTTGGAGAATGTGATTACAGACATGGGTATGGAAGATATTCTTAACGCCAAGGCGCTTCAGGACTTGATCTATGTGTCGTCAGATTATCAGAGCAGAATCGTTCACATTTTGGTGGCTGGAACG
This sequence comes from Clostridium sp. BSD2780061688st1 H5, assembly GCF_005845155.1. Classification (NCBI taxonomy): domain Bacteria; kingdom Bacillati; phylum Bacillota; class Clostridia; order Eubacteriales; family Clostridiaceae; genus Clostridium; species Clostridium sp. BSD2780061688st1 H5. Next base: position 102,353 of record NZ_SPGT01000004.1, on the reverse strand, counting down.
GAGCCATCCCAGACACAGCAGATTGCAGAAAAACTCTGCTTTCATGCGGTAGAAAAGGCTGAGGAGGCGACAGGTGTGCCGTGGGCTGTCGTCTCTGACGAACCCAATTTGCCCCGTAGACAAGCCTACCCTGTTTTGTGGCGGTCTGTCCTTCAGTCTGTTGCTTTGTCCGCCGCTTTGCTGTTTTTCTTTCTTATTATCGTTACATCTGGCCAGAGAAAAATTAATGATAAGGGAGATGTCCAAAGATATCTGGACATCTCTGTGCTGGGAGTGATTCCTGACTATTCCTTAAAGGGATAAAGTCCATAGTCGAAAATGTGGACATGTTCATATCTGCCGCTGTTCAGAAAGACAGCGGCCATTGTCCCTGTACAGTTTCCGCCTACCAGTGATGTGCATCGGGAGAGGAGAGTGATAGAAGAAAGGTACTCAAGTCCGGATAAATAGTCATCATTTTCTCTTTGGAAATGTACATCTTTTATATATTGAATGGAGTTGTCGCTATAATAGATATCATCATAATATTTTCTTTTATTTTCAAGTATTTTACCAGGAAATGCTGCTGCAAAGGCGTCTCGTATTTTTCTTTCCTCTGTGGCTAGATAGATGGCATCATAAGGTGTATTCTTCATATGCTCTTGGCAATAGGAAATCACTTCTTGGACGGAAGGCTGAACCGGATGGCCAGGCGGATGAAGAGAGGTGTAGTCTGTCCCCCTACAGATGATTCCCAGCACTCGTTTGTAGGGGGATATAAGAGAGCGGTATTCTTCTTGAATATAAGAGTATGTACTCGTGTTGAAGCACATACACTGGTTGTATATCTTTCCCCAGAGCTTTATCATTTCCGGATTATATATATCTTCAAAATGGGGCTGGAAGGAAGCACTGCGTCGAGGGCAGATTTCCTCCTGACATGGGATAGTCGGTTCTATATGGAAAGGCTGCTCGAAATACCAAGTCCACTGGATTTGAGAGGATTTTGAGTGATTGATTTCTATAGAGGGCAGGAACCCACTGCGCAGGCAGAAGATGACAAGCGACAGGACATTATTAAGGTAGCAGAAGTTGAAATATTCATACTCGTACTCTCCTTCGCAAATGCGCATAACTTTCTGGTATTTTTGACTGATATCAGAGGCAAAGTTTTCCGGAAGAGAGACAACATAATTTCTGTATTTAACAGAGTCAAATTTTGTGAACAGGTATTGAAGATTTGGATATATTTTCTTTTGATATAATTCGATTAATTTCATTATTAAAGATTTCCTTTTCAATATTTTCTGTTTTGTTATCTATTATTATATAGGATAAAAGACAGTATAACAAGCATAACAGACATTAGAATGTGTGAAGAGCAGGAGGATTTTATGATTAGAAAAATTAGAAAGAAGAAAAACAAGCTTTGGATATATAGCAGAATTTTATACCTGACAGTAATCGTTGGCGTCTGTATCTGGATTTATCTATCGCAATATCAGCTGGTTGTAGAGAAGTATACAGTTATTTCACCCAAGATTCAAGAGACTATCCGAGTCGTACAGCTCTCAGATCTGCACAATCGAAGCTTTGGAAAAGATAATGAGAAGCTGATTAAAATGGTAGAGGAGCTGACTCCGGACATCATCTGTATGACAGGAGATATGCTCAACAGGAACGAAGAGTCTCTGGATGTTGTTGAAAATCTTGTTAAACAGTTATCTGATATGGCACCAGTCTATTTCTCTTATGGGAACCATGAAGAAGACTATGAAGATTATTATCAGACATCCATACGAGACAAAATAGAAAAAGCAGGAGCAACTGTATTAGACAATGAATCTATAGAGACAGTGATTGGCAATACAATGATAAATATAGGCGGAGCGTCCCAATATGGTATGATCGAACCGAGGGGCGACGGAGATGAATATCAGTTTTTAAAGCAGTATGAAGAATCAGATGATTTTAAACTCCTTTTGTGTCACATACCAGCAGGCATGCTTCTATGGAGAGGCCTGGAGCTGTGGAATGTTGATCTGGTCCTTTCCGGACATGAACATGGAGGACAGATTATCGTTCCGGGAATAGGTGGGCTTTACAGTCAGGATGAAGGTTTCTTTCCTGAATATACAGAGGGAATATTTACAGAAAACGGCCATACATTGATCTTGTCCAGGGGACTGGGAAGTGGAAATATAGTTCCAAGAATTAATAATACATCGGAAATCGTCTGTATAAATCTTGAGCCATCAGCATAGCAGGGTCAGCCCTTTCTGTGAAGCCGAATATATTTTTCCTGCTCCTGGTCGGAACTATCCTGCTGCCCATTTCTTTTTGAAGCGGCAGCACAGACAAAACACAAGAAAAGAAATATAAAAAAGAGAAATAATAAAACAGTAAATAAAACAACCATATTTACCCCTTCTTTCTCATCTTATTATTTAGGCAAGTTCAAGGATTATTAAAATTATAAACTGAAAAGACAGTATTATTCAAAAGAAATGCGAGTATTGATTCAAAAGAATAATGTGTTGTATAGCAATAGTGAATTATATTTATTATATTATAACACGTAATATGTATACTGGCAACTGCAATATCATCTATTATTACAAGTTATCGGAAATTGTTATTGACATCAATTGTATGATTGTATACAATTATACAAGAATAATCTAAAGGAGAGATGACACATGCAGGACAGGAAGGTTTACCTTGATGAACACACAAATCTGCTTCAGCTTGAGGAGCATATGTATCCCCTCGTGGACGTAAAAGAGCCGAACGTATTCAGAAATCTTTTCCACTACGACGAGATACCGAAGATTGCATTTAACGACAGGATCGTGCCCCACAGCATGCCGGACGAGATCTGGATCACAGACACCACGTTCCGCGACGGACAGCAGTCCAGGGCGCCCTACAGCACGAAGCAGATCGTGGACATTTACGACTATTTTCACAGGCTGGGCGGGCCGAAGGGCAAGATCCGCCAGTGCGAATTTTTCCTGTACAGCAAAAAGGACAGGGACGCCGTGTACCAGTGTATGGAGAAGGGCTACCAGTTTCCGGAGATCACGAGCTGGATCCGGGCCAGCAAGAAGGATTTTGAGCTGGTGAAGGAGATCGGCATGAAGGAGACGGGTATCCTTGTGAGCTGCTCGGACTACCATATTTTCTATAAGCTGAAAATGACGAGAAGGCAGGCCATGGAGCACTATCTCTCCGTTATAAGGGAGTGTCTGGAGACCGGCGTCAGCCCCAGGTGTCATCTGGAGGACATCACCAGGTCAGACATTTACGGGTTTGTCATTCCCTTCTGCCTGGAGCTCATGAACCTGATGAAGGAGTACCAGATCCCGGTGAAGATCCGCGTCTGCGACACGATGGGATATGGCGTCAACTACCCCGGAGCCGTGATCCCAAGGTCCATCCCGGGCATCATTTACGGGCTTAGGGTCCACGCGGGCGTGCCCAGCGAGCTCATTGAGTTCCACGGACACAATGATTTTTACAAGGCGGTCAGCAATTCCTCCACAGCCTGGCTCTACGGGGCAAGCGGCGTGAACTGCTCCATCTTCGGCATCGGGGAGAGGACAGGAAACACGCCTCTTGAGGCCATGGTCTTTGAGTACGCCCAGCTGAGGGGTACCCTGGACGGCATGGACACCACCGTGATCACAGAGCTGGCCGAATATTACGAGAAGGAGATCGGTTACCACATTCCCTCCAGAACGCCCTTTGTGGGAAAGAATTTTAACGTCACGAGAGCCGGCATCCACGCGGACGGCCTTTTGAAGAACGAGGAGATCTACAATATATTTGACACGGACAAATTCCTGAACAGACCGCCCCTTGTGGCTGTGTCCAACACCTCCGGGCTGGCGGGCATTGCCCACTGGATCAACACCTACTTCCATCTGCCGGAGGGGAAACAGGTGGACAAAAACACAGAGCTTGTGTCTATCGTCAAGGACTGGGTAGACCAGGAGTACGAGAGCGGACGCGTCACGGTGCTGACAGACGAGGAGCTCTTAAAGGTCATTGACGACGCGTGCCGCAGGACAGGCGTGACGCTGACAGCGCAGGAGGACTAAAGGCAATGGAAGAGTACCAGGACCAATCTCTCCGGGGAAGGGTGTTCCGCAGACTGCGGGAGGACATCCTCTCCGGTGTCTACAAGGAAAATGATGAGCTCCGGGAGGCCGCCATCGGGGAGGAGCTGGGGGTCAGCAGGACTCCGGTGCGGGAGGCGCTGCGCCAGCTGGAGCTGGAGGGCCTTGTGTCCATCATCCCCAACAAGGGAGCCTACGTGACCGGCATTTCCCTGAAGGACGTGCACGATATTTACATGATCCGGTCCATGCTGGAGGGACTCTGCGCCAGATGGGCCACCAGGTATATCACGGAGGAGCAGATCGAGGAGCTGGAGGAGGTGATCCTTCTGTCCGAGTTCCATCTGAAAAGAAAGAGTGCGGACAAAAAGGGTGCAGAAAAGGCACAGCAGGTGTCAGAGCTGGACGGAAAATTCCACAAGGTCTTGTATCACGCCTCCAATAGTCGTATACTGGAACATGTACTGTCAGATTTTCACAAATATGTGAAGATGGCCAGGACCATGTCCGTGGAGGAGGAGAGCCGGGCTGAGAAATCCATCGAGGAGCACCGCTCTATCCTGGAGGCCATCAAGTCCAGAGACGAGGATCTGGCAGAGCGACTTGCCAACGAACACATCATGAAGGTGATGAAAAATCTTCATATAGAAGAATAAAAACGCTGATCCAAATAATTTATTTAAAGAAAAGGAGAATACGAACATGGAAAAGATCAAGATGACCACCCCGATCGTGGAGATGGACGGAGACGAGATGACAAGAATCCTCTGGAAGATGATCAAAGAGCATCTTCTGGAGCCGTTTATCGAGCTCAACACAGAGTACTATGATCTGGGACTGGAGCACCGCAACGAGACCAATGACCAGGTGACCATTGACTCCGCCAACGCCACAAAGAAATACAAGGTGGCAGTGAAATGCGCCACCATTACTCCCAATGCGGCCCGCATGACTGAGTATGATCTGAAGGAGATGTGGAAGAGCCCCAACGGAACGATCCGTGCCATCCTGGACGGGACTGTGTTCCGGGCGCCCATCGTTGTGAAGGGGATCGAGCCCTGTGTGAAGAACTGGAAGAAGCCCATCACCATCGCAAGGCACGCCTACGGGGATGTGTACAAGGGAACTGAGATGAAGATCCCGGGAGCCGGCAAGGTGGAGCTCGTCTACACAGCTGAGGACGGACACGAGGAGAGAGAGCTTGTGCACAGCTTCACAGGGGCGGGTATCGTGCAGGGTATGCACAATGTCAACGACTCCATCGCAAGCTTTGCAAGGAGCTGCTTCAACTATGCCCTGGATACAAAGCAGGATCTGTGGTTTGCCACAAAGGACACCATCTCCAAGAAGTATGACCACACATTCAAGGACATTTTCCAGGAGATCTACGATAAAGAGTACGCCGAGAGGTTCGAGAAGGCGGGCATCGTATACTTCTACACCCTCATCGACGACGCGGTGGCCCGCGTCATGAAATCCGAGGGCGGCTACATCTGGGCCTGCAAGAACTACGACGGAGATGTCATGAGCGACATGGTGTCCTCCGCCTTCGGCTCCCTGGCCATGATGACCTCTGTTCTCGTATCCCCGGAGGGCTATTACGAGTACGAGGCGGCTCACGGGACTGTGCAGCGCCACTACTACAAGTACCTGAAGGGCGAGGAGACATCCACCAACTCTGTGGCAACCATCTTCGCCTGGACCGGCGCCCTGAGAAAGCGCGGCGAGCTGGACGGCAACAAGGAGCTGATGGCCTTTGCGGACAAGCTGGAGAAGGCCACCATCGACACCATCGAGGAAGGAAAAATGACAAAGGACCTGGCGCTGATCACCACAATGGAGAACCCCACTGTGCTCAACAGCGAAGAATTTATTCTGGCAATTGCAGAAAAACTGGCGTAGTTTAATTGCAGACGTAATACTTTGCAAAAGTATTACGTCTGCAATTAACGTAATTGGTGCGCAATTGTGCCGGGATGCCGGCACAATTACTGCTACTGCGGCCCTTCCGGGAATATTCACCTATATTATCAGTACAACAGGGGATATTTTGAAAGATATTGATACGATTGAAATGGCGCTGGGCGAGTTTGCATGTCCCGGCGTCAATTTTACATAGATTTAACATAAATTCGGATTACAAATTCATGAAAACCATTTATAATAGGGAAGAATATGTATTATAAAAAGGACAGGAATGTATGCGAATGAAAAAATGGAGACGTATGACAGCAATTACAGCGATTGCGGCGGCAGCGGGTGCGGCCTGCCTTCTAGGAGCCTGCAGCGGCAGCGAGCCGGCGGATGGTGGCGACAGGCAGGCTGAGGAGCTGACAGCCCTCGGACAGATCAAGGTGATCACCAGAGAGAGCGGGTCCGGCACCCGCAGCAGCCTTGCCCAGGCCCTGGGCCTTAACGAGGAGGGCGTGGACGACAGGGACTATATTCTGGAGACGGCAAAGACTGCGACCTCCGGCCAGGATGTGATCGCGGCGGTGGGAAGCGATAAGAGCGCCATCGGCTATGTGAGCTGGGGCACAGATATTTCCGGGGACGACAGCGTGAAGGAGCTGGCGGTGGACGGCGTGAAGGCGGACGACCAGACTATTGAGAGCGGTAAGTACCCGCTGGACCGGACCCTCTACCTTGCCAGTGCGGACGATCAGAATGCGCTGAAGGAGGATTTCCTGACTTTTGTGACAGGAAAGGGACAGGAAATCGTGGGAGAGTTCTTTGTACCTGCCGGGGAGGGAAAGGATGTGTTCCTCTCCTCGCAGCCGGCCGGGACACTTCGGATCCACGGATCCACCAGTCTGGCTCCGGTGATGGAGGCGCTGGCTGAGGCCTACGAGGAGGCAAACCCGGGCGCGGACATCCAGGTGACGGCATCAGACTCCTCCCAGGGGATCACAGACACCCTGACAGGAGACTGCGATATGGCTATGGTTTCCAGAGAGCTGTATGATTACGAGAAAAATGTGCTGGATCCGGTCCCGGTGGCAAAGGACGGCATCCGGATCATCGTGCAGGCGTCCAATCCCCTTGACGACCTGAGCGCGGACATGCTGGCGGACATCTACAGAGGCGACATTGCCGAGTGGGCAGATACAAAGGAATAATAAAAGAGGAGGATACGATGGAGAAAGAAAAGGCAAAAAAACAGGTGTTTATGAACAGAGAGCTGTCCTGGCTGAAATTCAACGAGCGGGTGCTTGAGGAGGCGGAGGACGAGCGGGTGCCCCTGTGCGAGCGGCTCAGCTTTGCGTCCATCTACCAGAGCAACCTGGATGAATTTTTCATGGTCCGCGTGGGCTCCCTGCAGGACCAGATGCTGCTGGGAAAAAAGATCCGGGACAATAAGACCCATATGACCTCGGCGGAGCAGATCAGAGAGATCCTGAAAAAAGTGCGTGAGCTCAGCGGGAGAAGGGACAGGGCCTACAACACCCTGATGGAGAAGTTGGAGCCCTGCGGTGTGCGGCTGACAGATTTTGGCCGTCTCTCCGAGGAGGAGAAGGACAGCCTGTCCAGATTTTTCCAGATGGAGATCGCCCCCCTGATCTCCCCCACAGTGGTTGGAAAGAGACAGCCCTTCCCCTTCCTGCGCAACAAGGAGATCTACGCGGTGGCTGTCCTTGAGACGAAGAACAAAAAGGAGAGACTTGGCATTATCCCCTGCACCAACACCATGGTGGAGAGGCTGATCCCAGTGCGGGGGCAGGAGGGCTGTTACATGCTGGCAGAAGAGCTGATCCTCCACTATATTCCCAGAGTGTTCGACGGCTACCAGATCAAGGCCAAATCTCTGATCCGTGTAACAAGGAATGCGGACATTGACGCGGACGCCCTCTACGATGAGGACCTGGACTACCGGGAGTTCATGGCAGACCTGATCAAGAGGAGAAAAAAGCTCTCCCCGGTCCGCCTGGAGCTCTCCAGGGAGATGGATGGGGATGTGGTGGAGACACTCTGCAAATATCTGGATCTGGACTCTACCCACGTGTTCCGGAGCCAGGCGCCCCTGGATCTGTCCTTCCTCTTCCAGATACAGGACATCCTGCGGAAAAATCCGGAGCTCTTCTTTGAGAAGAGAGTGCCTCAGAAATCCCCCGCCTTCCAGGAGGGAAGAAGCCTCATAGAGCAGATCAAGGAGGAGGACAAGATGCTGTCCTATCCCTATGAGTCCATCCGGCCCTTCCTCCGCCTGCTCAGCGAGGCGGCTGAGGACGAGAACGTCATCTCCATTAAAATGACCCTCTACCGTCTGGCAAAGCAGAGCAAGGTGGTTGAGGCTCTCATAGAGGCGGCTGAGAACGGAAAAGAGGTCGTGGTCCTTGTGGAGCTGCGTGCACGCTTTGACGAGGAAAACAATATCGAGTGGTCCAGACGGCTTGAGGCGGCCGGCTGCCAGGTAATCTACGGTTTGGAGGGCTACAAGGTCCACTCCAAGCTCTGCCTGATCACCAGAAAGGCTGAGGGCCGGGTAGAGTACATCACCCAGATCGGAACCGGAAACTACAATGAGAAGACGTCCCGCCTCTACACGGATCTGTCGCTCATGACAGCAAATGTGGATATCGGGCTGGAGGCGTCAGCTGTGTTCCAGGCTCTTTCCAAGGGCGAGGTGGTGGAGAAGTCCGATAAGCTCCTGGTGGCGCCCAAGTGCCTCCAGAACAGAGTGCTGGATATGATCGACGGGGAGATCAGCCGGGCTCAGAACGGGGAGGAAGCCTACATCGGGCTGAAGCTGAACTCCCTGACAGACAAGAAGATCATCGACAAGCTGATCGAGGCCTCCTGTGCCGGCGTGAAGATCGACATGATCATCCGGGGCATTGCCTGTCTCATCCCAGGCGTGGAGGGCAGCACGGAGAACATCCGGATCATCAGTATTGTGGGCAGATTTCTGGAGCACTCCAGGATCTACATCTTTGGAAGGGGCCAGCGGGCAAAGTACTACATCGCCTCTGCGGACTTTATGACGAGAAACACGGTGCGCAGAGTGGAGGTGGCTGCCCCTGTCCTCCAGGAGGACTTAAAGGAGCGCCTGCAGTCCATTTTTGACACTATGCTGAGAGACAATCAGAAGGCCAGGGAGGCCTGCAGCGACGGGGAGTACAGACATGTGGCCCAGAAGGAGGGGGAGGAGCCCCTGAACGCCCAGGAGTATTTTTACCAGGAGGCCTACGAGAAGGCGGGGAAGGCATAAAATCGGAAAGCGCATAACATAGAGAGAAAAGGTGTTGAGAAGCATGATATGGAAGATGGGAGAGAGGCTGGAAAAAATGGACGAGGAGGCGTGGAGGCTGGAGCAGTGCCCCGCGGTCTTCCTCACCGACTCCCGGAACTCCAGGCGGGTTCTCGACCTGTCCGGCATCCAGTATGAAAATGATATCCAGCTGGGACAGATCGGCTTCTGCAAGCTGGAGACACAGCAGGAGTGCCTGGTTGGGACCCTGTGTATCCCCAAGCTGTTGGATGTGCTGGGAAGCCGCTACCGGATCTATTTTTTCATCAACCAGAATCATGTGGTGCTGGTGGACGACGAGGATTTCTCCATGCGGCTGATCCGCAGGATCAAGAGCAAAAAGGCTCACCAGGGAGAGACAAAGGAGCGGTTTATCTACAATTACATTGCCGAGTTCATGAGCAGGGACCAGGAGCTGCTGATGCAGTACGAGAAGACGCTGATGCACATGGAGGAGGACGCCATGCAGGGGAAGATCGAGAATTTCCAGCAGGAGCTGATGCCCATCAGGAGAAAGCTTCTGAACCTGCGCAGCTATTACGACGAGATGATGGATATGGGGAGAGAGCTGGAGGAAAATGAGAACGGCTTTTTCGCCAAAAAGCAGCTCAAATACTTCGGGACACTCTCAGACCGGGCAGACCGACTCATGAGCCGCACCTCCCACCTGCTGGAGTACGCCCAGCAGGTGCGGGACGTGTACCAGGCTCAGGTGGATGCAAGGCAGAACAGCAACATGCAGTTCCTCACCGTCCTGTCCACCATCTTCTTTCCGCTGACTTTGATCACGGGCTGGTACGGCATGAATTTTAAGGATATGCCTGAGCTGCAGAACGGCTATCCCGGGGTTATCGTGCTGAGCCTGATCGTCATCATTGTCTGTATTCTGATCTTCAAGAAGAAGAAAATATTATAGAGAAAAAATGCCATAAAATATGCGCCTGCATTACAAAAGAGGGAGGAGCCTGCCTTACGCAAGCTCCTCCCATTTTTTGTACAGCTCCTCCAGCCGGGCGGCTATGTCCGCCTTTTCCTTTGCCAGCTCCTGGCATTTCACAGAGTTGGTGTACACCTCCTCTGTGGCCATGAGCTCGTCAATCTGTGCGTCCCGCTCCTCCAGACTGGTGATCAGATCCTCTGTCTTCTTCAGGTCGTTCTGTCTTTTGCGCTCCCTGGCCTGGGCCTCCTTTTGCTCCTGCCAGCTCAGCTTGGCCTCGGACACTGTCTCAGCGGGTGCGGCTTTCCCGGTCTTCGCTGAAGCGGGTGCGGAAGAGGAGGACGCGTAGGCGGCGGTCAGCTCCTCCCGCTTTTCCAGGTAGTAATCGTAGTTGCCGATGTAGTTCACAAAGGTGTGGTTCACCAGCTCCAGGATGCGGGTGGCCGTCTGGTTGATAAAATACCGGTCGTGGGATACATAGAGGACCGTGCCGGTATAATTGTTCAGGGCGTTTTCCAGTATCTCCTTTGAGGCGATGTCCAGATGGTTGGTGGGCTCGTCCAGGATCAGGAAATTGGCCTCTGAGAGCATCAGCTTTGCCAGGGATACCCGGCCCCGCTCGCCTCCGCTTAAATCTCCGATCCGCTTGAACACATCGTCCCCCGTGAAGAGGAAAGCGGCCAGCATGTTGCGGATCTGGGTGCCCGTCAGATCCGGGTAGTCGTCCGAGATCTCCTCGAACACAGTCTTCTCCATGTGGAGCACGTGGTGCTCCTGGTCGTAGTAGCCCACGTGGACGTTGGCCCCCAGGGTGAAGCTGCCGCTGTCTGCGGGGAGCACGTCGTTCAGGATCTTGAGGAGAGTGGTCTTTCCCGTCCCGTTGTCGCCGATGACGGCCACGTGCTCGCCCCGGCGGATGTCGAAGCTGACATCAGTGAAGAGCGTCTGATCCGGGAAGGCTTTGCTCAGGTGTTCTACCGAGAGAACATCGTTTCCGCTGACACAGGAGGGCTCCAGCGTCAGGTGGATGTCTGTCTTCAGCTCCGCCGGCTTCTCGATCCGCTCCATCTTGTCCAGCATTTTCTCCCGGCTCTCCGCCCGCTTGATGGACTTTTCACGGTTGAAGGAGCGGAGCTTCTCGATGACCGCCTCCTGGTGGCGGATCTCCAGCTGCTGGTTCATGTACTCCTTCAGGCGTGCCTCCCGGACCTGCTTTTTCTTCTCCGCGTAGGCGGAGTAGTTGCCCATGTAGGTGGTCAGCTTCCCCTGCTCGATCTCGACCACCTTTGTCACTACCCGGTTCAGAAAATACCGGTCATGGGACACGATGAGCACAGCCCCGGGGTAGTTCAGAAGATAGGTCTCCAGCCAGGAGATGGAGTTTAAGTCCAGGTGGTTGGTGGGCTCGTCAAGGAGCAGCACATCCGGTCTGGTGAGGAGCAGCTTCCCCAGGGAGACCCGGGTCTTCTGTCCTCCGGAGAGGGTGTCCACAGCCTTGGAGAAATCCTCCTCCCCAAAGCCCAGTCCCTTCAGAACGCCGGTGATCTCGCTCTCGTAGGCGTAGCCGTTCTCCCGCTCAAACTGCTCCGTCAGCCGGTGATAGGTGTTCAGCCGCTCTGTCAGGGCATCCCCCTGGAGGGAGGGCAGCTCCTCCTCGATCTGCCGGATCTCCCTCTCGATGGCGATGATCTGCGCCTTGGCGGTCTTCACCTCCTCGTAGATCGTGTTTCCCCCTGTCAGGTCCTGGTGCTGGGCCAGATAGCCCAGGGTGCGGCCCTTTGCCAGGGTGACTGAGCCGCCGTCCAGAGGCAGCTCCCCCACGATCATCTTGAGGATGGTGGATTTCCCGGCCCCATTGCTTCCCACCAGGGCTGCCTTCTCGTGGTCTTCTATATGGAAAGAGCCGTCGCGCACGATGACCTCCTCCCCAAATGATTTTTCTATATTGTGACATGCCAGTATCATGGTGTACCTCCTGCGTAAAAACCGTGCATTTTAAAGCCTTAACTATTATATCGGGGAACCTGCGGCGTGTCAATTTCCAGAAGGCTGTCAGCGCTGATTTGAGGAACTTTTGAGAACAATAAATTGACTTTATTGTAACAATTCTATATAATAAAATCTGAGAAACTGAAATGGAAGGTGGATAAAGTGGAAGGCAGAGAAATTTCGCAGGCAGTCATACGTAGACTTCCAAGATATTACCGCTATTTAGGGGAGCTGCTGGAGAACGGCGTGGAGCGCATTTCCTCGAACGACCTGAGCAAGAAAATGCATGTGACAGCATCCCAGATACGGCAGGATCTGAACAACTTCGGCGGCTTTGGCCAGCAGGGGTATGGATATAATGTAAAATATCTCTACACAGAGATAGGAAAGATACTTGGCCTGGAGGAGGATCATGACATGGTCATCATCGGGGCCGGTAATCTGGGACATGCGCTGGCGAACTACGCGGCGTTTGAAAAACGGGGATTTGTGCTCAAGGGTATCTTTGATGTCAATCCCACACTGAAGGGGATGACGATCCGGGGCGTGCCCATCCATATGATGGACGAGCTGGAGGACTTTGTTAAGAACAATGACATAGAGATCGGTATTCTGACGATCCCGAAGGCAAAGGCGATTGAGGTTGCCAACCAGTTGGTGTCGTACGGAGTGAAGGCGATATGGAACTTCGCACATACGGATCTGAATCTTCCGGATGATGTGATCGTTGAAAATGTCCACCTGTCAGAGAGCCTGATGCGGCTGTCCTACAATATCAGCCGTTACAAAGAGGAACAGAAAAAATCAGAGAAGTAACAGGACTTTGAGACGTGTAAAGCCGGCGTGTGTGAGACAGGCCTTCTTTACACGTCTTTTGCGTTGCCGTGGACCTGTCTGAGCGCAGCGGGACGGCGGCTTCAAAAACAAACCTGCCTGTGGCGCAGGGAAAGGGAGGGTGATTTTATGCTATTTCTGCCAGACGGAAGACAGATGAAGGCGGCGGACAGCTATACCATACGGGAGAAAAAGATCCCGTCGCTGATCCTGATGGAGCGTGCGGCCCGCACGTTTGTGGAGACGGTCATGGACAGAGGCTTTGACCTGTCCTGCGTGTGCGTGGTGTGCGGCTCCGGCAACAACGGGGGAGACGGCTTTGCCATCGCAAGGCTGCTGCTTGAGAAGGGGGCCGGAGTGACTGCGGTGATGGTGGGAAATCCGGACCACTGCACAGAGGAGACAAAGAGGCAGATCGAGCTTTTCAAGGAGGCCGGAGGCGTCCTGGGAAACTCTTTCGAAGAAGGAGAATATAGTATACTGATAGACGCCATTTTCGGAGCCGGCTTAAGCCGCCGGGTGGAGGGGAGCTATCTCGCCTGTATCCAGGCTATGAACCGGTCCGGAGGCGTGAAGATCGCGGTGGATGTTCCCTCCGGCGTCTCCACCACCAACGGGGAAGTGGCCACGAGCGCTTTTAAGGCGGATCTGACAGTGACCTTCCAGTGCGCCAAGCTGGGATGTACCCTGGATCCCGGCCGGGATTACGCCGGGGAGTTGGTCGTGAGGGATATCGGTGTCGATACCTCGGGCCTGGAGGGAGACAGCAAGGTGGCCTACGCCCTGGAGGAGAAGGACGCGGGGAGCATGCTTCCCAGGAGACGGCCCGACTCCCACAAGGGGGATTACGGGAAAGCCCTTATCATAGCCGGGAGCCAGGGCATGGCGGGGGCCGCTTATCTGGCAGCCCTGGCAGCCTACAGGACAGGGGCGGGGCTTGTGCAGATCTACACGCCGGAGGACAACCGGACCATCCTGCAGACCCTGCTGCCGGAGGCCATCATCCGCTGCTATGACTTCTTTGACGAGAGGGAGCTCCTAAGGCTCCTTAGCTGGGCGGACGTAGTCAGCATCGGGTCCGGACTTGGCACAAGTGACAAGGCAAGGCGCATCCTGCAGACTACGCTGGAGAACGTGCAGGTTCCCTGCGTGGTGGATGCGGACGGCCTGAACCTGCTGGCGGAGCACACCCGCTATCTGGGAAAGCTGCCCCACGAAAATTTCGTATTCACGCCCCACATGAAGGAAATGTCAAGAGTCACAAGAAGGCCGGTGGAGGAGCTGAAGAGGAACCGATTGGATGTGCTGGCCCAGTTCACGGGAGAGTACCGTGTCACCTGTGTGCTGAAGGACGCCAGGACCTGCGTGTGCAGGCAGGGGGAGCACCCCTTTGTGAACCTGTCCGGCAACGCGGCGATGGCAAAGGCCGGAAGCGGCGATGTGCTGGCGGGAGTCATCACAGGGCTCCTGGCCCAGGGGATGTCCTGCTTTGACAGCGCGGTTCTGGGCGTATACCTGCACGGGCTTGCGGGGGACGCGGCCCGGGAGGAGAAGGGCATATACAGTGTGCTGGCAAGAGATCTGGCAGACGCGGTAGGGACGGTATTGAAAAGACTGGAGGAATAGAGCATGAAGAAATACACCAGGATCTGTGCCAGGATCGACCTGGATGCGATCGAGTACAATCTGGAGATGATGAGAAGGAGACTCCCTTCTGACACGAAGATGATCGGCGTCATCAAGATGGACGGCTACGGCCACGGGGCGGCCCAGATCGCGAAGTACGTTATGGAGGAGAAGAACTACATCTGGGGCTACGCGGCCGCCACGCCCGACGAGGCGGCGCTGCTCAGGAAGAAGGGGATACAAAAGCCCATCCTTGTGCTGGGGTGCACCTTCCCGGAGCAAAGAGACGAGATGATCCGGCAGGAGATCCGCATGACCTGCTACACGGAGGAGATGGCCCGGGACGTCTCCGAGAGGGCCGGAAGGCTGGGAAAGACCGCTTACATCCACATCAAGCTGGACACCGGTATGTCCAGACTGGGCTTTCTCATCAGCGAGGAGAGCGCGGACGCCATTGCCCGGGCTGCCGGACTTCCCGGCATTGAGGCGGAGGGGATGTTTACCCACTTCTCCAAGGCAGATGAGACGGATAAAGCATTTACCCGGGGCCAGATGGAGAAATACCTGTGGATGAAGGCCCGGCTTGCGGACAGGGGCGTTGCGTTTAAACTGTGCCACTGCTCCAACAGCGCCGGCATCATCGACATGCCGGAGGCGGCCATGGATCTTGTCCGGGCAGGCATCGCCATGTATGGGCTGTACCCCTCCGGGGAGGTGCAAAAGGAACTGGTGCCCTTAAAGCCCGCCATGGAGCTCATAAGCCATGTGTCCCACGTCAAATGGGTGGAGCCGGGAACCTTCGTCAGCTACGGGGGAACCTATGTCACAGAACGGAGGACAAAGATCGTCACAGTGCCTGTGGGATACGGGGACGGCTATCCAAGAAGCCTGTCAGGTAAAGGATATGTGCTGATACATGGGAAAAAAGCCCCCATCCTGGGGCGGGTGTGCATGGATCAGTTTATGGTGGACGCAACAGATATAGAGGACGTACAGTTTGGCGACCGGATCATCCTGGCGGGGGAGGAGAAGGGCACAGGGGTCTCCATAGACACCCTGGCAGATCTGTCCGGCAGGTTTAATTACGAGTTTGTCTGCGATATCAGCAAACGCGTGCCCAGAGAGTACATCCGGAATGGTCAGGTCGCAGAGCAGATGGACTATTTTGAATAGCATCCACGCACGATTTGGAATACATCCGAGAAAGCTGGCAATACTATCAGTATCTTGAGTAAATCGGAGTGTGACAAAAAGTGCAGGTAAAACGCGGTGATATTTATTATGCAGATTTAAGCCCTGTAGTGGGGTCTGAGCAGGGCGGCGTGCGCCCGGTGCTGATCATTCAGAACAATATCGGGAACAGGCACAGCCCCACAGTCATCTGCGCGGCCATCACATCCCGCATGAATAAGGCAAAGCTGCCCACCCATGTGGAGATCGATGCTAGCAGATACAGGATTGTAAAGAACTCTGTCATTTTGCTGGAGCAGATCCGCACCATCGACAAGCGGAGGCTGAAGGACATGGTCTGCCACCTGGACAGGGAACTGATGGATAAAGTAGATGAAGCGCTCAAGGTCAGCTTTGAGCTTCATACATAGATACAAAAAAGGAGCGATAGAGGAGAGATTATGGAAGAAGGAAGCTTGTTTCAGAGGATGAAACAGATGTTTCAGGAGGATGAGGACCTGAGGGAAAAGCCCGAGCTCGGCCAGGAGGCCACAGAGCTCATCCGAAATATTTTCCGGTACATGGACAAGGACGCCAGGGACATCATGACCCACAGAAGAGACATTGTGGCCATTGACGGGGAGGAGACATTGGAGGATGCGCTGAAGTTCATGCTGGAGGAGAACCACTCCCGATTTCCCATTTACCACGAGGATATTGACGAGATCATCGGCACCATGCATCTGCGGGAGGCCATGGTCTGCTACATGAACGAGGAGCTGCGCGAAAAGCCGGTCAGAGAGTTGAAGGAGTACATACGCCCGGTCACCTTCATACCGGAGTCCAAGAGCATTGACACTCTCTTCAAGGAGATGCAGGCGAAAAAGAAGCACGTGGTCATCGTGCTGGACGAGTACGGCCAGACATCAGGGCTTGTGGCTATGGAGGATATCCTGGAGGAGATCATGGGCAATATCCTGGACGAGTACGACGAAGAGGAGGAGACCATCGTCAGACAGGCTGACGGCTCTGTGACGGCCAGCGGCTTTACGGACCTGGAGGATCTGGAGGAGATGCTGGGCATTTCCATGGACACAGAGGAATATGAGACTCTAAACGGCTTCCTGACAGGGCAGCTTGACCGGATCCCCGGGGAGGATGAGCACTGCGTGGTGGAGTTCGGGGGCTACAGATTTACCGTGCTGAAGGTGGACAACAACGCTATCCAGTCAGTCAGGATTGAAAAAATGGGCGGGGAGTGATAGAATAGAAAAAGTGTGAATATAGAAGATACAAGGAGAGAGGAAAATGTCAGGACATTCAAAATTTGCCAATATCAAGCATAAGAAAGAGAAAAATGACGCGGCAAAAGGAAAGATCTTTACAAAGATAGGGAAAGAGCTTGTGGTTGCCATCAAGGAGGGAGGCAGCGCGGACCCGGCCAACAACAGCAGGCTGCGTGACGTAATCGCCAAGGCGAAGGCCAACAATATGCCCAACGACACCATCGAGAGAAATATAAAGAAGGCGGCGGGCGACGCGGACGCCTCCAACTACGAGCACATTACATACGAGGGATACGGCCCCGGAGGAACGGCCATCATCGTGGAGACGCTGACGGACAACAAGAACCGCACCGCCTCCAATGTGAAGAGCGCCTTTACAAAGGGAAGCGGAAATGTGGGAACCCCGGGCTGTGTGTCCTTCATGTTTGACAGGAAAGGACAGATCCTGGTGGCCAAGGAGGAGTACGAGGGGGATCCGGACGAGCTGATGATGCAGGCTCTGGACGCAGGCGCCGAGGACTTTGCCGAGGAGGAGGACAGCTACGAGATCATCACAGACCCGGATGACTTCAGCAACGTGCGCCTTGCTCTGGAGGAGGCAGGCATCCCCATGGCTCAGGCGGAGGTGACCATGATCCCCCAGACATGGGTGGAGCTCTCTGACGAGAAGGATATCCAGAACATCCAGAAGACGCTGGATCTGCTGGACGACGATGACGACGTGCAGAACGTCTACCACAACTGGGATATGTAGGCGGGATATGCTATGGAATTGGAAGCATTACAGCAGAAGCTGATCGATTTGTTTGTGGAAATGCAGGATTACCGCCAGTTTTTTAAGAGAAAGCTCTATGCGGATGCTTTTATGAAATGCTGGGAGAAGAACCGGGAGCTGGTGGCAGCCCTGAGCGAGGCCTGCGAACAGGCTGAGGACGAGGAGAAGACGGTGGAGGCGCTGGCAGGCGCTATCCCGGACTACGCCCACAGGCAGATCGAGGCGGTAAAGAGCAAGAATAAAAGAGAAGGCCTGATGATCGACTACAATATGGCCATGGTCACCTTTGTCATGCCTGTGCTGGGCTACGACAAAAATGAGCACTGCAGCCGGATCATCGACCGGATGGTGGAGCGGTGGAACGAGCCGCCGGTGACCATGAAGATCAGCCGGTCTGATTTTGAGAGCCTGAAGGACGGCTTTAAGTCCCATCCCTGCTATATCACCACCGCCGTCTGTGCCAGCAGGAACCAGGGGGACAACTGCTATGAGCTGAACCTCCTGCGGGATTACAGGGATCACTACCTGATTTCCACGAAGGAGGGGGAGCGGATCGTGGAGGAGTACTACAATGTAGCCCCCACTATCGTCAACCGCATTAACAAAGAGGCGGATGCGTCCCGGATATACGACGACATCTACAGCTCCTATCTGCGGCGCTGCATTGAACTGATCCAGGCGGACAGGCTGGAGGAGTGCAGGGAAGTGTACGCGTCCATGGTGGAGGATCTGGAGAAAAAATATTTGTTCTCATAAACGAGCAGGAAAGGAAGGAAACATGAGCGATTACAGGATAGAGACAAAATGTATCCAGTCCGGATACACACCGAAGAACGGGGAACCCAGGGTTCTTCCCATTTACCAGAGCACAACATTCAAATACGAGACAAGCGAGCAGATGGGACGGCTTTTTGATCTGGAGGAGTCAGGCTATTTCTACACACGCCTCCAGAACCCGACAAACGATGCCGTGGCGGCCAAGATCTGTGACCTGGAGGGCGGATATGCCGGTATGCTGACCTCCTCCGGACAGGCGGCTAACTTCTATGCGGTCATGAACATTGCCCAGGAGGGAGACCATATCGTGTGCGCCTCCGCTCTCTACGGCGGTACATACAATCTGTACGCCCACACCATCAAGAAGATGGGCGTGGACGCCACCTTCGTGGATCCGGACTGCAGCGAGGAGGAGCTGAACGCGGCGTTCCGCGACAACACAAAGGCGGTCTTTGGAGAGACTATTGCCAATCCGGCCCTTGTTGTCCTTGATATCGAGAAGTTCGCAAAGGCGGCCCACGCCCACGGGGTGCCGCTGATTGTGGACAACACCTTTGCCACCCCCATCAACTGCCGGCCCTTTGAGTGGGGAGCCGACATTGTGACTCACTCCACTACCAAGTATATGGACGGACATGCCTCCTGTGTGGGCGGGGCTATCATTGACAGCGGCAATTTTGACTGGGAAGCCCATGCGGAGAAATTCCCGGGACTTACCACCCCTGATGAGACATACCACGGCATCGTGTACACCCAGAAATTCGGAAAGGGCGCCTACATCACAAAGGCCACCGCTCAGCTTATGCGGGACCTGGGATCCATTCAGGCTCCCCAGAACGCGTTCCTTCTGAACATTGGGCTGGAGACGCTGCACCTGCGGATGCCCAGACACTGCGAGAACGCCCTGAAGGTGGCCCGCTACCTGAAGGGACATGAGAAGGTGGACTGGGTGCACTGCCCGTCTCTGGAGGGAGATTCCTACTATGAGCTGGCACAGAAATATATGCCGAAGGGCACCTGCGGCGTCATCACCTTTGGCCTGAAGGGCGGAAGAGCCGCGGCGGAGAAGATGATGGATCACCTGAAGCTGGCGGCCATTGTGACCCACGTGGCAGACGCCAGGACCTGCGTCCTTCACCCGGCCAGCCACACACACCGCCAGATGAACGACCAGGAGCTGCGTGAGGCCGGCGTACAGCCTGAGCTGATCCGGTTCAGCGTGGGAATTGAGAACGCGGAGGATATCATCGCGGACATCGAGCAGGCTCTCGCTCAGATTTAATGCATAAAAAGACAGAGGCACTTCCATACTAACACTATGGAGGTGCTTTTTTATGGAGATGAAAAGACAGGAAGGCGAACCGGAGAAGAGCCAGGAAGAGAAGCAGGAGGAGATCAGGGAGATGGGGACCATGGACCTGGAGGAGGGCGGCGGCCGGGAGGGCACTCCCCACAGGATCAAGCTCATCACCATCATTGGGGAGATCGAGGGCCACGAGGCAGTGTCAGGCAGTACAAAGGCCACGAAATACGAACATCTGCTGCCCATGCTGGCGGAGATTGAGGACAGTCCGGCCATCGACGGGCTCCTCATCCTTCTGAATACTCTGGGAGGGGACGTGGAGGCAGGGCTCTCCATCGCGGAGGTGATCGCCTCCCTAAGTAAGCCCACAGTCTCCCTCGTACTGGGAGGCAGCCACTCTATCGGGGGGCCCCTGGCTGTGGCGGCGGACTACTCCTTTATCGTGCCCAGCGGCACCATGATCATCCACCCGGTGAGGTCAAACGGCATGTTCATCGGCGTCATGCAGAGCTTCCGGAATATGGAGAGAACCCAGGATCGGATCACCGGATTTCTGGCCAGGCACTCCCACATGAGCCAGGAGAGGATCGAGGAGCTGATGCTCAACTCCACCCAGCTGGTGAAGGATGTGGGGACCCTCCTGGAGGGAGAGGAGGCTGTGAGGGAAGGGCTTATCGACCAGGTAGGAGGACTCTCTGACGCTCTTGGGAAGCTGCACGAGATGATCGACGCGCGGCGCATTGGCGGACAAAGCCAACATACACCGGCTGGCATAAAACGCTGACAAAAACCATGAAAATAGCTGATGACAGTTTTTTTTGAAAATGGTATACTAATATTGTATATGCTTATATAGTCGGCCGTCTGAAAGAGCGGCCCGGCTTTTTCTGCTGCTGACGTGCGCAAGGGAGTTAGCGTCAGCAGGGTTTACAGGTAAGAAACAATAAGGGGGAAATAAAATGGCATCTAGGTCAGGGACCGGAAGAAGAAAAAAGAAGACGGGGAGAAAGAAGACAGGCGCCCAGCAGAGCTTTGTGGCAGATGAGATCACCATCTGGCTGACGCTGGCGGTGAGCATTCTTCTCCTCCTCAGCGCTTTCGGGCTCGGGGGAGCGGCCGGAAGCGCTGTGTCAGCTCTCCTGTCAGATCTCTTCGGCTACAGTACATATCTCGTCCCGTTCCTGCTTTTCGGGGCGGTGACCTTTCTCATATCCAACAGAGGAAACAGAGCGGCCTATGTGAAGACGGGGGCGGCCCTCCTGCTGTTTGTCCTCATCACCACCTTCCTGGAGCTCCTTCTGGAGGAGGGGGGACTGCTGGGAGGAGCGGTGACAGGCATCCTCGTCCCATCTATAGGAACTGCGGGTACCTACGTGGTGGTGGTGATTTTGATGATCATATGCGCGGTTATCATCACCGGTAAATCGGCAATCAAGGGCGTCAGGGAGAGAGGCGGCCAGGCCTACGGAAGGGCCAGGGAGGACGCGGCCAGGCGCAGGGAGCTGGCTGAGACAAGAAGGCTCATCCGCCAGCAGGAGGCGAAGAAGGAGCTGGAGGAGGCAAAGAAGGAAGCCCAGGCTCTGGAGAAAGAGGAAAAGGCCAGAGGCCGGCGCAAGGACCGGCATGTCTCCGGCGTCTCCTTCGACACCACTCTGGGCGAAAAAGGAAAGTCTCCCGAGGTGAAGGAGCTCACCTCCCCCGATATGGAGGAGCTCTTCGCGCCCCAGGAGGAGCCATCCTTTGTCATCAACCGTGCCCAGGCTTTGGAGGAGCCGGAAGCGGAGGAGGCGCAGCAGCCGGAGCGAATTGAGGAGGAGCTCCCCGGTGAGCCGGCCGGGGATGAGAAGAAATCCCGCAGGGCCACAAAGATGGGAGCCGAGGCTGTGGCCATGGAGGCAGCCCAGGTGGAGCAGATGGCCGCCCAGACGGACGCGGCCCCGAAGAAGGAGTACAGGACCCCTCCGCTCTCCCTTCTGACAAAGGGAAAGAAGGCGGGCGGAGACTCCGATGCCCACCTGCGGGAGACGGCCAGAAAGCTGCAGGAGACGCTCCACAATTTCGGTGTCAACGTGACCATCACCAATGTCAGCTGCGGCCCTGCGGTGACCCGGTATGAGCTGCAGCCTGAGCAGGGTGTGAAGGTCAGCAAGATCGTGGGACTGACAGACGATATCAAGCTGAACCTGGCGGCGGCGGACATCCGTATCGAAGCCCCCATCCCCGGGAAGGCGGCAGTGGGAATCGAGGTGCCCAACAAGGAGAACGCGGTGGTCCACCTGCGGGATCTGCTGGAGTCGGGAGAGTTTAAAAACAGCTCCTCGGCCATCGCCTTTGCGGCGGGCCGGGACATCGCCGGCAAGCCGGTGGTGGCGGACATCGCCAAGATGCCCCACCTTCTGGTAGCGGGCGCCACCGGCTCGGGAAAATCTGTCTGCATTAACACCATGATCATCAGCATCCTCTACAAGGCATCGCCGGAGGATGTGAAGCTCATCATGATCGACCCCAAGGTGGTGGAGCTGAGCGTCTACAACGGAATTCCCCACCTCATGATCCCGGTGGTGACAGACCCGAAGAAAGCGGCCGGAGCCCTGAACTGGGCGGTGTCGGAGATGATGAAGCGGTACGAGCTCTTCGCCAAATACAATGTCAGGGACATCAAGGGCTTTAACGAGAAGACCGAGAGCATGACTCCCGAGGAGAGGGAGGGAAAGCCCGGGAAAATGCCCCAGATCGTCATCATCGTGGACGAGCTGGCGGATCTGATGATGGTGGCTCCCGGCGAGGTGGAGGAGGCCATCTGCCGTCTGGCACAGCTTGCCAGGGCGGCGGGCATCCACCTGGTAGTGGCCACCCAGAGGCCCTCCGTGAACGTCATCACAGGTCTCATCAAGGCGAACATGCCATCCAGGATCGCCTTTTCCGTCACCTCGGGCGTGGACTCGCGGACCATCATCGACATGAACGGGGCGGAGAAGCTGCTGGGAAAGGGAGATATGCTCTTTTACCCTTCCGGCTATCAGAAGCCGGCCCGCGTCCAGGGAGCCTTTGTCTCGGACAAGGAGGTTCAGGCTGTGGTGGAATACCTGAAGAAGCAAAACGGCGAGGCCTCCTACAGCGAGGAGATCGTCAGCGAGGTCAACTCCACCGCCTCCGGGCTGGGAAGCGGCTCTGCCGGTGAGTCTTCCGGCGACAGCGGCGGACGGGACGCCTACTTTGCCGAGGCCGGCAAATTCATCATAGAGAAGGAGAAGGCCTCTATCGGCATGCTGCAGCGCATGTTCCGGATCGGCTTCAACCGGGCGGCCCGGATCATGGACCAGCTCTGCGAGGCCGGGGTGGTGGGCCCCGAGGAGGGGACAAAGCCCAGGAAGGTGCTGATGTCTATGGAGGAATTTGAAAAATACCTGGAAGAAAATATGTGAGAGAAGACGCGGGAGCGTCTTTGAAAATAAAAATACAAAAGGAAAGGAATGGATAAGTATGAAATCAGATATTCAGATCGCGCAGGAAGCAGAAATGATGCACATCAGGGACGTGGCAGCCTCTGCCGGCATCCCGGAGGAGGACCTGGAATTCTACGGAAAGTACAAGGCAAAGCTCTCCGATGAGCTCTGGGAGAAGATCAGGGACAGGAAGGATGGAAAGCTGGTCCTTGTGACAGCCATCAACCCCACCCCCGCAGGAGAGGGAAAGACGACCACCACGGTGGGGCTCGGTCAGGCCATGGCCAAGCTGGGGCAGAAGGCGATCATCGCCCTCAGAGAGCCCTCTCTTGGACCCTGCTTCGGTATCAAGGGCGGCGCTGCCGGCGGAGGCTATGCCCAGGTGGTACCCATGGAGGATCTGAACCTGCATTTCACAGGGGATTTCCATGCCATCACCTCCGCAAACAACCTCCTGGCCGCACTTCTGGACAATCACATCCAGCAGGGAAATGAGCTGGGCATCGACCCGAGGCAGGTTGTCTGGAAGCGCTGCCTGGACATGAACGACAGGAGCCTTCGGAATATTGTCATCGGACTGGGAAGAAAGGCCGACGGCATGGTCAGGGAGGATCACTTTGTCATCACCGTTGCCTCCGAGATCATGGCTATCCTCTGCCTGGCGGACGATATGAAGGACCTGAAGGAGAGACTGGGCAGGATCATTGTGGCCTACAATTTCAAAGGGGAGCCTGTGACTGCGGATGATCTCCACGCCACAGGAGCCATGGCGGCTCTTCTCAAGGACGCCATCAAGCCAAATCTCATCCAGACACTGGAGCACACACCGGCTCTGGTCCACGGCGGCCCCTTTGCCAACATCGCCCACGGCTGTAACAGCGTGCGGGCCACAAGGATGGCTCTGAAGCTGAGCGATATCACGATCACAGAGGCGGGCTTTGGAGCGGATCTGGGAGCTGAGAAATTCATGGATATCAAGTGCCGCATGGCAGGATTTAAACCGGATGCAGTAGTTTTGGTTGCAACTGTCCGCGCTTTGAAGTATAATGGAGGAGTTGCGAAGGATCAGCTCTCCGAGGAGAACCTGGACGCCCTCGCAAAAGGAATTGTAAATCTTGAAAAACATATAGAAAATGTACAGAAATATGATGTACCTGTCGTTGTGACGCTCAACTCCTTTGTCACAGACACAGAGGCGGAGATTGCCTATGTCCGCAGCTTCTGCGAGGAGAGGGGATGCGAGTTCGCCCTGTCAGAGGTATGGGAGAAAGGCGGAGAGGGCGGCATTGCCCTGGCTGAGAAGGTTCTGGAGACTCTGGAGAACAAAGAGAGCCATTTCCATCCGTTGTATGAGGACAACCTCTGCCTGAAGGCAAAGATTGAGACTATCTCAAAGGAAATTTACGGCGCGAGAGGCGTGGTCTACGAGCCGGCAGCGGAAAAGCAGCTGGCCAAGATCGAGGGCATGGGCTTTGGAAGCTTCCCTGTCTGTATGGCGAAGAACCAGTACTCTCTGTCCGACGACGCCACAAGGCTGGGCCGGCCGGAGAATTTCGACATCCATATCCGGGAGGTCTATGTCAATGCGGGCGCCGGGTTCGTGGTGGCTCTCACAGGAGCGGTTATGACCATGCCGGGACTTCCGAAGGTACCTGCCGCGAACGGAATCGACGTATCGGAGGACGGGCACATCACAGGACTGTTTTAAGGAGAGATAGAAAATGCCCCAGAGGGAAAGCGGCATAATAATAGGGGGTATCGGGCGATGAGATGCACAAACTGTGGAAGCGAGATACCAGAAGGCCAGTTATACTGTAAAAGGTGCGGAAAGGAAGTCCGCATTGTGCCGGATTACAATCCTCTCGACGATGTGCTGGCGGCACAGGTAAAGGGAGGAATAGACGGAGGCGACAGGCCTCTGGATGATTATGACTATGAGAAATCCTACACTTCGGATCTGCGCAGGGGAGAAGGGCAGAGAGCGGAGCGAAGGAGAAGGGACGAGACCCGGACCATGCGCGGTACATCCGCCGCGGGAGGCAGGACCTCCCGCACCTCCGGTACCGGGCGTGTTTCCCGCAGCACCGGAACCGGACGGGTTTCCCGAAATACCGGGAACGGCGGAAAGAGGGGCGGCACTTCCCGCATGACGGGGACTGTGGACCCGGAGCGCCGCCGCAAAATGGCTGAGAAAAAGCGGGAGAAGAAAAAGAAGCTGAGAAGGAGGATCATCCTCGGATTTATTATCCTGATCGCGGCGGTGGCCGCTGCGGTCTTTTTCCTGTACCGCAATTCCTATGCAGGACAGATCGGGCAGGGAAATCGGGCCTTTTCCGAGGGAAACTATGACCAGGCTGCGGGCTATTTTAACAATGCCATCGGGAAGGCGCCGAAGAGAGGGGAGGCCTACACGGCCCTCGCCAAGGTGTATCTGGCAAAGGATGACCAGGACAGTGCAGAACAGATGTTTCTGGATGCTCTGGAGTCCTACCCGGATGAGGTGCCCATCTATGAGGCCTGTATTGCGTTCTATATAGATACAGAGCAGCCCCAGGAGGTATCTGTGATCCTGGAGGACGCCCCCGATGATGTCCGCTCTGAGCTGAGCAAGTACGTGTCAGAGGGGCCCAGCTTCAGCCTGGATGACAGCGAGGTCTTTGACGATGTGCAGCAGCTGTCACTGGAGTCTGACGGGGAGGCTATCTACTACACTACGGACGGAAGCGAGCCGGACACCTCCAGCCAGAAGTACACTGACCCCATCCAGATCGAGGAGGGGACGACCACAGTATCAGCGATCTCCGTGAATGAGGCCGGTATACCCAGCCTCCCTGTGACGAAGGAGTACACGGTGGAGTTCCCTGTGGAGGACGCGCCGGCAGTGACTCCCTCCACAGGTCAGTATGAGCAGCCTACGCAGATCGTGATCCAGGTGCCGGACGGCTATACGGCCTACTATACGATGGATAAGAGCGATCCCACGGAGGCCTCTACTAAGTATACAGGCCCCATCGACATGCCGGAGGGCAACACCATCTTCAAGGCGGTGCTGGTCAACGGGAAGGGCAGGCTGACAGGAGTCACCACAAGAAACTACGAGCTGGTGCTGAACTAGATAGGACGGCGGCGAAGGCGGTAAGAAGCCGGAGCCGCCGTCTTTTTGCGCCCTTTGCCCGGCCTGTCCGGCAGTATTTGTCAAAAACAGGCGAAACTGCATAAGATAAGGTGACGAGACAAAAAGTGAGCTGATCATATGAGCATGAACGGCATTGACATCAGCAACCACCAGGCAGGCATCGATCTTGCGCGGGTTCCCTTTGACTTTGTGATCTGCAAGGCCACAGAGGGAACCGGATTTGTGGACAGATACTGCGATGGTTTTATCCGGACCGCGGCAGGTCTGGGAAGAAAGACGGGGGTGTACCATTACGCCACAGGGCAAAGCTCCGGGAAGGCGGAGGCAGAATACTTTTACGCGAATATCAAGGGATATGTAGGCACCTCCCTTTTGGCTCTGGACTGGGAGGGCGGCGCTGTGGAACAGGGCCCGGCCTACGCGCTGGCTTTTCTGGACCGCCTAAGAGAGCTGACAGGAGTAAAGGCTCTGATCTACATGAGCAAGAGTGTGTGCAGGGCCTACGACTGGAGCGGCGTCGCCGCCGGTGACTACGGGCTGTGGTGTGCCCAGTACGCGGACAGCAGTCCCACCGGCTACCAGGCGTCTCCCTGGACCGATGACGGCGGCACGGGCGCCTTCCCCGGGATGGCCATTTACCAGTACAGCTCCACCGGGCGGCTTGACGGCTACGACGGCAATCTGGATCTAAACATCGCCTATATGGACGGGGCGGCCTGGGATCGGTATGCCAATCCGGGCGGCGGGGCGGATGAGCCCTCCGTCCCTGTGACGGCGCCTCCCGCAGCCCCGGAGAAGCTGGCAGTGGACGGTTCCTTTGGCCCGGCTACGGTCAGGCGGACGCAGGCCTACTTTGGAACGGTGGTGGACGGGATTGTCAGCTACCAGCCGGAGTCCAACCGGAAGTACCTCTACTCGGCCTATGCCGGCTGCTGGCAGTTCCTGAAGACCGGGTATGGCCCCGGTTCAGATATGGTCCGGGCCATGCAGAGAAGGTTCGGCGCGGCGGTGGACGGATGGGCCGGCCGGGATACGGTGCTCCACATGCAGGCTTTCCTTGGCGTTGCCCAGGACGGCAGCATGGGGCCAAAGACGGTATCCGCCTGGCAGTCCTGGATCAACTCCCACTAAAGACGCGGGACCGGTCGGCGGGGAAAATCCCCCGCCGACCGGTCCTGATCAAGAAGGTATCCATCCATAAAAGGAAAAGGATTGCCAATAAAATAAAAAAGAAATGAGTTGACATATAAAGAATACCGTGATATACTTTACCTACAATTCAGCCGGAAGTTCATTCCGGCGACCTATAAATTTCGATCAGGCAGTGCACTGCCGCGTCTTCTGTGCGTGATCATGCGGCGAATATCCCAGGGCAGAGACAGGACAGAGAGGGGCATCCCCGAAAAAGAAAATGTCAAAACTTTATTGACATTTGAGGGCAACTATAATACTATATTGTACATAGGAGCGAACATCCGTTCGTGCTTGATAAGGAGAAAGAGATTATGGCAAGTGAAGATAAGAAGAAGGCATTGGATGCCGCGATTGCAAAACTGGAAAAGGATTTTGGAAAAGGCACCGTCATGAAGCTGGGAGATCCCAAGGCCCATGTCCATGTGGAGACCATTCCCACAGGCTCCTTAAGCCTGGATCTGGCGCTGGGGCTGGGCGGCGTGCCAAGAGGCCGCGTGGTGGAGGTCTACGGACCGGAGTCCAGCGGTAAGACGACGGTGGCCCTGCACATGATCGCCGAGGTGCAGAAGCGGGGAGGTATTGCAGGCTTTATCGACGCCGAGCATGCCCTTGACCCGGTGTACGCAAAGAATATCGGCGTGGATATCGATGAGCTCTACATATCCCAGCCGGACAGCGGTGACCAGGCGCTGGAGATCGCGGAGACGATGGTCCGCTCCGGAGCTATGGATATCATTGTCATCGACTCCGTGGCGGCTCTTGTGCCCAGACAGGAGATTGAGGGCGACATGGGAGACAGCCATGTGGGACTGCAGGCAAGACTCATGTCCCAGGCCCTGAGAAAGCTGACCCCTGTCATCAGCAAGTCCAACTGCGTTGTGATCTTTATCAACCAGCTCCGCGAGAAGGTGGGCGTCATGTTCGGCAATCCGGAGACAACCACCGGCGGGCGGGCGCTGAAGTTCTACGCTTCCGTGCGGATGGACGTGAGAAGGACGGAGACCCTGAAGCAGGGCGGAGAGATCGTTGGAAACCATGTGCGTGTGAAGATCGTGAAGAACAAGATTGCTCCTCCTTTCAAGGAGGCGGAGTTCGACATCATGTTCGGAAAGGGTATTTCCCGTGAGGGAGATATACTGGATCTGGCCACCGGCATCAACCTTGTCAACAAGAGCGGCGCCTGGTATGCCTACAACGGCGACAAGATCGGACAGGGAAGAGAGAACGCCAAGAGCTATCTAGCAGAGCACCCTGAGGTGATGGAGGAGCTGGAGGCCAAGGTGAGAGCCTACTACCACATTGACGGAAGCGAGGAAGAGACGCAGGAGAACGCTGAGGCAGAGGAATAGAAGATGACAGTCACACAGATAGAAGCCATGTTTGGGTCCAGGTCCAGATACAGAGTGTACCTTGACGGACAGCCCGCCTTTGTTCTGTACAGGGGCGAGCTGTCCCGCTATCATATCAGGGAGGGACAGCCCCTGGGGGAGAAGGAGTACAGTGAGATCCGGGAGCTGCTCATAAAGCGCGCCAGAGTACGGGCTATGAAGCTGCTGGAGATATCCGACCGGTCCGAGGAGGCGCTGCGCAGGAAGCTCTCTGAGGGCGGGTATCCGCAGAGCATTGTGGAGAATGCGATGGACTATGTGAAGTCTTTCGGCTACCTGGACGACAGGCGCCTGGCGGAGAACATTGTGGACAGCCGCAAAGGGCAGAAGAGCAGGGCGGAGCTGCAGGCCTATCTTCTTCGGAAAGGGCTTTCCCGCGAGCAGGCGGAGGAGGCTCTGGAAAAATCTTACACCCGGGAGGACGCACAGGAGGCGATCCGCCGTCTGGCAGAGAAAAAACACTTTGATCCGGAGCGTGCCACACTCCAGGAAAAGCAGAAGTTATGCGCCTATTTTCTGCGGAAAGGATACCGCTATGAGGACGTCCGTCAAGTGATACAAGTTTCCGACTGGAATACTTGACATCTTTGTGAAAACAGTATAAAATTTAACTGTTGTATTTGTACAATGAAAATTTAATAAGGAGGTGCTCCTGTGCCGAATGTTATAATCATTGCTGTGGCTGTGGTTCTCGTGATAGCAGCAGCGGTTATCAGTCATTTCGTGACAGTCTCCAATCTGAAGAAGAATGCCGAGTCAAAGATTGGAAGTGCGGAGACAAAGGCCCGCGAGATCATTGATGATGCGGTGAAGACAGCGGAGGCCAAGAAAAAGGAATCCCTCTTGGAAATTAAGGAAGAATCTATCAGAACAAAGAATGAGCTCGAGAAAGAAACAAAAGAGAGAAGAGCAGAGTTACAGCGTTATGAAAAGAGAGTCCTCTCCAAGGAGGAAGCTTTGGACAAACGGTCCGATGCTATGGAAAAGCGGGAAGCAGGGTTTACAGCAAAGGAAGAGCAGCTTAAGGCTCGTGAAGCGAAAGTGGATGAGCTGAGCAGACAAAGAGTACAGGAACTAGAAAGAATCTCAGGACTAACCTCCGAACAGGCAAAAGAATATCTGTTAAAAACTGTTGAAGAAGATGTTAAACATGACACTGCAAAAATGATCAAGGAGATGGAAGCGCAGGCCAAGGAAGAGGCGGACAAGAAGGCAAAGGAATATGTTGTCACCGCCATTCAGAGATGCGCTGCTGATCATGTGGCAGAAACTACGATTTCAGTCGTTCAGCTTCCAAGTGATGAGATGAAGGGACGGATCATCGGACGTGAAGGAAGAAACATCCGTACGCTGGAAACTCTCACAGGAGTAGAGCTGATCATCGACGATACACCCGAAGCGGTTGTATTATCAGGGTTTGATCCCATCAGGCGTGAAGTCGCAAGGATCGCTCTGGAGAAGCTGATCGTGGACGGTCGTATCCATCCGGCAAGAATTGAGGAGATGGTGGAAAAGGCCCAGAAAGAAGTAGAGGCAGTGATCCGTGAGGAAGGAGAGGCAGCGGCACTCGAGGTCGGCGTGCATGGAATTCATCCGGAACTGATACGACTTCTGGGAAGAATGAAATTCCGGACCAGCTATGGTCAGAATGCGCTGAAGCACTCAATTGAGGTGGCACAGCTGTCGGGACTTCTCGCAGGGGAGATCGGACTGGATGTCCGTCTTGCGAAGCGGGCAGGCCTTTTACATGATATCGGCAAATCCATCGACCACGATGTGGAAGGATCACATATCCAGATTGGTGTTGAATTGTGCAGAAAGTACAAGGAGTCACCGACCGTCATCAATGCAGTGGAAGCACATCACGGCGATGTTGAGCCAGAGTCTCTGATCGCATGTATCGTTCAGGCGGCAGACACGATCTCCGCTGCAAGACCGGGCGCGAGAAGAGAGACGATTGAGACATACACAAACAGATTAAAACAATTAGAAGATATCAGCAACCAGTTCAAGGGTGTTGAAAAATCTTTTGCTATTCAGGCAGGTAGAGAGATTCGTATTATGGTAGTTCCAGAGCAAGTATCTGACGCAGATATGGTATTACTGGCCAGAGATATTTCCAAGCAGATTGAATATGAGCTGGAATATCCGGGGCAGATAAAGGTAAATGTTATCAGGGAATCCAGGGTAACAGACTACGCCAAATAAATGTAAACCGAAAGCAGAAGACCAGCCGTAACAGGCTGGTCTTTTATATTGAAAAGAAAGGGAAGAAAACATGAGCAATGAGATCAAGAGGATAGACAGAAAGCTGGCATATGAGGGAGCTGTGATCAATGTCTACCAGGATACAGTCCAGTTCCCGGACGGACACACGGCAAAATGGGATTATATCCATCACGACGGAGCTGCGGCGGTGATACCGGTGCTCCCGGACGGCAGGATCCTGATGGTAAAGCAGTACAGAAACGCGCTGGACAGATTTACATTGGAAATACCCGCAGGTAAGCTGGATGACCCGAAGGAGGAGGGGATTGCCTGTGCGTCCCGTGAGCTGGAGGAGGAGACGGGCTACCGCTGTGAGCATCTGGAGCCTCTTCTTGTCCTCAGAACCACAGTCGCATTCTGCAATGAGAGGATAGAGGTGTTTGCGGCCAGGGACCTGATCCCCTCCCATCAGCATCTGGATGAGGATGAATATATCGACCTGCAGGCCTGTACCCTGGCGGAATTGAAGGAGAAGATCTTCAGCGGGGAGATTCAGGACTCCAAGACCGTGGCGGCCATCCTGGCCTACGCGGTAAAATACGGCAAGGAGTAAAGGGAAGGGGAAAAGAGTAAGGACAGAGGGCATATTTCCTCTTGGCCGGCATATAATGAAGTATCTTTGCGGCGGGAGGAAGAGTGGATATGCGCAGTTATGGGAAAATATTCCTGGCCCTGTGCCTGGCGGGCTTTGTAGGAGGAATTCTGTACGCCAACACAGGGGCCCGGGATCATATACTGGCGGCGGGCATTTTCAGCGATTATTTTCTGGAGCAGTACACCCAGGCGGAGATCCAGACGCAGGACTATTTCTGGTACATCCTGTCGGTCCGCGCCGGACTGCTGGGGGTTATCGCCCTGATGGGGCAGATGAAGAAGCTCCGCAGATGGATCGTGGCTGCTGTGCTCGTCTGGACAGGCTTCCTGGGCGGACTCTTTTTTACCGCCGCTGTGATCAAGCTGGGACCTGTGGGGATCCTGTTCTGTCTGGCTGCTATTATCCCTCAGGCGCTTTTCTATATCGCCGGGTACGGAATCGTCCTCTGGTATTTCTATTCTTTCCCCAGGGCATCGTGGAATTCGGCCAAAACAGTGGGTACTATTCTGACGATTGGAGTTGGAATTATATCGGAAAGTTATTTAAATCCAATTTTTCTGAAAATATTTCTAAAAACAATTTGATTTTTTCGTTATTTCTTCGTATAATTTAGAGTATACGATGGGAGATAAAGAGTATGGAAAAAATAGTGTTAGAGTATGTAGAGTATTTAAAAGAAGTGAAGGGGATTTCTCTGAACACAGAGATGGCGTACAGGCGTGATCTTATGAAGCTCGTGCGTTATCTGGACTCTCAGGGAATTCATGAAGTGGCGCAGATCACGGCGACAAACCTCAACTCCTATATGCTTCACATGGAGAAACAGAAGCTGACCAATACGACTATATCCAGAAATGTGGCTTCAATCAAGGGATTTTTTAACTATCTCTTCAAAAAGAAATATATCAAAGAGGATGTGTCAGAGGGGCTGACCAGTCCAAAGATCGAGCGCAGGGAGCCGAAGAGCGCCTCCAAGGAGGATGTGGAGAAGGTTCTTGCCATTCCAAATGGAAAGACGCCAAAGCTGCTCCGGGACAAGGCTATGATCGAGCTTTTGTATTCCACAGGAATCATGGTGGAGGAGCTTGTAAGTCTCAAGATACAGGATGTCAATCTGGAGATGGGCTATCTGCAATGCCATTTTCCAGGTAATCAGAACGCGTACCCGATCGACAAGCAGGCGCTGAAAGCTATGAAGGCGTATCTGAAGAACGGACGGGAGCCGCTGCTCAAGGGACATGGATCGGACGTGCTTTTCCCGAATATCAGCGGCAGAAAGATGAGCAGACAGGGCTTTTGGAAGATCCTGAAGGGCTATGCCGCCAAGGCAGGCATCGAGGGGACCATCACTCCCAGCATGCTGCGCCATTCCTGATGTAAAAAGAAAAGTCAGAATAACAGTAAGAGAGGCCGACAGTTTTGAGGACTGTCGGCCTTGTTGCATTTCTTAAAAAAAAATCTCCAAATTCTGTGAAAGTTATTGCATGTGCACAGAAAGAGAGCTATAATATTGATAAATAATTAACAAGGTCGGCTTTGCCCGATCAATATCACAAAAAGGAGATGCAGCAGCAATGAGCAGATTTTGTTTACCAAGAGACATTTATCATGGAAAGGGAAGCCTGGAGGAGCTGAAAAACCTGAAGGGCAAAAAGGCGATCCTTGTAGTGGGCGGCGGCTCCATGAAGCGCCAGGGATTTCTGGACAAGGCAGTCAATTATCTGAAGGAGGCCGGCATGGAGGTGCAGACGTTTGAGGGCGTGGAGCCTGATCCGTCTGTTGAGACTGTCATGAGAGGCGCTGAGGCCATGAGAGCCTTTGAGCCAGACTGGATCGTTGCCATGGGCGGAGGCTCACCTATCGACGCTGCCAAGGCAATGTGGGCTTTCTACGAGTATCCGGATACAACCTTCGAGGATCTGTGCATCCCCTTTAATTTCCCGGAGCTGAGACAGAAAGCGAAATTTGCGGCGATCCCCTCCACATCGGGAACAGCTACAGAGGTTACAGCATTTTCCGTTATCACAAACTATCAGACCGGCGTAAAATATCCGCTTGCTGACTTTAACATCACACCGGACATCGCCATTGTCGACCCGGATCTCGTAGCCGGGCTTCCTGTAAAACAGGTTGCCTATACAGGAATGGACGCGCTGACACACGCCATTGAGGCCTATGTGTCCACGCTTCACGGACCATTTACAGATCCTCTTGCCCTGCAGGCCATTGAGATGGTGCTGGACTATCTGCCTGCATCTTACAACTGCAACATGGAGGCGAGAGAGCAGATGCACTATGCGCAGTGCCTGGCCGGAATGGCATTTTCCAACGCTCTCCTGGGCATTGTCCACTCCATGGCACACAAGACAGGCGCCGCCTTCTCAACAGGACATATTCCCCACGGCTGCGCAAACGCCATCTATCTGCCCTACGTAATCAAATACAATGCGAAGGATGAGACGGCGGCCAAGAGGTATGCGGAGATCGCCCGCAGAATGGGACTTCCGGGAACATCAGAGAAGGCGCTCATCAACAGCCTCTGCGAGAAGATTGATGAGTTCAACGTGAGACTGAACATCCCGAAGACGCTGAAGGACTTCGGTATCAACGAGGATGAGTTTAAGGAGAAGGTTGCGAAGATTGCGGAGCTGGCAGTGGGAGACGCGTGCACAGGCTCCAACCCGCGTGCCATCGACCCGGCTACAATGGAGAAGCTTCTCACCTGTACATACTATGGAACAGAGGTTGATTTCTAAAAAATCTTACAGCGGATCGCAGGATCAAGCGGACGGGCGCCCATTAAAAGGCGCCTGTCTCATTTCAGATTATTAAAACAAATTAAAACAAATTCAGTGATAAATTATTGCTATTTCTCTATGTTTGGATTATTATAAAATAAGTTTGATGATTAGGAGGATGCAAGATGTATAAGATACGGAAAGCTGAAAAACTGGCTGATAAGATCTATCTTATGGATGTGGAAGCACCGCGTGTCGCAAGGCACTGTGAGCCAGGGCAGTTTGTGATAGTGAAGTTGGACGAAAAGGGAGAGCGAATTCCTCTGACGATCTGTGACTATGACAGGGAGGAAGGAACTATCACCATCGTGTTCCAGACAGTTGGCGCGTCTACAGAGAAGTTTGCAGCCCTGAAGGCGGGAGATGCGTTCCAGGATTTCACAGGACCTCTCGGATGTCCCTCAGAGCTGGTCCATGAAGATATAGAGAGCCTGAAGCAGAAAAAGATCCTCTTTGTGGGAGGCGGCGTTGGATCCGCTCCTGTTTATCCCCAGGTAAAATGGCTGAAGGAGCACGGTGTTGACGCGGATGTCATCATCGGCGCCAAGACAAAGGATATGCTCATCCTGGAGGATGAGATGAGAGCTGTGGCCGGAAACTACTACCCCTGTACAGACGATGGTACATACGGCCATGCGGGTATGGTTACGACCATGGTCGAGGAGCTGGTAAACGAGGGAAAGAAATATGACCTGTGCGTGGCCATCGGACCGGTGATCATGATGAAGTTTACCTGTCTGCTCACAAAGAAGCTGGGCATCCCGACTGTTGTCAGCATGAACCCTATCATGGTGGACGGAACCGGCATGTGCGGCGCCTGTCGTCTCCACGTGGGCGACGAGATCAAGTTTGCCTGTGTGGACGGACCGGAATTTGACGGACATCTTGTGAATTTTGATGAGGCGATGAAGAGACAGCAGATGTACAAGACCCAGGAGGGCCGGGCTCTGCTGAAATTACAGGAAGGCGATACCCATCATGGCGGATGCGGCAACTGTGGAGGTGACGAATAATGGCAGATATGTTAAAGAGAGTTCCTGTCAGAGAGCAGGATCCAAAGGTAAGAGCGACAAACTTTGACGAGGTTTGCTATGGATATAACAAGGAAGAGGCAATGGAGGAGGCATCCCGCTGCCTGAACTGCAAGAACGCAAAATGTATCCAGGGATGTCCGGTGTCTATCAATATCCCGGGATTTATCGCAAAGGTGAAGGACGGGGATATCGAGGGGGCCTACAAGGTGATCGGAGAGTCCTCCGCCCTGCCGGCCATCTGCGGGCGGGTATGTCCCCAGGAGTCCCAGTGTGAGTGCAAATGTATCAGGGGTATCAAAGGTGAGCCTGTATCCATCGGAAAGCTGGAGCGCTTTGTCGCTGATTACGCCCTTGAAAATGATATCAAGCCCCAGAAAGCGGAGAAGATGAACGGCCACAAGGTGGCTGTCATCGGTTCCGGCCCGTCAGGTCTTACCTGCGCCGGCGACCTTGCCAAGCTGGGCTACGATGTGACTGTGTTTGAGGCCCTCCACGAGCTGGGCGGCGTGCTTGTATACGGTATCCCTGAATTCCGTCTTCCCAAGGAGAAGGTGGTAAAGAAGGAGATTGAGAAGGTCAAGGAGCTGGGCGTGAAGTTTGAGACTAACGTTGTGATCGGCAAGTCCACTACCATTGACCAGCTCATGGAGGAGGAAGACTTTGAGGCTGTGTTTATCGGCTCAGGAGCCGGACTTCCTATGTTCATGGGCATCCCGGGAGAGACGGCCAACGGCGTCTTCTCTGCCAACGAGTATCTGACAAGAAGCAACCTGATGAAGGCCTTTGACGACTCTTACGACACTCCTATTGCCGCAGGTAAGAAGGTGGCGGTTGTAGGCGGCGGAAACGTGGCCATGGATGCGGCCAGAACAGCACTGCGGCTCGGCGCTGACGTGCACATCGTATACCGCCGGAGCGAGGCAGAGCTTCCCGCCAGAGTGGAAGAGGTTCACCACGCAAAGGAAGAGGGCGTTGTGTTCAACCTGCTGACCAACCCGAAGGAGATCCTTGTGGATGAGAACGGATGGGTGAAGGGCATGAAGGTGATCAAGATGGAGCTTGGAGAGCCGGACGCCTCCGGAAGACGCCGTCCTATCGAGATCCCGGGCTCCGAGTATGAGATCGAGCTGGATACAGTGATCATGGCTCTTGGCACGACACCGAATCCGCTGATCGCTTCCACCACAAAGGGGCTGGAGACAAACAGGAGAAAATGTATCGTGGCTGAAGAGGAGAACGGCCAGACATCAAAGGCCTGCGTATTTGCCGGCGGAGATGCGGTCACAGGAGCTGCCACGGTCATCCTCGCCATGGGCGCAGGAAAGGCAGGAGCCAAGGGTATCCACGAGCTGCTGTCACAGAAATAGACTGAAAAGTGAACTGATCGGGAGAGGAATTCGGGTTAGCCCGGCCCTCTCCCTTTTTTTGTTTTATTTTGTGTGGGTGAACAGGAGGAGACAGAATAGGTGAAGATCACAGTGATCACAGTGGGAAAGATAAAGGAAAAGTATCTGAAGGATGCCATCGCCGAGTACAGCAAGCGGCTTGGCCGCTACTGCAGGCTGGAGATCATAGAGGTGGCGGATGAGAAGACGCCGGACCAGGCCAGCGAGGCGGCAGAGGAAAGTATCCGCGCAAAAGAGGGAGAGCGTATCATGAAGCATATAAGAGAAGACATGTACGTGATCACTCTTGAGATTGCGGGAAAAATGCTCTCCTCCGAGGAGCTGGCGGACAAGATCAATGCCCTTGGGCTGTCCGGCAAGAGCAGCATTGCCTTTGTCATCGGCGGTTCCATAGGGCTTGCCAGAGAGGTGATGGCAAGGTCGGACTTTGCCCTCAGCTTTTCGAAGATGACCTTTCCCCACCAACTCATGCGGGTCATCCTGCTGGAGCAGGTGTACAGGAGCTACAGGATTATCAATGGGGAGCCATATCATAAGTAAGTGCGGTTTTTCGTATTTGGTTGTAATATGGTATGGGTGGTGAGCTTTCAGAGCGATGATTGGAATTTGGGGGTGTGCAGAGAATGTTTGAAGGATTTGATTTTACAAACTTTTGGGAAGACAGTGAGTACGCGCTGAAAGAATATGTCAGCGAATTGCCGTCTGATGAACTGATCGCCAGCGTTGAGCAGGAATTGGGCTACAAGCTGCCAGTTTCTTATATTTGGCTGATGAAGCAACATAACGGAGGTATTCCTGTCAACACCTGTTTCCCTACTGATGAGCCTACCAGCTGGGCAGATGACCATGTAGCTATCACAGGAATTTTCGGTATTGGAAGAGAGAAAACATATTCGTTATGTGGGGAGTTTGGGAGTCAGTTTATGATTGAAGAATGGGAGTACCCTGCTATCGGAGTGGCTATTTGTGACTGCCCCAGTGCCGGACATGATATGATTTTTCTGGATTATCGGGAGTGCGGTCCAGACGGGGAACCCAAAGTAGTGCATGTGGACCAGGAGTGGGACTACAAAATCACTCCTTTGGCAGATAGCTTCGAGAAATTTATCCTTGGCCTTGTAAACGAAGAGGATTTTGAGTTAGAAGATTAACCACTATTGAAGATTAGATATGGACGTGAGAATAAATATATTAACAGCAGATATGTTATACAGGAAAAGGGGATTTGAAGGAAAGACCCTGCGAATGGGATGGTCCGGGAATGTCAAACTTGACAACCAATAAAATCTTCGATTAGTTATATGCCAACAGCTGCGTATGAATTGGCCTATGCCGGAGGAGCATATCAGGAGAGACGCATCACAGGAAGGGACGCTGTAATATGAAGGTTACAGGAACAAAATGCTACGTACAGATTGAAGATGATGCCGGGAATATCGCAAGATTTGACGGGGAAGTCTGCTTTGGAGAATTTTGCGCACTGGCTGACTCGATCGAATGGGTCCGGCACAGCGGTGAGGCGACAGAGCAGGACAGGATTGACCTGAGTTATCAGGCGACACGATATGGAAAAGACACTGGCACAAAAATACTCTTTTTCAGCTCTGATGGCCAGGTGATGTTTGAAGACGAGCTTGGACTGAAAACGGAGGTATACTGTTCCAAAACGTATCTGGTCATCGTGGCCGTGGTGGTCGTGTCCCTGCTTTTTCCTGCTCTGCTCATAGCTGTGCTGGATGTTGCAAGTCTGAGATTTACCACAGGTTTCGGTATTGTGACTGTTCTCCTCGCCAGCCCATTCCTTGCCTGGGCGCTTCAGATATGGAGGTTCCGGATTACAGCCGAGGGGGCTGTCGTAACGGTCAGGCCTGCGGCAGGAAGAACCTGGCAGTTTTCTGCGTCCGATATAACCAGGGTTGTCCGAAAGGTTAAGATGGATTCCGGCTGGGAGATGATACAAAAGGTTAGGTTTTACACAAAAGATAAGCGTGTGTCGCTAAATCAGACCATGACAGGTATTGAGGACATGGACGCATATCTTCTGCGGCATGTTGACGCGAAAAAAATTACTACAAAGAAATGAGTGAGCTCTATGTGGATGGACAGGAAAACTTCGTATCTGTAGAGGCAGACAGAGATTTGAAGATATTTTACAAGCCCTCCGGCCATGCCCTGTGCTACAATAGAAGGGCTGAATAAAATGCAAGATCCTGAACAGGGGTTAATGGGAGGCGGGCTATGAGAAAAGAGACAAAGACTGCGGTGTACGATGAGGAGCTGGGACTGGAAGCCTACCGTTTTAAGGGCATAGCCCAGCCCTTTCCCAACCATTTCCATGAGTACTATGTGATCGGCTTTGTGGAGGAGGGGGAGCGCCGCCTGTCCTGCAGGAACCGGGAGTACATGATCCGCAGGGGCGATGTGGTCCTGTTCAATCCGGGCGACAGCCATGCCTGTGTTCAGGTGGACGGAGGAGCCCTGGACTACAGGGGATTTAACATCTCAAAGGAGACTATGCTGGATCTGATGGGGGAAGTGACAGGCAGGCGGAGTCTTCCGGGATTTTCAGAAACCGTGCTCCGCGACGAGGAGATCTCCTGTTATCTGCGCCCTCTCCACGGGCTTGTCATGGAGGGCTCCCGCGAATTTGGAAAGGAAGAAAATCTTCTCCTTGTGCTGTCTTTGCTCCTGGGGCGATGCGGACAGCCCTTTGAGGAATGTGTCCCGGAGTGCCGGGAAGAGATCGAGAGGGCCTGTGCGTTCATGGAGAGACATTATGGGGAGCGCATCTGTCTGGACCAGATATGCCGCCAGGCAGGGCTGAGCAAGTCCACGCTGCTGAGGGCATTTGTCAGGGCAAAGGGAGTCACGCCCTACTGTTATCTTGAAAATATCCGCATTGGCGCGGCGAAGAAGCTGCTGGAGAAGGGAGTGCCTCCGGCAGAGGCAGCCCTGCGGACAGGATTTTCCGACCAGAGCCATTTTACAAATTATTTCAGCCGGTTTATCGGCTTTACGCCCGGTGCCTACCGGGATATTTTTTTGAAAAAGAACAGAACGGAGGACAGACAGCATGGAAAATAAAGCATCAAGAGGGCACCTGGCGGCTCTGCTCACAATTTTGATCTGGGGGACTACCTTTATCTCCACAAAGGTATTGCTGGTGGATTTCCAGCCTGTAGAAATCCTCTTTTTCCGATTTGTCCTGGGACTTCTGGCCCTCCTGATCGTCTGTCCCCGCCGGCTGACAGGGACAACGCTCAGACAGGAGATCGTATTTGGCACCGCAGGACTGTGCGGCGTATGTCTGTACTACCTGATGGAAAACATTGCGCTGACCTATACAATGGCTTCCAATGTGGGGGTCATCATCTCCGCGGCTCCGTTTTTTACGGCCATTTTGTCCCATCTGCTCCTGAAGAAGGAGGAGAAGCTGGGGGCTGCTTTCTTTGTGGGATTTCTCATCGCGATGGCAGGGATTGCATTGATCAGCTTCAACGGCTCTGCCCTGCAGCTCAATCCGACAGGGGATCTGCTGGCCCTGCTGGCCGCCTTTTTGTGGGCCTGCTATTCCATTCTCACGCGCAGGATCAGCGGATACGGATACAATACGATCCTGACAACGAGAAGGATCTTTTTCTACGGCATTCTGTTTATGGTCCCGGCCTTGTTCCTGTTTGATTTCAGGCTGGAGCTGGATCGGTTTGCGAACCCTGTCTATCTTTTGAACATCCTCTTTCTGGGATTAGGGGCATCCGCGCTCTGCTTTGTCACGTGGAATTTCGCGGTCCGGCTGCTGGGCGCGGTCAAGACCAGCGTTTACATTTATCTGGTTCCTGTCATTACCGTGGCAGCTTCAGTGGTGATCCTGCGGGAGCCCTTTACATGGATGACCGGAGCCGGGACAGTCCTCACTC
This sequence comes from Clostridium sp. BSD2780061688st1 H5, assembly GCF_005845155.1. Classification (NCBI taxonomy): domain Bacteria; kingdom Bacillati; phylum Bacillota; class Clostridia; order Eubacteriales; family Clostridiaceae; genus Clostridium; species Clostridium sp. BSD2780061688st1 H5. Next base: position 61,126 of record NZ_SPGT01000004.1, on the reverse strand, counting down.
TGGCAGGGCTTTTGCTCTCGGAAGGTAAATGGGGCGGCAGGAGAAATATTATTCGTAAATCCCATTGACTGTCACAGTGAACACAGCTTCCTTTCCATTCAGCTCATCCACTCCATAGTCCTCCGGGAAGGTGACAGTGACGTCCACTGTGTCGCCGGGGTGGGCGCCAATGAGCTGATCCTCAAAGCCGTCGATGTAGGAGCCGGAGCCGATCTCCAGATCCGCGCCGGAGCCATTTGTGCTGCCTCCCTCAAACTCCACGCCGTCCACCGTTCCCACATAGTCGATGTTGACAGTGTCTCCGCTCTCCACAGTGAGAGAGGTGTCAGTTGAGTAGGAAGGGCTGTCCGTATCGTTGATGCCGGTATCTGACGCATCTGCGGCGGATGTGTCTTCCGCAGCCGTGTCGGCAGAGGAGCTGTCCCCGGATGAGGACCGGGAGGAGAGAGCGATGGCTGTAATGAGAATAATGACGGCAAGGCAGGGGATGGCGATGATGAGGAGTTTTTTGAGCTTCCGTATGCGCTCTTTTTTGCGGCGCTCCCGGGCTCTCCGCTGCTGTGCCATTTTTCGGTTTTCTTTTTTCATAGTGTGATCTTACCTCGTTTCATTAAAATATCTTTTTTTATTTTACAGAGAAAATATGGTGAAACTGTGATTTTTACAGAGAAATAAAAAAATCTGCACAAAACAGAGGGCTCAGGGCTTGTACAGACAGGCCGGCTGTGCTATGATGTGGAGAGCAAAACAAGGGAGGTGGCTTGATGTCGGCTATTCGCTAACAAAAGGAACAACGGATTTTGTCTCATCTTCAGCATTGAGATGGGTTTATTTGTTGTATCTGTCTGCGGATAGTAACATCAGGCTGGCTTTTTATTGAAAGGCAGTTCTATTTCCTGCGGGATTTTTCTGCGAAATTTTTGTGTGGATTTTTCAGAGCCTGATACAGCAGGGCAGACAGACGGATAACCCGGATCAATGGGTTGTCCTTTTTTTATTCTGAAGAGGACCTGTCCGGTTTGTTCCGAGCATAAAAGGGCGCAAATCGACGACTTGGAGGAGAAAGATCATGAAAGAAGAAACAAAGTATATCTGTCCCAGCTGTGGCTGGACATCAAACCTGGACGAAAAAGAGAGCTGGCCGGACCACTGCCCCAACTGCCTGTCCGGCATACATGAGACGGACGAAGAGGGAGGCGAGTGCGGGGGCATGCTGGAGCCGGTAGGCATCTGGGTGAGAGAGAGCGATGCCTGGGAGATCGTGGAGCGGTGCAGACTCTGCGGGGAGATGACTGCTGTGGAGATGTCAGACAGGGACAATCTCATCAAGGTCATGTCCATCGCGTCAAAGCCCCTGTCCTCCCCTCCCTTCCCCATTGAGAAAATGGAGGAGTTGACAAGGATCATGGGAGGTCAGGGAGAGATAAAACGAGGAGGAAGGAAAAATGAACAGAGAAAATAAAAAGCGCAAATATGACAAGAAGTATTTCAGGACACATCCCTGTATGGATCCCTTTACGTGCAAGGTGTGCGGATGGCCGGTGGTGCCGGCGGGAGCAGGGAGCGGCCACAGGAACCACTGCCCCAACTGCCTGTACAGTCTGCATCTGGACCAGGAGCCGGGGGACAGGGCGTCGGACTGTCACGGACGCATGGAGCCCATCGGCGTGTGGGTGAGAAAGAACGGGGAGTGGGCCATCCTGCATCGGTGTCAGCGGTGCGGCAAGATCGGTTCAAACCGCATTGCGGCGGACGACAATCCTATGAAGCTCATGGCCCTGGCCATGCGTCCCTTTGGGAGCAGCGCCATCTCCAGGGAGGAGATCCGGGACATGACAGCCTCCATGGAGGGATAGGCGGAGGAGCGCAGGTGAAGGATCTGAGAAAGCAGGAACTGGGAAGGAGAACTGAGAAAGAGATATTGTCTATCCTCTGGATTGAGGGTATAATAAAAAAGATAAAATGAAAGGAGGCCGGGAATGTACGAGACCTGTATTTTTGACCTGTACGGCACGCTTGTGGACATACACACAGACGAAGAAAAGGAGGAGCTGTGGGAGAGACTGGCTCTGTTTTACGCCTTTTACGGCGCAGCCTACACGCCGGGGGAGCTTAGAGCGGCCTACCGGCGGCTGACAGAGGAGCAAAGCGCCGGCAAGAGAGGAGTCAGGAGGGACGCCCATGAGGCGTTTCCGGAGATACAGATCGAGGACGTCTTCCGGTCGCTTTTCCTGGAGAAGGGGGCAGAGGCAGACGAGCCTCTGGTGCGGCACGCGGGTCAGTTTTTCCGCATCCTCTCCATAGACTATCTGAGGCTCTACGAGGGGACGAAGGAGATGCTCCAGGCCCTGCGGGAGAAGGGGAAAAAGCTTTACCTTTTGTCCAATGCCCAGAAAATATTCACAGAGTATGAGATGAACGCTCTGGGGATCACTCCGTATTTTGACGGCATTTTCATTTCCTCGGAGCAGGGCTGCAAGAAGCCGGACCTGGCCTTTTACGAGTCCCTCCTCACAGCCTTTGCCATTCCCAGGAAGACGGCGGTCATGACGGGAAATGACGGCCTGTGCGACATCGAGGGAGCGAAGAGGGCCGGGCTTGCCACGGTCTACGTGCGGACAGAGATTTCACCAGAGGAGCCATTCCCCGCGGCGGATCACGTCCTGGAGAGGATGGACATGAAAAAGCTCAGGGATATCCTCCTTGGATAGAAGAGATACCAGAAAAAAAGAACAGAAGAGGAAAATGACATGAAAGAAAAATGGATGAGCAGCGTTATGGCCGGTGTGTTTATTTCCATGGGAGCCATGACCTATCTCGCAATCCCCAACACATTGGTGGGAAGCCTGTTTTTTGCGGTGGGAATTCTCCTTGTGCTCAACCTCCACAACATGCTTGTGACAAGGGTGTGCCCGCTGATGGTGTATGACAGAAGATATCATTGGAGCGATGTAGCGGTGGCCTGGGCGGGCAACGGCATAGGGACGCTGATCGCGGCGGCCGCTGTGCAGGGGACAAGATTTAAGGAGACGATCCGGGAGCCTCTGGCCAGGATCGGTGAGACGAAGCTTCAGGACGCTCCTTTGAGCCTCTTTATCCTGGCTGTGTTCTGCGGGTTCTTTGTGGCCTTTGCAGTGCTTATCGGCGCCAGGTATGAAAACGGCTCCTTTGCCCAGATCTTCTATGTGTGGCTCTTTATCACCGCCTTTGTGTTCTGCGGGTTTGAGCATATCGTGGCGGATATGTTTTACCTGTCCTGCTGCTGGCTCCAGTTCGGGATCAGCGCGCTGGAGGCTTTGAAGGTGCTGGCCTTTGTCTCGGCGGGCAATCTGGCCGGGGGCATGTTCATCGCCTGGGCTGTGCGCAGTCTGGATAAAAAGAAGAGTGCTACCGGTGCATAGGGTAAATGAGCAGGCAGCATAAGCGAACAGAAGCAATGGAAAACACAAAAAGTACAAATAGAAACGGAGGAAACAAAGCATGGACAAAGTGATTTTAGGAAAGACCGGGATCGAGGTCAACAAGAACGGATTTGGGGCCCTGCCCATCCAGCGCATCATGAAGAAGGAGGCTGTCTATCTCCTGCAGAAGGCATTTTACAACGGGATCAACTATTTTGATACCGCCAGGGCCTACTCGGACAGCGAGGAGAAGCTGGGCGCTGCCTTTGAGTACACAAGGGACAAAATCGTCATCAGCACGAAGACTGCTGCCCAGACGGCAGAGGATATGTGGAAGGATCTGGAGGAGAGCCTTACAAAGCTGAAGACAGACTACATAGACATCTACCAGTTCCACAACCCGGCCTTCTGCCCGAAGCCGGGAGATGAGTCCGGGCTTTACGATGCGGCTCTGGAGGCAAAAAAGCAGGGAAAGATCCGCCACATCGGCATCACAAACCACAGGATCGCTGTGGCGAAGGAGGCGATCCAGTCCGGCCTCTATGAGACATTGCAGTTCCCCTTCTCCTATCTGGCGTCAGATACAGACCTGGAGATCGTAGAGGAGTGTAAGGCGGCGGATATGGGATTTATCGCCATGAAAGGGCTGGCAGGGGGACTGATCCACAATTCAGCCTGCGCCTACGCCTTTATGGCCCAGCCGCAGTTCGCCCACGTGGCTCCTATCTGGGGCGTGCAGAGGGAGTCGGAGCTGGATGAATTTCTCTCCTATCAGGTCTGTCCGCCTGCGCTTGACGGGAACCTCCTCGCAGAGATCGAGAAGGACAAGAAGCAGCTCTCCGGTGATTTCTGCAGAGGCTGTGGCTACTGCATGCCCTGTCCCGCGGGCATTGAGATCAACAATTGTGCCAGGATGAGCCTGATGCTCCGCCGGGCGCCCCAGGAGGGATGGCTCTCCAAGGAGTGGCAGGAGAAGATGAAGAAGATTGAGAACTGTCTCCACTGCGGCCATTGCATGAGCAAATGTCCCTACGGCCTGAATACGCCGGATCTGCTGGCAAAGAATTACGAGGACTACAAGACCTTTCTGAAATAAAGAGGAGCCGGGAAGATGGATGACAGAGTGCTGCAGTTTTTTGAGCAGATGCCGGAGGCTTTGCCTCTGTATGTGAAGTTCGAGAAAGAGGTTCTCTCCCGGGTAGAGAACGTGCGCATCAAGGTGCAGAAGACTCAGATCACCTACACCAACAGACATGTCTTTGCCTGCGTCTCCTTCGCGAAGGTGAGAAAGGCGAAGGAGCGGCCGCCGGTCTATATTGTAATTACCTTTGGGCTGGCCTGCAAAAAGGAGTCGCCCCGCATCGACATCGCCACCGAGCCCTATCCCAACCGGTGGACCCACCATGTCCTTGTGTCCCGGGAGGAGGAGATTGATGAGGAGCTGCTCGGCTGGGTGGAGGAGGCGGCCGCCTTCTCAGCGGCGAAGTGACAGGAAAGATTTTTTGGACGGAGTCTTGACAGATGGAAGAAAAACTATCATAATAGGCTCGTTGGGAAATGAATACGGAAATATGGCAAGGGAGCTGTGAGATGAGATCACAGCTCCCTTTTTGCTTCCGCATTTGTTTAGAATGGAACAGAGAAAGGATGGAGAGCTATCATGATGACAATATTCAGCCATTATCTCCCGGTCAATCTGATCTTCGGAGCCGGGAAGACCGAAGTACTGGGAGAGGAGGCCGCGAAATACGGGCGAAAGGCCATGATCGTGACGGGGAGAGGCAGCACAAAGAGATCCGGGCTCCTGGACCGGGCGAAAGCGCTGCTGGAAAAAGAGGGGATGGAGGTGACTGTCTTTGACGAGGCGGAGCCCAATCCCCTTGCATCCACCGCTATGCGAGGCGCCGCCATCGCCAGGGAGAAGGGCTGCGATGTGATCGTGGGTCTTGGAGGGGGAAGCATCATGGACTGCAGCAAGGCGGTGGCCTTTGCGGCCTGCAATGAGGGACCGATCTTCGACTATATCTATGGGGTGAAGAAAGGCGCCGGCGCACTGCCTCTTGTCCTTGTGCCCACCACCTGCGGGACAGGCAGCGAGGGCAACTGCTTTGCCGTGCTCACAGAGGACGAGACAAGGGACAAAAAATCTTTGCGGGACAACGCGGTCATCGCTAGGGCGTCCATCGTTGACCCGGAGCTGATGACCACCATGCCGGCTCATGTCCTGGCGTCCGTTGGATTTGACGCCCTTTGCCACTGCATGGAGGCCTATATGAGCAAAATCTGTGACCCGATCACGGAGATCATGGCTCTGGAGGGCATCCGCCTCATCGGCGGAAATCTGGTGAAAATCTATGAGGAGAAGAAAAAAGGGCTCACAGACCCAGCTGCCATGGACATGGATGCCTGGAGCGCTGTCTGCCTGGCCAGCACATACGGCGGCATGGTCATTAACCAGGCCGGGGTGACTGCGCCCCACGGGCTGGAGCATCCGGCCAGCGGCATGCGCAACATCACCCACGGCAGGGGCCTGGCAGCCCTCACTCCGGTCATCTACAGGCGCACCGTAGAGGCGGCTCCGGAGACATTTGCCGTCATCTCAAAATGTCTGGGAGGCGCGGATGAGAAGGACTGCGTGGCTGTCATCGAGGCGCTCCTGGACAGCCTGGATCTTCGGACAACTCTCTCGGCGGAGGGCGTCCTTCCGGAGGATGTGGAGTGGATGACAAAGAACGCTTTCAAGGTCTCCGCGGCCGGACTCCAGAACCACCCCAAGGTGTTCACGGAGGAGGAAGTAGCCCAGATCTACCGGGAAGCGCTGTAAGGATAGAGCGGCCCGGAAAAAGACAGCATAGATAAAGAAAGTATAGATAAGGCAGTATGGTTGAGTAATCCTCTCTGATGCAGTATAATACGGTGTCAGAGAGGATTTTTTTTGATTGCGGAAGGGGTGCAAGAGGAGAGGATGATCAGAAAATTTGAAGAGAGGGATCTGGAGACGGTCATGGGGCTCTGGCTGGAGGGCAACCTGCAGGCCCACAGCTTTATCACGGAGCGGTACTGGAAGGACAACCAGGAGCTTGTAAGAGACCTGCTGCCGGGAGCTGACCTCTACGTGTACGAGGAGGAAGAGGCAGGCCGCCCGGACGGATTTATCGGTCTTAGCGGGGACTATATAGAGGGGCTCTTTGTGCGGGGTGAGAAGCGGTCAGCCGGTATCGGCGCCGCCCTCCTGGATTTCGCAAAGAAGGGCCGCGGCGCTCTCACCCTCCGGGTATACCAGAAAAATGAGCGGGCCGTGAGGTTTTATCTGAGAAACGGGTTCCGCATCCGGCAGGAAGGGCTGGATGAGGGGACCGGAGAAAAAGAGTATGAGATGGAGTGGAAAGGAGAGGGAAGATGATGAGAGATGCCCAAAAGACGATAGGAAATATGGCGGACAGGGCGGGAAACTGCTTTATAAGCTACATAGACAGTGAGGGATTTCCGGTGACAAAGGCCATGCTGAAGCCAAGGCAGAGGGAGGGCATCAGGATCTTCTGGTTTTCCACCAACACATCCTCCAACAAGGTGAAATGCTTCCGGGATAACCCGAAAGCCAGCCTCTACTTTATGGACAGGCGCTATTTCAGGGGCGTCAGCCTGTCCGGCGCAGTGGAGGTGCTGGAGGATCCGGAGGTGAAGGAGCGGCTCTGGCAGGAGGGAGACACGCTGTTCTACAAGGAGGGCGTGACAGACCCGGACTACTGCGTGCTTAAATTTACGGCGGAGAAGGGGCGCTATTACAGCAATATGAAGTCGGAGGATTTTGAGGTTTCAGATTGGCAAAGCAATACCGATTAGAATTTCTGGAAAGGAATCGTTGTAATGAGCGAATTTAAAGACTTTTTGAATGAACAATTAAAAGAGGATGAATTTCGAAAAGAGTATGATGCATTACAGCCTGAATTTGACATTATTCGAGCGATTGTAGAAGCGAGAACATCACAAAATCTAACGCAAAAAGAATGAGCTGATGGCATGGGGATGGATTTAAAGCTTTCTTTTGTCCCCCAAAAGCATATGTAAAAAGTAAAAATCAGCATTTACAAAAGATGAAAGGTTGTCCATCTGGTTGAGGACAACCTTTTTTGGCTCTCAAAACAGATCGCTGTGCGTGCCGATCCTTGAGAGTGTTAGGTATACCGGCAATTCGGAAAATGAATTATAAGTCTTATAACCAGCGGGATAAATCCTGCACAATATAAATGTAGAGTATAATATACATCTGGATACCAGCGGCGGCATCTGGTATAATAACATTTAAACTTACCAGACTACATGGAAGAAAGGCAGGCTAGAACAAATGAAGAGCAATCTGACAAGAGAGGAAGCGCTGGAGCTTCTGAGGACATATAACAAGGAACCCTTCCACATTCAGCACGGTCTGACAGTGGAGAAGGTGATGCGCTGGTACGCCCGGGAGCTGGGATACGGCGATGAGGAGGAGTACTGGGGGATCACAGGGCTTCTCCACGATATCGACTTTGAGCTCTACCCGGAGGAGCACTGCCAGAAGGCGCCGGAGCTTCTGCGAAAGGCCGGAGTGGGGGAGGATATGATCCACTCTGTGTGCTCCCACGGCTACGGCATCTGCTCGGACGAGGAGCCCTCCTGCGAGATGGAGAAGGTTCTCTTTGCGGCGGATGAGCTGACGGGACTGATCTGGGCGGCGGCCCTGATGCGCCCCTCAAAGAGTGTGTCGGACATGGAGGTGTCCAGCGTAAAAAAGAAGTTTAAAGACAAGCGGTTTGCTGCCGGCTGCTCCAGGGATATCATACGGAAAGGGGCGCAGATGCTCGGGTGGGAGCTGAATGAACTGTTTGAGAAGACGCTCCTGGCCATGAAGTCATGCGAGAAGGAGATACAGGAGGAGATGACAGCTATTAACGGAGAAGAGGAGTAATGAACAGAAACGAACAATACACAGAAGGCATTTCTTTTCTTGAGGAAGTTACGCAAAAGCTGAAAAACAGAATAGAGAAGCTGGATCAGTCCATTCTGGCCGGACAGAAAGATATTGAGAGTATGCACGACTACTACTGGGAAAACTACACGGAGATGGACCAGTATGGGTATGAGGACTATGATAACCAGCAGGCCCTCCTGAACCAGACCAACGCCAACAATGAGCTTCTCCTCAAGAGAAGACGGTTCCGGAGGATGCAGGACTCCCCCTTTTTCGGGAGAGTGGATTTTGTCTACGAGGGCGAGGACGAGGCGGAGATCTTCTACATTGGGATAGGAAACTTTGCCGAGGACACGGGCATGACCCCTCTCATCTACGACTGGAGGGCGCCGGTCAGCGGCCTTTTCTATGATTATGACAGGGGGCCTGCCTCCTACCAGGCGCCGGCCGGCGTCATGGAGGGCGAGATCACCGCGAAAAAGCAGTACAAGATCCGGAAGGGAAAGCTTATTTACGCCTTTGAGAGCGATACAAAGATAGACGACGAGATACTGAAGGCGGAGTTGGGAACAAACGGGGATGTGAAGCTGAAAAATATTGTCAGCACGATCCAGCGGGAGCAGAACGCTATTATCCGCAACACGGAGGATAAGATCCTGGCCATCCAGGGCGTGGCGGGGAGCGGCAAGACATCTGTGGCACTCCACCGGATCGCCTACCTTCTGTATCATGACAGGGACAATCTGAAATCATCGGACGTGCTGATCCTGTCGCCTAACAGCGTCTTTGCGGACTATATCTCCCACATCCTGCCGGAGCTGGGGGAGGAGCCGGTGCAGGAGATGAGCTTTGACCTGTTTGCCTACAAGGAGCTGAAGGGTACAGCCGCTGACTGCGAGGACCGGTGGCATCACCTGGAGCGGGTCATGAAGTTTCCGGATGAGGAGAGGGAGCGGATCTACAAAGAGAAGCAGTCGGAGGTGATGGCTGCCCAGATGGAGGGGTTTCTCGCCATTCTGGAGGACAGCCTGCTGGACTTTAAGGACATTGAGTTCAAGGGACTGAAGAAGACGGAAAATGAGCTCATCCAGCTGTTTTATTTTAAATTCCAGGACATTCCTCTCCTGAAGCGGATGGACGCAGTGATGGAATACTTTGTGGACGAGTTCGAGACCCTCAGGGACAGGGATCTCTCCGATGAGGAGAGGGAGTATGTCCAGGAAAAATTCGACCGCATGTATGTGACAAAGGACATCTACAGGATTTACAACTGGCTCATGGAGGACTGCGGCTATCCCCTCCTGGCGGACGTGCCCTGTGAAAAGAGAGTGCTGGAGTATGAGGACGTGTTCCCCATGCTGTATCTCAAATACAGGCTTCTTGGCAGAGGGGCCCACAGGCGGGTGAAGCATCTTGTCATAGACGAGATGCAGGACTATTCTTACATCCAGTACCTGATCCTGGCGGAGCTCTTCTCCTGCAGCATGACCATACTGGGGGACAAATTCCAGACTATGGACGACCATGTGCAGGATGTCCTTCCCTTTCTGCCGAAGGTGTTCGGGAGAAAGGTGAGGAAGATCGTCATGGACAAGAGCTACCGGAACACAGTGGAGATCGCCTCCTACGCGGCCCGGCTCAACGGAAGCCAGGTGCCCGGACTGCTGGAGAGACATGGAAAAGAGGTGGTGGAGGCATCCTTTGAGGATCTGGATCAGCTCCTCGCAGGTGTGGAGGACAATCTGCGCCTCCAGGGAGAGGACGGCTTTGAGACGGCCGCCGTGCTGGCCATGACTGAGGAGGAGGCATGGGAGATCAGCCAGCTTCTGAAAAAGAGGGGACTTTCCGTGTCCTACATTGACAGGGACAGCAGCTCCTTTAAGCCGGGGCTGACAGTGACTACCTTCTACCTGGCCAAGGGGCTGGAGTTTGATCAGGTGTTCACTGTGTGGGACAAAAAGAAGGAGAACCCTCTTCTTGGGCAGGCAAAGTATATCTGCGCCACCCGGGCTCTCCATGAACTCTATATGTTTGAAGAAGACAGCTCCTTTTGATAGATGCAGATGCCCACTGCCATGGTGACAAGCTCCGCGGCCGGGAAGGCCAGCCAGATGCCTGTGCTGCCCAGAAAGAGGGGCAGGATGTAGGCAAAGGCGATGACCAGGATGCACCCTCTCAGGAGGCAGAGGAGAAGGGAACGCCCTGCCTTTGCCACGGACTGGAAGTAGCAGATGAACACCATGTTGACTCCCAGAAACAGAAAGCCGGTAAAATAGATGCGCACGGCCGGGGCCGCCAGAGTCAGGATCTCCCGGCTCGGGTTCAGGAAAATGTAGGTGAAAAGGTTCGGCACGGCAAGCCCCAGGACCACAGGGATGGCGCAGATCACAAGGGAGGTGCGCAGGGACAGGGACTGTACCTTCTGTATACGCTCCACAAGGCCCGCCCCGTGGTTGATGGACAGGATGGGCTGGGCCGCCTGCTCGATGCCCTTGCACAGGCAGATCACTACCAGGGCTGTGTTGCTGATGATGCCGTATACCGTGACGCCTGTGTTGCCCAGATACCGGATGAGCTGCAGGTTGAAGAAGAAAATGGTGAACCCTGAGGCCGCCTCAATGACGAAGCTGGTAAAGCCGTTTGCAAAGATCCTGCCCATGAAGACCGGGCGAAAGCCCTTCAGGGTGAACCTGAGCTGATTTTTCTTTGTGAAAAAATGTGTGCACAGGATGAGCACCGTCAGCGTGGAGCCGGTGACAGTGGCCAGAGCGGCTCCCGCCATTCCCATATCCAGGGGAAAGACGAAGACAATGTCCAGGATAATGTTTGTCACGCCGCCTGCGATGACGCCGCACATGGCCAGCCTGGGCGCTCCGTCGTTCCGGATGAAGGTCTGGAGAAAGGCGGAGAAGAAGTAGGTGCCCATGCCCCAGATGATGTAGGGAATATAGTCCATGATGTAGGGCATAGTCTCCTCCGTGCCGCCCAGGAACAGGGCCAGGTCCTCCATAAAGGCCGTACACAGGACGAGGCAGACAAGGAACAGGACTATGTTCAGGAGCAGGGCAGCGGTAAAGCAGGCGTTCCCCTCCTCCCTTCGGCCCTTCCCGCGACAGATGGACATGAGGACAGACCCACCCACCCCGGACAGAAGGCCCAGGCCGAAAAATACATTGTAGATGGGGAGGGCGATGTTGAGGGCCGCGAGGGCTGTCTCCCCCAGCCGTTTTCCTATGATAATGGTGTCTGCCAGCACATAGATGGATGTGACCATGGTGCCGCAGATGGCCGGGACAAGGTAGTGAAAAAAGAGCTCCCGGACCGGTCTTGCTATAAATTCGTTTGTGTTCATGTTCAAATAACCTCTCTGTTTAAGAATGTCACCGAATAGTCTATCATATACATACTGAAATGGAAAGAACGGAGAAAAATTCCGAATATTACAGCAAAAACACACCGTTTATTGACAATATTTCCCTTCTGCTATAAGATGAATACAAATATCTTTATGAGGAGGAAGATTACGGGAAGACTCCTGTGCAGTCTGCTGGCCCTTGCGCTGGCCTTCTCCTCCGCGGGCTGCGGGGCCGGGGAAAAAGCCGACCGGGAGAGGGAGCAGGCCCGGGCGCAGGAGGAAAAGCGCCTGGAGGAGGAAGAGCGAAAGGCGGCCCGGGAGGCCGAAAGAGCGGCAGAGGAAGCGCAGGAGGCGGCAGAGCAGGAGCCCTATTATCTCTACGACAGCATGGAGGAGTATGTGGCCTCAGATCTGATGCAGAACATCCTGAACAGCACGCTTGAAGATATCAGGACGGATGAGATCGACTTTGCGCTCAAAGGCGAGGGCAACCGCCTGATCTACGAGTACACCTACACGACTCTGGCTATGACAGAGGAGATGAAGCCTCTGATGGAGCAGGCGATGGATCAGCAGGATGAGGCGTTTCAGTCTGTGGCGGACTCCCTGACGGATGTGGTGGGCGTGGAACAGCCCACAGTAGTGGTGCGGTATCTGGATATGAACGGGGCCCAGATCGCGGCACGGGAATACCCGGCCCGGCAGGACGCCCAGTGACAGCTGTGGAACCCGTTACAGGAAGACGCCCAGTGACAGCAGGCCGCGGCGCCCGGCGGCGATAAGACAAAATGACAAAAAGGAAGGATGACTGCCATGGATCAGGAACGAATAGAGAAGCAGTTCTCTTTTATCCGGGAGATAGACCGGGAAAAATTGATCGGGAGACAGACCTATCTGTCGGACGGAAAGAGAAAGGAGAATGACGCGGAGCACGCCTGGCACATGGCCGTCATGACAATCCTCCTCTCGGAGTACGCCAACGAGAGGATCGATGTGCTCAAAACAGTCACCATGCTTCTCATCCACGATATTGTGGAGATTGACGCGGGGGACACCTACGCCTACGATGAGGAGGCGAAAAAGACCCAGAAGGACAGGGAGCGGAAGGCCGCGGAGAGGATCTACGGGCTGCTGCCCTCTGACCAGGGGGAGAGGCTGAAGGCGCTGTGGGAGGAATTCGAGGCATGCGAGACGCCGGAGGCCAGGTTTGCCCGCTGTATGGACAACCTACAGCCCATGATGCTCAACGCCGCCACAGACGGAAAGGCCTGGGTGGAGCACCAGGTGGAGCTGTCTCAGATCCTGGGAAGGAACAGAAACACCCACGCCGGCTCGGAGGAGCTCTGGGAGTACGCAAGGAAAAACTGGATCGATCCCAATGTGGAAAAGGGACGCATACGGGAATAGTCATTTGCAAAAAATAAAAGATAGAACAGTAGTAGGAGGAAAAGGAAGATGGATATGACTGCAATGTTTAAACTGAGCTACGGGCTTTTTGTAGTGACCGCAAAGGAGGGGGAGAAGGACAACGGCTGCATCACCAACACAGCGGGGCAGGTAACAGACACGCCAAATCGGATCACGCTGACTGTGAACAAGGGAAACTACACTCATGATATGATCCTGCGCACCGGTGTGTTCAATGTGTCTATCCTGTCTGAGAAGGCGTCCTTTGACACCTTTAAGCATTTCGGCTTCCAGAGCGGAAGAGACGTGGACAAGTTCGCAGACTACGCTGCGGCAGAGCGCTCCGCCAACGGGCTGTACTACATCACAGAGGGGACCAACGCCTACCTTTCCGCAAAGGTGGTGGACACTATGGATCTGGGCACCCACACTCTGTTCCTGGCGGACGTGACAGACGGGGAGGTGCTGGATGGCGCGGCTTCAGCTACCTACGCTTACTACCACTCCAGTATCAAGCCCGCCCCTGCAAAGGAGAAGAAGACAGGCTGGAGATGTAAGATCTGCGGCTACATCTACGAGGGAGAGGAGCTGCCCGCTGACTTCATCTGTCCTGTCTGCAAGCACGGGGCAGCGGATTTTGAGAAGATCTGACCGGAGAGCGCATAGAGGAGAAATGCCCCGCATAGACTAGGTATAAAGCTATGTGGGGCATTTCGGCATGAAAAGAGAGCAAAAGGATGAGGATATGCTGCTTCGCAGCCGCATAGCGGATGCGGCGGGGGTGCCCAGGGAGCTGCTTTTGTCCCTTCCGGTCCTGACTGCCACGGGAAGGCAGGAGATTCGGGTGGAAAATTACCGGGGCATACAGGAGTACACCCAGGAGCTGATCCGTATCAACACGAGGAGCGGCCAGATCCGGCTGACCGGGAAGCGGCTGTCCATAGAGTATTACACGAACACAGAGATGAAGATCACCGGGCTGATCAGCAGTATTGAATATAAATGACAGATGGGAGGATGTGCAGTTGATCAGGTCCATGATCCGATATATAAAGGGATACCTTCTGATACGTGTGGAGGGATACTCGCCGGAGCGCTTCCTCAACGCCTGCAGCCATCGGGGGATCGCCCTGTGGGGCCTTCGGTCCGCCGGGGGAGCCTACGAGATGTACATGGCGCTGAAGGATTTCAGAAGAATTAAGGCGCTTGCGAGGAAGACAGGGACAAAGGTGAGGGTCAAGAGGCGGTATGGCCTTCCTTTTTTTTTACACAGATACCGCAAGCGGAAGCTCTTCTTCGCAGGCGCCTTTTTTGCGGCGGCTCTGGTGTACGTCCTCTCCCTCTTCATATGGGAGATCGATATCCGGGGCAATTCCAGGAGGACGGATGAAGCGCTCCTTGCGTTCCTGCGGGCTGAGGACATTCACTGCGGGATGACCGCGGGGAGCGTGGACTGCGAGGAGATCGCCCGCGACCTGCGGGCAGCCTACAGCGATATTGTGTGGGTCTCCGCCTCTGTGCAGGGGACAAAGCTGGTGATCCAGGTCAAGGAGAACAATCACCTGTCCGCAAAGACCCAGGGGAATCTGCAGGACGCGGGAGGGGCAGGGCAGGGGGAAGAGGGGACGGACCTGGCGGCGCAGGAGGACTGCACCATCCTGTCCATAGTCACCAGAAAGGGGACGCCCCTTGTCCATGAGGGGGATCAGGTGAAGAAGGGGGATATCCTCGTGAGCGGCAGGGTGGATCTGAAGGACGATGCGGGGGAGGTGACCGGGTACAGGTACTGTCAGGCCCAGGCGGACATTACAGGGGAATACCAGATGCCCTACGAGGACACTGTGGCAAGGGAGTACAAAGAGCGCACCTACGAGTACGACAAAGGGAATATCAGGATGCAGGAGGAGTATTTCCTTCAGGCCGGGAGCTGGACCTTTACCCTCGGATGGCTGAAAAACAGCTACCGGGAGTATGAGTACCATGTGGAGGAGAGACAGCTTATCCTGGGAGAAAATTTTTCCCTGCCCGTGTTCATTGGCAAGAGGACCGCAGTGCCCTGTCAGGTCGCCTCGGAGAGCTACACGGACAGCCAGCTTCAGCAGATCCTCAGCAGACGCTTTGAGCGGGCCTGCCGGGAGCTGAAAAAAAAGGGACTGGAAATTACAGAGAATGATGTTAAAATATACACAGAGCAAAATGCGGCCTGTGCCAGGGGTACACTGACTGTGAGGGGGCCTGTGGCGGGGGAAGTCCCCACCCGGATCCTGCCTGATCCCCAGGTGGCAGACCAGACAGAAAGGGAAGACCAGACGAATGGGAATGAATGAACTGACCATCGATATTCCGGCTGAATACCAGATGCATGTGTTCGGCCAGTTTGACAGCTTTGCAAAAAAGATAGAGCGCACTCTCCGGGTGACGCTGATCCCCCGGGGAGATACGGTGAAGATACTGGGAGAGGAGGGGCAGGCCAATAAGGCCAAAAGTGTTCTCATGCAGCTGACAGAGCTTGCAAGGAGGGGCAATGAGATCCGGGAACAGAACGTGGACTACACGCTCTCCCTCTCTATGGAGGACCAGGAGGACCGGGTGCTGGAGATTGACAAGGACATGATCTGCCACACCCTCCAGGGCAAGCCCATCAAGCCCAAGACCCTGGGCCAGAAAAAATATGTGGATGCCATCCGCCAGAAGATGATCGTCTTCGGGCTGGGGCCTGCGGGAACAGGAAAGACCTATCTGGCCATGGCCATGGCTATTACGGCATTTAAAAATAATGAGGTGGGCAGGATCATTCTGACCCGGCCGGCCATCGAGGCGGGAGAGAAGCTGGGCTTTCTGCCCGGTGACCTGCAGAGCAAGATCGACCCCTACCTGCGGCCGCTCTACGATGCCCTGTACCAGATCATGGGGGCGGAGAGCTTCCTGAAAAATTCAGAGAAGGGGCTCATCGAGGTGGCGCCTCTCGCCTACATGAGAGGACGGACCCTGGACAATGCCTTTATCATACTGGATGAGGCCCAGAACACCACGCCGGCCCAGATGAAGATGTTCCTGACCCGCATTGGCTTTGGCTCAAAGGTGGTCATCACCGGGGACGCCACTCAGAAGGATCTTCCCTCCGGACAGACGTCGGGGCTGGACGTGGCCGTCAATGTAGTGAAGAATATTGACGACATCAGCATCTGCCATCTGACCAGCAGGGACGTGGTGCGCCATCCCCTTGTACAGAGGATCGTCAAGGCCTACGAGGAGTATGAGTCAAAGGCGGAGTCAAAGAAAAACAGAGGAAGAGACAGAAGGAGAAAATAGATGTCACTGTATTTTGAGGAGGAGGGGGCACTGCAGCTGCCCCTTCCCTGTGAAGAACTGGCAAAGAGGGTTATCGATGCGGCCCTGGACTATGTGGGCTGCCCCTATGAGGCTCAGGTGAACCTGCTCCTTACCACAAATGAGCAGATCCATGAGATGAACCTGCAGTTCCGGGGGATTGACAGGCCCACGGACGTGCTCTCCTTCCCCATGGTGGAGTATGGGGAGCCGGGAAATTTTGATTTTCTGGAGGAGAGGGAGGACTGCTTTGACCCGGAGAGCGGGGAGCTTGTGCTGGGGGATATCGTGATCTCCAAAGACAAGGTGCTGGAGCAGGCGCAGGCCTACGGCCATTCGGCCGAAAGAGAATTTGCTTTCTTAATCGCCCATTCTGTGTTACACTTAACAGGATATGACCATATCGGGGAGGATGAGCGCCTCGTTATGGAAAAGAAGCAGAGGGAGATACTGGAACAACTCCAGATTTTACGATAAGAAAAGATATGGAGCAATATTATGTCTAAGAAAAAAGGAACCAATTTTCTGGCCCAGGGGACCATTCTGGCCGCCGCTGCCATGATCACAAAGGTGGTGGGGCTCGCCTACCGCATCCCCCTGACCAATATCATGGGCAGCGAGGGAAACGGCTACTACGGCGTCGTCTTCCAGGTGTACAGCCTGGCTCTGATGCTCACGTCCTACAGCCTTCCCATGGCGGTGTCCAAGCTGGTGTCAGCCAGGGTGGCTACAGGACAGTACAAGAACGCCTACCGGGTGTTCCAGGGGGCCATGGTGTTTGCCCTGGTGGCCGGGGGCGTGGTGACAGCCATCGTGTTCTTCGGCGCCGGCTTTATCTCCACAGATATACTGAAGATGGGCATGAGCGTCTACGCCCTGCGGGTGCTGGCGCCCTGTATCCTGATCGTAGCGTTCCTGGGAGTCCTGCGGGGGTTTTTCCAGGGCTACGGGACCATGATACCGACAGCGGTCTCCCAGGTCATTGAGCAGCTCATCAATGCCATTGTCAGCGTTGTGGGAGCCTACCTTCTGATGCAGACAGGGCGGGCCATGGCAAGCGGCGAGGACAAGGAGATGTACGGCGCTGCCTTTGCGGCTGCCGGCGGAACGCTGGGTACGGTCATCGGCGCGCTGACAGCGCTTCTCTTCCTGGTGTTTGTGTTTGCGGCCTACAAGACAAGGCTGAAAAGGCAGATGAGGCGGGACAGGACCAGACGGCTGGAGAGCCGGGGGCAGGTGTACAAGGTGCTGCTCTTTACCATCGCGCCTGTCATCCTGAGCGCCACAGTCTACAATATCAGCAACATTGTGGACCAGACCATGTTTTCCAATATCATGTCCGCTCAGGGGATGGCGGAGAGAGAGTACTCCTCCCTCCTGGGCATGCTGAACGGCCAGTATGACACTATGACCAACATCCCCCTAAGCGTGTCCAGCGCCCTGGCGTCATCCTTTATCCCCAGCCTGGTGGCCACCATCCAGACCGGGAACCGCAGGCAGATCCACAGCAAGATCAACATGGTGTCCCGATTCAACATGATGATCGCCATTCCCTGCGCAGCCGGTTTTATCGCTCTGGCAGGGCCCCTTCTGGATCTTTTGTACTTTACACAGGACAATGCCATCCCGGCTCTGATGCTGCGGATCGGCGGCATTTCCGTGGTATTCTTCTGTCTGTCCACAGTGACCAACGCGGCATTGCAGGGACTGGACGAGATGGGGAAGCCTGTGAAGAACGCGGCCATTTCCCTTGTGATCCACGTGGCTGCCCTGTTTATTATGCTTGTTGTCTTTAAGTGGGGGATCTACTCTATCCCGGTCAGCAAGATCATATTCGCGGCGTCCATCTGTATCCTGAACGCCCACGACCTGCGGGAGACCTGCGGGTACGTGCAGGAGCAGAAGCAGACCTTTGTGATCCCGGCCATCGCGGCTGTGATCATGAGTATCGTCTCTCTCCTTGTACACCTGCTCGGGGTGCTGTTCATCGGCGAGATGCCGGCCACAGTGCTGGCAGTGATCGCGGCTGTGGCCGTCTACGGCATCAGCCTGGTGGGGCTGGGAGGCATTACAGAGGAGGAGCTGCTTGCTGCCCCCAAGGGAGCCACCCTTGTCACCGTCTGCAGGAAGCTGCATCTGATCAGGGGCAGATACCGCTAGGCTGTGTATAAATTGTGGAAAATATGCCGATACTTTACTAAAAAAAGGAGTTGTCCTTATGAAGAAAAAGTTGAGTATCGGTTTTTTCACTGCCGCCCTGGCGGCCTTCATTGTGCTGGCCGCCGCTTATCATTTCACTTACGAGAGGGCGGTGGAGCGGGCCCGGGAAGAGGTGGCCCTCTCCGGGCAGGAGGAAGAGAAGACGGAGGAAGGGCAGAGCGGACAGGCCGTGACCACGGAGGGGGATGCGGTCAAGGGAGACGCTGCCACAGAGGACGCCTACTATCTGATGGAGGTCAACGGGTATGTGGTGGTATTCCTGAGCGACAAGAAGACAGCCTACGACTACACAAGCATTGAGGTGTCCTCCCTTCCCGCCACTTTGCAGAATGAGATCAAGAACGGAAAATACATCGAGAGCACGGAGCTCCTGTACAGCTTCCTTGAGAGCTACTCCAGCTAGGGACTATTCCCGCAGAAGAGCGGCTCCGGCTGAGAGCGATTTCGGTCAAAGGCTGCTTCAGACAGGGACGCGGGCCTTCGAATTCTAAGAACATACAGAGGAAGAAATCAGAGGAAAAAGAAATGGATGAAAAAAAGATAAAAAGAATCAACGAGCTCTACCACAAGTCCAAGGCGGAGGGGCTC
Organism: Clostridium sp. BSD2780061688st1 H5; assembly: GCF_005845155.1. Taxonomy (NCBI): domain Bacteria; kingdom Bacillati; phylum Bacillota; class Clostridia; order Eubacteriales; family Clostridiaceae; genus Clostridium; species Clostridium sp. BSD2780061688st1 H5. The sequence continues at coordinate 41,877 of NZ_SPGT01000004.1, read as the reverse complement.
ACTGACGCGGAGAAGAAGGAGCAGCAGCTCCTGCGGCAGGAGTACATCGCGTCCGTGCGGGAGAACCTGCGGGGACAGCTCAACAATATTTCCATACAGGAAAAGGACGGTTCCATCACGGACCTGGGGAAAAAGTATGGACGGAAAAAAGGAAATTAGGCGGCGGCTCCTGGGACTGCGGGAGAAGCTGGATGGGCAGGAGTGGCAGGAGAGGACGCAGGCGGCCTTCCGGAGGGCCGTGTCCCATCCCTGGTTTCAGGCGGCGAAGACCATCTACTGCTATGTGGATTTCCGGGGAGAGACAGGGACGAGGGCTATTATGGAGAGGGCCTGGGAGCTGGGAAAGGCGGTGGCTGTCCCCAGGACCTGCGGGGAGGAGATGGACTTTTTCTACATCCGCTCCCTGGAGGAGACGGCCCCCGGTAATTTCGGCGTCAGGGAGCCGGACCCGGAGAGATGCAAGGTGGCGGATGGCCGGGACGGCCTGGTGATCCTTCCGGGCAGCGCCTTTGACCTGAGGGGTCACAGGATCGGCTATGGGAAGGGCTACTACGACAGGTATCTGGAGGCCCATCCGGGGCTTCTGACTATGGCCCTGGCCTTTGACTTTCAGGTGCTTGAGGAGATCCCCCACGAGCCGCACGACAGGCGGGCCCAGGTGATCGTCACCGACAGGCGGACTGTGGAGGTCAGATAAAAGAGGCGGGTAAGAGAGCGGACAGACTGTACAGAAATATGATTGTGAAAAAGGAGATGCAGGACAAATGATGAGGAAACTTCCGGGAGACCCGGTGCTGATGCTGGGCGTGGTGAACACAAAGCTGAGAGATTTCTACAGAGATCTGGATGACCTCTGCGATGACATGCAGGTGGACAAGGCGGAGATCACCAAAACCCTGAAGGGGATTGACTACGAATACGACAGAGCCAGAAATCAGTTTATATAGTTTATAAATAAGGATGTGATAGAAGGATGCCTGCGAGGCATCCTTTATTTCATGCTTTTGAAGCCGTCCAGGCACTCGTTGTATAGAAATTCTTTTAACTCTTCAGCTCTTGTGTCATCCTCATAGTAGGAGACGAGCAGGGTGAAGAACTTCTCCAGCCGATCCTGGGAGACGGACAATACGCCGCAGCCGTGCTGGATAAGGAGCTTGTTGGCCGCAAGCATGGCAATCCGCTTGTTGCCGTCATAGAAAAGCTGGCTTTTTGTCAGATACAGCATAAGGTCCAGCGCCCTCTCAGTCCACTCTCTGTCAGAGGACAGGATGCTGCTGATAGCTTCTTCTACCTTATTTTGGACAGGGACAGAAGATGTCCTCCCGATGATCAGGTGAAGCTTCTTTATAGAGTCCAGATCCAGCGGGGCGTCTATGGTGCCAAATACCATCTGCCAGCCATGCTTGAGCTGGACAATGCTGTTGATATCATCTATGCTTTTCCCCTGAACGCTGATGCCCTCGACAATTGTCTGTGTCTCAGGAAACGTCACGCCGATACCTTCCAGGTTAGCGGACTTCCAGATGTAATCAACGAGATTTCTCTTTGCCCAGAAGACGTTCTCTTCCTGGGTCATGGAATATTTCTTTTCGAACATATCCGTATTTCCTCCATAAAAAAATATACCGGATGCAGGGGGAGAAAGCAACTGCCAAATTCCCGGGTAGCACTTTTTTTCAAAAACATAGTACATATTTGTGTAAAATAAACAAAAACGGTTCGCTCCAGACGGATTTCCTGTTGCCTGCGAATGGGCGGCATGCTATAATTCTTAGGCGGTACAATGATTTTCATGAGGTGAACAGATAAATGATAGAAAAAGAAAAATGGGAGAGGACATTCAGGGAACCTCTGGATGAACCGCCTGCTCATGAGCCGGAGCGGCAGTACTACTTTATGGAGAAGGCCAGAAAGTACATACAGGAGGCGTCAGCCCGAGCAGGACGTCCCCTCACCTTCCACGTCACCACCTTTGGCTGTCAGATGAACGCCAGGGACTCGGAGAAGCTGGAGGGCATTTTGAAGAAGGTGGGCTACGTGGAGGAGCCGGAGGAGGAGAAGGCAGATTTTGTCATCTACAACACCTGCACTGTGCGGGAGAACGCCAACCAGAGGGTGTACGGACGCCTGGGACAGCTTGGACACGCGAAAAAGTCCAACCCTCACATGATGATCGCCCTTTGCGGCTGCATGATGCAGGAGCCCCAGGTGGTGGAAAAGCTGAAGAAAAGCTACCACTTTGTGGACATCATCTTCGGCACCCACAACATCTACAAGTTCGCGGAGCTGATCGCGGCCCGGATGGAGTCGGGCCGGATGATCATCGACATCTGGAAGGACACGGACAAGATCGTGGAGGATCTGCCTGTGGCCAGGAAATATCCCTTTAAGTCCGGCGTCAATATCATGTTCGGCTGCAACAACTTTTGCAGCTACTGCATCGTCCCTTATGTCCGGGGGCGGGAGAGGAGCCGTGATCCGAAGGCCATCATCCGGGAGGTGGAACGCCTGGCGGCGGACGGCGTGGTGGAGATCATGCTCCTTGGACAGAACGTGAACTCCTACGGGAAGACGCTGGAGCACCCTATGACCTTTGCTCAGCTCCTTGAGGAGGTGGAGAAGGTGGATGGCATCGAGAGGATCCGCTTTATGACCTCCCACCCGAAGGATCTCTCCGACGAGCTCATAGAGGTGATGGGAAGATCGAAGAAGATCTGCCGTCATCTCCATCTCCCGGTGCAGTCCGGGAGCAGCCGGATCCTGGAGAAGATGAACCGCCGGTACACGAAGGAGCAGTACCTGGCGCTGGTGGAGAAAATACGGGCCGCCGTTCCGGACATCTCCCTCACCACGGACATCATTGTGGGCTTCCCCGGGGAGACGGAGGAGGATTTCCAGGAGACGCTGGATGTGGTGAGAAGGGTGCGGTACGACAGCGCCTTTACCTTTATCTACTCAAAGCGGACAGGCACTCCCGCCGCGGCCATGGAGGACCAGGTTCCCCAGGAGGTGGTGAAGGACCGGTTTGACCGGCTTCTTAAGGAAGTGCAGGAGATCGCCGGTGAGGTGTGCGCCGTTCACCAGGGCACTGTCCAGGAGGTGCTGGTGGAGTCGGTGAACGACCATGACCCGTCCCTTATGACCGGACGGATGAGCAACAATCTCCTTGTCCATTTCCCGGGCGGGGAGGATCTCACAGGAAAGCTGGTGCAGGTGCGCCTGGACGAGTGCAGAGGATTTTACTATCTTGGCCATATGGTGTAAAATGCCAGCTGTGACCATTTATATTTTGCGGCAGAAACGCTCACACTATATAGGAGACTATACAGTGAGGGCGTTTTTTATGAGAGAATACAGAAAGAAAATTTGTGAATATCTGCTGCTGTGGTTCGTGGGAGGGTGTCTCTACTACGGCTTTGAGGTGGTGTTCCGGGGCTTCTCCCACTGGAGCATGTTTGTCCTGGGAGGCATCTGTATGTGCTTCTGCGCCTGGCAGGGGAGCGTGCGCCAGTGGCAGGATCCGCTGTGGGTGCAGCTTCTCCGGTGCATGGTCTTTATCACCTCCTGCGAATTTATCACCGGGATCATCGTCAACAAGTGGATGGGCTGGCATGTGTGGGACTACACGGGGATGCCCTTGCAGCTCTTCGGACAGATCTGCGTGCCCTTCATGCTCCTCTTTTCCTGCCTCAGCGTGGTGGGGATCTATCTGGGAGGGAACATCCTGTGGAAGGTATTTGGCGAGAAAAAACCGCATTTTTTCCTGATTTAATTTGACGGGAAAATGTGCTATACTTAACTATGTATGCCTGCGGGCGTGCACACAAAAGACAAGAACAGCAAAGGAGAACTTACATGGCTGAATTAACTCCGATGATGCAGCAGTATGTGGAGACGAAGAAGCAATATAGCGACTGCATCCTTTTCTATAGATTGGGAGATTTTTATGAGATGTTTTTCGATGACGCCCTCACCGCGTCCCGGGAGCTGGAGATCACTCTGACAGGGAAGAACTGCGGCCTGGAGGAGCGGGCGCCCATGTGCGGCGTGCCCTACCACGCGGTGGACAGCTACCTGAGCCGTCTGGTGGCCAAGGGCTACAAGGTGGCCATCTGCGAGCAGATGGAGGACCCGGCCACGGCCAAGGGACTGGTCAAAAGAGAGGTGGTGCGTATCGTCACCCCGGGGACCACGGTGGATCCCCAGGCCCTGGACGAGACGAAAAACAATTATATCATGTGTGTGGCCTATATTGGGGACACCTACGGCGTCTCCGTGGCGGACGTGACCACGGGAGAGTATTTTGTGACAGAGATCGGGGACAGCGGTATGCTCTTTGACGAGATCACCCACCTGATGCCCTCGGAGCTGATCTGCAATGAGGCCTTCTACATGAGCGGCATGGATCTGGACGACCTGAAGGGGCGTCTGGGGATTACTGTCTACGCCCTGGACGCCTGGTATTTTGACGATGCCATCTGCCGCCGGACCCTGGAGGAGCACTTTAAGGTGAGCTCTATGGAGAGCCTGGGCATCGGGGACTTTGACTGCGGCGTCATCGGCGCCGGAGCCCTCCTCGTCTACCTGAAGGAGACCCAGAAGACGGATCTTGTCCAGCTCTCCCATCTGACCCGGTACGTGACGGGAAAGTACATGGTGCTGGACAGCTCCACAAGGCGAAATCTGGAGCTTAGCGAGACGCTGCGGGAAAAGCAGAAGAGGGGCTCCCTTCTTTGGGTGCTGGACAAGACAAAGACCGCCATGGGAGCCAGGATGCTGCGCAAGCAGCTGGAACAGCCCCTCATAGACAAGAAGCAGATTGAGAGGCGGCTGGACGCGGTGGAGGAGCTCCTGGACAACGCCATCTGCCGGGAGGAGATGCGGGAGTACCTGACTCCTGTCTACGATTTGGAGCGGCTTTTGAGCAAGATCACCTACAAGTCCGCCAACCCAAGGGATCTGACTGCCTTTTACAGCTCCCTGTCCATGCTGCCCCACATCCGGTGCATCATGGAGGATCTGCGCTCTCCCCTTCTGAAGGAGATACTGGGGGAGATGGACGCTCTGGAGGACATCTGCGACCTGATCGGGAGGGCCATCTGTGAGGATCCTCCCCTTGCCATGAAGGAGGGCGGCATCATTCGCGAGGGCTACAGCGAGGAGGTGGACCGCCTGCGAAACGCCAAGACCGAGGGGAAGGACTGGCTGGCGAAGCTGGAGGAGGAAGAGCGGGAGAAGACAGGCATCAAGAACCTGCGGATTAAATACAACAAGGTCTTCGGCTACTATCTGGAGGTGACCAATTCCTTTAAAAATCTGGTGCCGGATTACTATACAAGAAAGCAGACGCTGGCCAACGCGGAGCGCTACATCACGCCCCGCCTCAAGGAGCTGGAGGACACCATCCTGGGGGCGGAGGACAAGCTGTACGCCCTGGAGTATGAGCTGTACTGTGAAGTCCGGGACACCATAGGAAAAGAAGTGGTGCGCATCCAGAACACGGCGAAGGCGGTGGCCCAGCTTGACATGCTGGCCTCCCTGGCCGTGGTGGCGGAGCGGAACCGGTATGTGAGGCCGAAGATCAATGAGAAGGGTGTCATCAACATCAAGGACGGACGCCACCCGGTGGTGGAGCAGATGATCCCAAACGACATGTTCATTGCCAACGATACATATCTGGATGACAAGAAGGACCGGATCTCCATCATCACCGGGCCCAACATGGCGGGAAAATCCACCTACATGCGCCAGACCGCCCTCATCGTGCTGATGGCCCAGGTGGGCTCCTTCGTGCCTGCGTCCAGCGTGGATATCGGTATCGTGGACAGGATCTTCACGAGGGTGGGAGCTTCTGACGACCTGGCATCCGGGCAGAGCACCTTTATGGTGGAGATGACGGAGGTGGCCAATATCCTGCGGAACGCCACCCGCCACAGCCTTCTCATTCTGGATGAGATCGGGCGGGGCACCAGTACCTTCGACGGCCTGAGCATCGCCTGGGCGGTGGTGGAGCATATCAGCAACACCAAGCTTTTGGGCGCCAAGACCCTCTTTGCCACCCATTATCACGAGCTGACAGAGCTGGAGGGCAAGATAGACAATGTCCACAACTACTGTATCGCGGTGAAGGAAAAGGGGGACGATATTGTGTTCCTGCGCAAGATCGTCAAAGGCGGCGCGGACCGCAGCTACGGTATCCAGGTGGCCAAGCTGGCCGGCGTGCCGGACCCAGTCATCGAGCGTGCCAAGGAGATCGCGGAGGAGCTGTCCTACGCGGACATCACCACAAGGGTGAAGGATATCGCGTCAGGCGGCAGAGAGACAAAGAAAAAGGCGAAGAAGTACGACGAGGTGGATATGGCCCAGATGTCCCTCTTCGACACGGTCAGGGACGACGATGTGCTGGAGGAGATCAAAAATCTGGACGTCAGCCATCTCACGCCCATTGACGCCTTGAACACGCTGTACCAGCTTCAGAATAAATTGAAAAACAGGTGGTAATATGAGCAGAATACAGGTTTTAGACCAGGTAACGATAGACAAGATAGCGGCCGGCGAGGTGATCGAACGCCCGGCCTCCATTGTGAAGGAGCTCCTGGAGAACGCCATAGACGCAGGAGCCACCTCCATCACGGTGGAGATTCGGGATGGAGGCATCTCCTTTATCCGGGTGACGGACAACGGCTGTGGCATTGAGATGGAGGACATTCCGGCGGCTTTTCTGCGCCACTCCACAAGCAAGATACGTTCCGCGGAGGATTTGTCCCACATCTCCTCCCTGGGCTTTAGGGGAGAGGCTCTCTCCAGTATCGCGGCCGTGGCTCAGGTTGAGCTGATCACAAAGACAAAGGACAGTACCTTCGGCGCCTCCTACAGGATCGAGGGAGGAAAGGGCGGACATCCGGAGGAGACGGGAGCGCCGGACGGCACTACCTTTCTTGTGCGCCAGCTCTTCTACAACACCCCCGCCAGGCGGAAATTCTTAAAGACGCCCATGACGGAGGCGAGCCATGTGGGAGATCTGGTCACCAGGCTGGCCCTGTCCCATCCGGAGATTTCCTTCCAGTTCCGCAACAACGGCCAGTCTAAGCTGCACACCTCCGGGAACGGCAGCCTGCGGGATGTGATCTATCACGTGTACGGGAGGGAGATCGCCTCCCACCTGCTGGAGGTGGACTTTGAGGGGAGGGGCATTCACATTTCGGGCTGCATCGGTGAACCTCTTGTCTCCAGAGGAAACCGGAACTTTGAGATTTACTTTATCAATGGAAGATATGTGAAGAGCAGCATTATCTCAAAGGCCATCGAGGACGCCTACAAGGATTTCCAGATGCAGCACAAATATCCCTTTACTGTGCTTCATATCCAGGTGGACACGGAGATCGTGGATGTGAACGTGCACCCCACCAAGATGGAGGTGCGCTTCCAGAACCAGCAGGAGATCTACAACAGCGTCTGCGAGGCTGTGTCCCGCTCCCTTCACCACGATGAGCTGATCCCTCAGATCGATCTGCCGGAGCCGCCGGGAGCGGCGCCGGAGAAGGAAAAGCACATACCGGCACAGGAGGCGGCTGCCCCGGAGAGGGAGAGAAGAGCGCTGTCGGCAGAAGAAACGATTGCCAGGAACACGGCAGGAAACATAGAAAAACAGAGTGTGCTCTATAAAAAACAGAGCGCATATGAAGTCCCGAACGAGCCGGAAGAGGAAAAACAGAGCGCGCTCTTTAAAAATGGGCCTGAAAACGCAGGACAGACGCCGCGTACTCAGGCTGGTCAGCCGGACCGGGAGCCGCGAAAGGATCTGGACTATTTCATGAAGAAAATGAGAGAGCGGGTTCTCTCCTATCATCAGCAGAGCGCCGCTGCGGAGGTGCAGGAGCAGGGGCAGATACACAGGCCCGAGGTGACTCGTGACCGGATCAGAGAGGCTGCGAACTACAGGGCGGAGTCTGAAAAAACAGAGCGTGCTCTGGAGAAAACGGAAGTTCCGGAGAAAAAAACAGAGCAAGCTCCAAAACAGCTCAATCTTTTTGAGGAGAAGCTTCTGAGTCCCCAGGCGGTTTCCCAGTACCGGATCATCGGGCAAGTCTTCGAGACCTACTGGCTGGTGGAATTTAAGGATAATCTCTATATTATAGACCAGCACGCCGCCCACGAGAGGGTGCTCTACGAGAAGACGCTGGCGGGGATGAAGACGAGAGATTTCACCTCCCAGATCATCAGTCCCCCCATCATCCTGAACCTGACCATGCAGGAGGCTCAGCTTCTCAATACATATATGGATCAGTTTACAAGGATTGGCTTTGAGATCGAGGAGTTCGGGCAGGATTCCTACGCTGTGCGTGCCGTGCCGGACAATCTTTTCAGTATTGCGAAGAGGGATCTTCTTATGGAGATGATTGACAGCTTATCTGATGAGCTTTATACTGGACTGGCACCGGATATCATTGACGAGAAGATCGCGTCCATGTCCTGCAAGGCGGCGGTGAAGGGAAACATGAGACTCTCCGCGAGAGAGGTGGAGACTCTCATCGGGGAGCTGCTAAAGCTTGAGAACCCCTACCACTGTCCCCACGGAAGACCGACGATTATCGCCATGAGCAGGCGCGAACTGGAAAAGAAATTCAAGAGGATCGTGTGATGAAACAGCCACTAATTGTGTTGACCGGCCCCACCGCAGTGGGGAAGACAAAAGCGTCCATCACCCTGGCAAAGCGGATCGGCGGCGAGATCATCTCCGCCGACTCCATGCAGGTGTACCGCCATATGGATATCGGTTCTGCCAAGATACGCCCCGGGGAGATGGAGGGAGTGCCCCACTACCTGGTGGATGTGCTGGAGCCTGATCAGGAGTTCAATGTGGTACGGTTCCAGTCCATGGCAAGGGAGGCTATGGAGAGGATCCGGGCAAACGGCCATATTCCTATCGTGGTGGGCGGAACAGGATTTTATATCCAGGCTCTCCTCTACGACATTGATTTTACGGAGGGCGGGGAGGACGACGGCCTGCGCGGGGAGCTGGAGGCCTTCGCCAGAGAGAAGGGACCGTCCGCGCTCCATGCCCGCTTAGCCCAGGTGGATGAGGAGTCCGCCAGGGCCATCCACCCGAACAATGTGAAGCGGGTGATACGGGCTCTGGAATTCTACCACCAGACAGGGGAGAAGATATCGGTTCACAACGAGCGGGAGAGGCAGCGCAGCTCCTCCTATAATTTCCGGTACTTTGTCCTGAATGACGAGCGGAGCAGGCTGTACCAGCGCATTGACAGGAGAGTGGACCAGATGATGGAGGAGGGCCTCGTAGAGGAGGTCCGCCGTCTGAGGGAGATGGGGATGCGCCCGGGCATGGTGTCCATGCAGGGGCTGGGCTACAAGGAGATACTGGATTACCTGGAGGGAAACTGCAGTCTTGGGGAGGCTGTCTACAGGATCAAGCGGGACACGAGGCATTTTGCCAAGCGCCAGATCACCTGGTTTAAGAGGGAGAAAGAGGTGATCTGGATCGACAAGCCCTCGTATGACTACGATGAGAAAAAAATAGTGGAGGCAATGCTTTCCTATATAGCGGAGGGAGTAGAAGGGATATGTTTAAAGGACTATTCGGGGGCTCCAGATTTTTAAAGAGGATGAACCCTCTTATGGAGCTCTATTCGTACAGCAAAAATTCGGAGAAGACATATAAGGAGCTGATGGCTCTTGAGCCCCTTGCGAAGACAAAGGGGGAGAAGGCCATGTTCAATCTGAACCGGGCAGGCCTTTTATATGATATGTATAAATACCGGGAGGCGGCGGACGTGATGAGGGAGATCCCGGCCATCAACCCGGAGTTTGACGCCCAGTGCGCCCAGATGAAGACACGCATCATGGCGGCCATGACAAGGGGCGAGCACAGGTAGACGCGGGGCAGGCAGACGCCGGCAGAGGCGGGTCGGACGGATAGCGGCGCGGGCGGATACAGACAGAAATGAAAAAGGAGTAAGACAATGCAGGATGAACAGATGACCCGGATGTATGAAAAGATGGGGATATCCGAAAAAGTATACAGGTTTGGAAGACAGATGGAGGAGAAGCTTAAGGAGCGGTTTGCGGCCATTGACAGGACTGCGGAGTACAACCAGATGAAGGTGATCCGGGCCATGCAGGAGAACCGGGTCAGCGAGGGATGCTTCCACTACACCAGCGGCTACGGCTACGACGATCTGGGAAGGGAGACACTGGAGAAGGTGTACGCCAGCGTGTTCCACACGGAGAGCGCCCTGGTGCGGCCTCAGATCGCCTGCGGGACCCACGCTCTCTGCGTGGCGCTGGCCGCCAATCTGCGGCCCGGGGATGAGCTCCTCTCGCCTGCGGGCAAGCCCTACGACACTCTGGAGGAGGTCATCGGCATCCGCCCCTCCCGCGGGTCACTGGCCGAGTACGGCGTGACCTACCGGCAGGTGGATCTGCTGGAGGACGGTACCTTTGACTACGAGAATATCAGGAAGGCCATCAATGAGAGGACAAAGCTGGTCACTATCCAGCGGTCCAAGGGGTATCAGACCCGGCCCAGCTTCTCTGTGGCCCAGATCGGGGAGCTGATCGCCTTTGTGAAGAAGATCCGCCCGGATCTCATCTGCATGGTGGACAACTGCTACGGAGAGTTTGTGGAGCTGACTGAGCCAAGCGATGTGGGGGCCGACATGGTGGTGGGCTCCCTCATCAAGAACCCAGGCGGCGGCCTGGCGCCCATCGGCGGGTACATTGCGGGACGGGAGGAACTCATCGAGAACTGTGCCTATCGGCTCACCTCCCCGGGCCTGGGACGTGAGGTGGGGGCTACCCTGGGTGTCATGCAGTCCTTTTACCAGGGACTTTTCCTGGCGCCCACCGTGGTGGCCAGCGCCCTGAAGGGCGCCATCCTGGCGGCCAATATCTATGAGTCCTGCGGCTTTCAGGTGGTGCCTGACGGAAAGGAGAGCCGTCACGACATTATCCAGGCAGTGGAGCTTGGCACGCCGGAGGGGGTCATCGCCTTCTGCCAGGGGATCCAGGCGGCGGCCCCGGTGGACTCCTATGTGACGCCGGAGCCCTGGGCCATGCCGGGGTACGACAGCGATGTGATCATGGCGGCGGGAGCCTTTGTGCCGGGATCCTCCATCGAGCTCTCAGCGGACGCTCCCATCAAGCCGCCCTACGCCGTCTACTTCCAGGGAGGTCTCACCTGGCCTCACGCAAAGCTGGGCATACTGATGTCACTGGAATACCTGGTGCGGAAAGGGCTGGTCACTCTATGAGAATACTGATCGCCGGAGGCGGGGCGGCCGGCATGACTGCCGCTATAGCGGCGGCCAGACAGGGCGCCCTGGTGACGATACTTGAGAAAAAGGAGATGCCCGGAAAGAAGATCCTCTCTACAGGGAACGGCCGGTGCAATCTCACGAATATGGACATGAAAGCAGTGTATTTCCGGGGCGGAGACCGGGGGACCATCGAGCAGGTCCTCTCGGCCTTCGGCCCGGAGGATACGCTGCGCTTTTTTGCAGAGCTGGGGCTTTTGACAAAGACAAGGGGCACCCTGGTCTATCCGGCCAGCGACCAGGCTGCCGCGGTGCGTGAGGCCCTGGCCATGGAGCTGAAGCGGCAGGGAGTGGAGGTCCGCACAGGGGTGACTGTGGAGAGGGCTGAGGTGAAAGAAGAGGGCTTTCGTCTCAGTCTTGCCGGCGCAGACGGAAAGCGCTCCTTCTGCACCGGGGATGCGCTCATCCTGGCAGCCGGGGGAAAGGCGGCGCCGGCCCTTGGAAGCGACGGCAGCGGATACGCTCTGGCAAAAGGGCTGGGACACTCGATGATCCGCCCGCTGCCCGCCCTGGTGCAGCTTCGGTCGGACGCCGGATTTACAGGGAAGCTGTCAGGCGTCCGGGCGGAGGCCCGGGTCAGCCTTTTTGTGGAGGGGAAAGAGGTCTCCTGCGACACCGGGGAGGTGCAGTTTACAGACTACGGAATCTCCGGCATCCCGGTCTTTCAGGTGAGCCGCTTTGCGTCCATGGCTCTGGACCGAAAGCAAGAGGTGTACGTTCTGCTTGATTTTCTGCCCGCCATGAGTGAGAGGGAGGCGTTTCATCTCCTGGAGGGGCGCAGAGGCGTGTTCGCGGGCAATACGGCGGAGGAGTTCCTCCACGGCCTGTTCCACAGAAAGCTGGCCCCTGTGCTGCTGACCGGGAGCCGCATCCGCTGGAAGGAAAAGATGGGGGACGTAGACAGAGAGGCTCTTGTGAGACTTGCGGGCACCTGTAAGCATCTGCGGATGAACATTACAGGCACCAACTCCTTTGACCAGGCTCAGGTGTGCGCCGGCGGCGTGCCCCTGGGGGAGATTTCCCCGGAGACCATGGAGTCCCGCCTTACTCCGGGGCTCTTCCTTGCGGGAGAGCTGCTGGATGTGGATGGCATGTGCGGCGGCTATAATCTGCAGTGGGCCTGGGCCTCCGGATGGCTGGCGGGAAGCGCGGCCGCGAAGACGGCGGATAAGAGGATAGATAAGAGGACAGGCAGGAAAGTGGGCCGGGAAAAGGACGGCAGAGAGAACAGCAGAAAGGACAGGAGAGGGCGATGATACGTATTCAACAGCTGAAGCTGCACACAGGACACACTCCGGAACAGCTCAGGGAGAAGATCGGGAAGGCGCTGCGGCTGAAGGGCGGTGAGGATTTCTCCTACAGGATCGTCAGGAGGTCCCTGGACGCCAGAAGGAAGCCGGAGCTCTTTTACGTGTACACGGTGGACGTCTCCGTAAAGGGGGAGAAGGCTCTTTTGCGCAAAAACCGGGACAAAAATATCCAGCAGGCAAAGGAGGCGGGGTATCGCTTCCCGGAGCAGGGGCCGGAGGAGCTGAAGCACAGGCCGGTGGTGGCGGGCTTTGGCCCGGCAGGTATCTTTGCCGCCTACATGCTGGCTCTCCACGGCTATCGCCCACTGGTAGTGGAGCGGGGCATGGAGGCACAGCAGAGGAAAAAGGACGTGGAGAAATTCTGGGAGACAGGTGTCCTGGACACCCGCTCCAATGTCCAGTTCGGAGAGGGCGGCGCCGGCACCTTCTCGGACGGAAAGCTGAACACCCTGGTGAAGGACAAATTTGGCCGGAACCGAAAGGTCCTGGAGATCCTGCGGGACCACGGGGCTCCTGAGGAGATCGCCTGGGATGCCAAGCCCCACATCGGCACTGACCTTCTGATCCGAGTGGTGACCCGGATGCGGGAGGATATCATCAGGCTGGGCGGACAGGTCTGCTTTCACACCCAGCTTGTGTCTCTGGAGCCGGTCCTGGGGGAGGAGGGGGTTCTCTCCCTGGAGCTTCAGGACACTCTGTCCGGGGAGACGATCATGGAGAGGACCCAGGCTCTTATCCTGGCAGTGGGACACAGCGCCCGGGACACATTTTCCATGCTGCACGAGAAGAAAATACCCATGGAGGCCAAGGCCTTTGCGGTGGGCGTCCGGGCGGAGCATCCCCAGGCCATGATCGACAGGGATCAGTATGGCATGGAGGAGGGGGAAAAGCGCCCCGGCGGTCTGCCCGCGGCGGCCTACAAGCTGACCTGCCAGCTGCCGGAGGGGCGAGGCGTCTACACCTTCTGCATGTGTCCCGGAGGGTATGTGGTGAACGCCTCCTCCGAGGAGGGGCGCCTGGCGGTGAACGGCATGAGCTACCATGACCGGGCCGGCCGGAACGCCAACAGCGCCGTCATCGTCACGGTGACTCCGCAGGACTTTGGCGGGGAGGGCCCCCTGGCGGGAGTGGAATTTCAGAGAAGGCTGGAGGAGCGTGCCTGGCAGGCGGGCCAGGGCAAGGTGCCCGTTCAGCTCTACGGCGATTTCTGCCGGGGAAGGGTGTCGGATCACATCGGGGAGGTGGAGCCCCAGATCAGAGGGGACTTCTGCTTCGGCGATGTGCGGGGGATTTTCCCGGAGGAGATCGGAGACGCCATCGCAAGGGGCATACGGGAGTTTGGGAAAAAGCTGCCCGGCTATGACCGGGAGGACGCGGTCCTCTCCGGCGTGGAGAGCCGCACCTCCTCCCCGGTGCGGATCCTCCGGGATGAGGGGCTGCAGAGCCAACTTCCGGGGCTCTATCCCTGCGGCGAGGGGGCGGGCTACGCGGGCGGCATTATGTCGGCTGCCATGGACGGCATGAAGGTGGCCGAGGCTGTCGCCAGAAAATACCGTCCCTTCGACAAAAGTGCGAATGATTAAGAAATTTTTAATGGAATGAGGCTATACACTTTTTTTGAAATATGGTAGAATATATTGAGTTTTTGAAAGAAAACTTAAGAATGATGTGAGGTGGAGTACATATGAGAGGAGCAGGCAGTAAAAATTCCTGGGCCTTATTTCTGCTTATTCTGGCAGGAATTGTCCTGGGAGGTTTTATCGGCATGCTGGCACAGGATACAGGGGCTTTTAGCTGGCTGAGCTACGGGCAGACCTTTGGGCTGGATGAACCGGTGGTGCTGAATTTGGGCATACTTGTCATCACCTTCGGGCTGTCGGTGAAGATCACCATAGCCAGCATTATCGGAATGGTTCTGGCAATCATAATCTATCGCTTCCTGTAACAGGGCCTCTTTGGGAGTGTTATAGGTGTCTGCAAAAGATGACTCAGAGAAACACAAGTAAAATGAAAGATCTCCTGGTGTCTGAGCGCCCGTACGAGAAGTGCGAGCGCCTGGGAGAGAAGAATTTAAGTGATGCGGAGCTTTTGGCTGTCCTTTTAAGGACCGGGACCAGAGGCGAGAATGTGCTGGATATATGCCGGCGCATCCTGACAGCCGGAGGCGGGAACTTAAGCGGGCTTCACAGCTTTACGAGAGAAAAATTTCAGAAGATCAGGGGAGTGGGCCGGGTGAAATCCATCCAGCTCCTCTGTCTTATGGAGCTGGCGAGAAGACTGGCCAAGGAGACGGCGGAAAAGGGACTGGACTTCTCCTCGCCCGCGTCGGTGGCCAGATATTACATGGAGGACATGCGTCATCTCAGGCAGGAGCATATGAAGCTGCTGATGCTGAATACGAAATCTGCGCTGATTGGGGAGAAGGATGTGTACAAGGGGACAGTGAACGCCTCCCTTGCCAACCCCAGGGAGATTTTCGTGGAGGCTCTCAGGATGGAGGCCGTGTCCGTCATCCTCCTGCACAATCATCCAAGCGGTGACCCGGCTCCCAACGGGGCGGATATCGCCGCCACGGAGCGAATCCGGCAGGCGGGAGAATTAATCGGGATAGAATTGTTAGATCATATCATTATTGGGAATAATTGTTATATCAGCTTCCGGGAAGAGGGGCTGTTATACACGAAAGGATAAGGTCAAAAATGGCACGAAATATATACGGGCTTGATCTCGGCTCCTACGAGATCAAAGTATATGATAAAAAGAAGGATGCAATCTGGAAGGAGAAGGATGTCATAGCCATAGCAAACAAAAAGGAAGTGTTTGCCGTGGGGGACGAGGCTTTTGAGATGTATGAGAAGGCCCCGGCCAATATACAGGTGGTGTTTCCCATGAAGCATGGGGTTATCTCACGGTTTGACCACATGCAGTATCTCCTGCAGGGGCTGCTGAAAAAGGATAGGGGCTTTGCCAGGGGGGCGGAGTATGTGATCGCCGTCCCCACAGATGTGACGGAGGTGGAGAAGAAGGCTTTCTTTGACCTGGTGATCCACTCCACTGCCAGGGCCCGTGAGGTCAACATTGTGGAGCGGGGGATCGCCGACGCGGTGGGACTGAACCTGGACGTGCAGAACACAAAGGGGCTTTTCATCGTCAACCTGGGTGGGGAGACCACAGAGCTCTCCGTGCTGGCAGGGGGAGGTATCGTGCTGAACCGGCTTTTAAAGGTGGGGGGCATCACCCTGGACCATGCGGTGGCCCAGCTCGTCCGGTACAACCATGACTTCCTGATCGGCAGGGTCACGGCGGAGATCCTCCGCAAGAGGTTCGGCGTGTTCAGCGAGGACAACACAGCCTCCATGACTGTGGCGGGGCGGGATCTTATCACCGGCGTGCCCCAGCAGAGGGAGATCTCCATCAGCCTGGTGCGGGCCGCCGTGAAGGAGCCTTTAGAGGAGTGCGTCAGGGGGATCGAGTCCCTTCTGGACAGGACCCCGCCGGAGGTGCGCAAGGCCATCTACAAAAACGGCATCTTTCTCACCGGAGGGCTGGCCAATCTGCCTGGGCTTGAGGTTTACATGGAGGAGATGACAGGCATCCGCGTGCGGACAGCCATCGACCCGGACATCTGTGCCGTGACGGGACTGAAGCAGATCATTCAGTCCAAGGAACTGAAAAAACTGGCATATTCCATGCTGGATGAAAATTATAGGTGGATGAGATAGTATGAAGATCAAAAATCAAAATACCCTTCCAAGTAAATATGTGCTTCTGATACTTGTGATCGTGTGCGGCATTCTTCTCGGCGCGGAGCGTTTTATGGACGGAGGCGGTCCCTTGAGCTGGATCGCAAACTATACCATCATCCCCATGCAGAGGGGGATCAGCTACGTGGGGACATGGATGGGCGACCTGACGGACAATTTTGCCACCCTCAGCGATCTTCGCAAGGAAAACGAGCAGCTCCAGGAGAGAGTGGATCAGCTCACCATAGACAACACGAGACTGAACCAGGAGCAGTATGAACTGGAGCGGCTGCAGGAGCTCTACAAGCTGGACCAGAATTACGGCGACTATGAGAAGGTGGGCGCCCATGTGATTGCCAATAATGGTACCAACTGGTTCAGCTCCTTTACCATCGACAAGGGAAGCGAGGACGGGATCCGAAAGGATATGAATGTACTGGCCGGCAGCGGACTGGCCGGTATCGTGACAGAGGTGGGTCCCAACTACGCCCAGGTCCGCGCGGTCATCGACGATGAGAGCAACATCAGCGGGATGGTCCTGTCCACCTCGGATCTGTGTATTGTGCGGGGCGATCTGACTCTGATGGAGGATGGGCGGATCCGCTTTGAAAATCTGCCAAACAACGACAACGAGATCCAGGTGGGAGAGCAGGTGGTGACGTCCCATATCAGCTCCACCTATCTCCAGGGCCTGTTCATCGGATATATATCAGAGATCAATGTGGATGCAAACAATCTGACCCGTTCAGGCTACATCACCCCCGCGGTGGATTTCAGCAATCTCCAGGAGGTGCTTGTCATCACCACCACAAAGGCGGATCTGACGGAGACAGACGGGTCGGGGGACAAAGGAGAGTAGACTATGAAGAGAAAGATCATCACAGCCTGCTTTATCATCGTGTGTTTCCTTCTGCAGGCCACAGTTTTTTCCAGGCTTCAGTTCGCATCCATACGGCCCAATCTGATGATCGTCCTGACCTCTGCCTTCGGGTTTATGCGGGGCAGGAAGACGGGGATGGCGGTAGGGTTCTCCTGCGGCCTTCTGATGGATGTGTGCTGGGGAGGCGTGCTGGGATTTTACACGCTGATCTTTACCGTGATTGGGTATCTCAACGGCAGCTTTAAGCGGCTGTTCTTTGACGAGGATATCAAGCTGCCTCTGGGACTGATCGCCGGGAGCGAGCTGGCTTACGGCCTGATCGTCTATGTCTGCTTCTTTATGATGCAGGGGGACTTCCGTTTTGGATATTATCTGACACATGTGATCCTGCCGGAGCTGGTCTACACCATTCTGGTGACGATTCTTCTGTATCAGATCATACTACACGTGAACCGTAAACTAGAGGCCGAAGAACAAAGGAGTGCAAGCAGGTTTGTATAGTATTTGGGAACGCATTAAATCAGGAATTTACGAACTGTTCCAGAGAAGGGCAGTCGTGACCATCATCGTCTTCTGCATCATGTTTTCCATTCTGGTGGGGCGGCTTTTTCAGCTTCAGATCGTGAATGGCCAGTCCTACCTGGATGACTATATCCTTCAGATCCAGAAGACGAGGACCATACAGGGAACCAGAGGAAACATCTATGACAGAAACGGCAAGCTTCTGGCCTACAACGAGCTGGCCTACTCGGTCACCATCGAGGACAATGGGGTGTATGACACTACAGCCGAGAAGAACAAGGCTCTCAACGAGGAGATCACCCGCATCATAGAGATTGTGGAGGGGCACGGGGACTCGGTGATCAGTGACTTCAGCATTGTGCTGGATGCCAATAATGAGTATCAGTTCTCCATGACAGACGAGACCCAGCGGCTCCGGTTTGTGGCCGACGTGTTCGGGGAGAGCTATATCGACAGTCTGGACGAGGAGCAAAAGAATATGTCCGCCGCCCAGATCATCGACTACCTCTGCACGGACAAGACTTACGGCTACGGCATCGACCAGGATGAGCTGGAGCGCTCTCAGGTGCTCAAGATGGTGAACATCCGCTATGCCATCGGGCTCAACAGCTTCCAGAAATATATCCCCACCACCGTGGCGGAGGATGTGAGCGACGAGACGGTAGCGGAAATCATGGAGCACATGGACGAGCTCCAGGGCGTGGACATCGCGGAGGAGTCTCTGAGACGGTACACGGACAGCAAGTACTTTGCCAATCTCATCGGCTACACAGGCCAGATCTCCCAGGAGGAGTACAATGCCCTCAGCAAGGACGAGCAGGAGCAGTATGACCTGACAGACACGGTGGGCAAATCCGGTCTGGAGCAGGTGCTGGACAACACGCTCCAGGGGGATAAAGGCGAGGTCAAGCTTTACGTGAACAGCGTGGGACGGGTCATTGACACAGTGGGAGAGACAGAGCCAAAGGCCGGGAACGACGTGTACCTGACCATTGATGCCGATCTCCAGAAGGCGGCCTACGACATCCTGGAGCAGGAGCTGGCAGGTATCCTCCTGTCCCGCATGCAGGACATCCTGGACTACGACAGGACAAAGTCGGAGGACGCGGCGGACGTCATCGTGGCAAGCGGCGACGCCTACAACGCGTTTATAGACAACAACATTGTGGACATGAGCCATTTTTCGGCGGCGGACGCTGGGGGCGCGGAGCAGTCTGTGTACGGTAAATTCGCCCCCTACAAGGAGCAGGTCCTCTCCCAGCTGGCCTCTATCATGCAGGATGGCAATGCTTCCGCCTACAGGGATATGACCCGGGAGTGGCAGGCCTATCTGTCCCACGTGGTGAATGAGGTGTTGACCGGAGAGAACGGAGTCATCATGAGCGACTCCATCGACACAAGCGATGAGACCTACCAGCAGTGGAAAAACGAGGAGACTATCAACATATACACCTACCTCAACTACGCAATCTCCCAGAACTGGGTGGATGCCTCCAAGCTGCAGGACTATCTCTCCTCGGAGGGAAACTACTCAGACTCCGCGGAGGTGTACAGCGCCATGGTCTCCTATGTGACGGACAGGCTCCAAAACAGCACGGACTTTGACAAGCTGATATACCAGTATATGATCAAGGCGGGAACTGTGACGGGAAGAGAGCTGTGCATGATCCTGTATGAGCAGGGCGTGCTCCCCATGGATGAGACCCAGTACAACAATCTGGCGTCAGGTGCCACAGGGGCCTACGACTTCCTCAGAGGGAAGCTCCAGACGCTGGAGATCACCCCGGGACAGCTGGGACTGGAGCCATGCCGCGGATCTGTGGTGATCACGGACACGGACAGCGGGGATGTGCTGGCCTGTGTCTCCTACCCGGGATACGACAACAACCGGCTGGCCAACACCATGGACAGCGATTACTATAACGAACTGAACACCAGCACCTCCAGGCCCTTCTACAACAGCGCCACGCAGGAGACTACGGCTCCCGGATCCACGTACAAGCCCCTTGTGGCTGTGGCTGGCCTGACAGAGGGTGTCATCGATACAGGCACTACCGTATACTGTGACGGTAACTTCGACGTGATCAGCCCGGAGGTTCACTGCTGGGTATACCCGGCAGGGCACGGAACCATGAACGTGGTCAGCGGCATCACAAACTCCTGTAACGAGTTTTTCAACAACATCGGCTACCAGCTGGGTATGCAGGACGGCAGCTACTCCAGCGAGTACGGCCTGGAGCGGCTGAGAAAATACGCGGAGATGTTCGGCCTCGGCGAGACGAGCGGTCTGGAGATACCGGAGATGGATCCGAAGATCTCCGACGAGGACTCTGTCCGCTCCGCCATGGGACAGGGCACAAACAACTACACCACCAGTCAGCTGGCCCGGTACATCACAGCCGTGGCTAACGAGGGCACTCTCTACGAGCTGACCCTTCTGGACCGGGTGGAGAATGTGGACGGTGAAGTGGTGGAGGAGTACCAGAACGGGGAGGCCCGGACCATCGACGGCGTCTCTTCGTCCACCTGGGACGCGGTCCACGCCGGCATGGCGGGCGTGGTGAAGAATAGTTCCGTGTTTACAGCTATCAACGCCAGCTCTCTGAGTGTGTCCGGAAAGACCGGTACCGCCCAGCAGAGCACCACCCACGCGGATCACGGACTGTTTGTGGGCTTTGCCCCCAGCGACAATCCTGAGATAGCCATGGCGGTCCGCATCGCCAACGGCTACAGCTCCAGCTACGCTTCGGAGGTGGGCAGCAATATATTCCAGTACTACTATCAGATAACAGACAGCGCGCAGCTCATCACAGGGCAGGCCGCTGAGATCACAGTCCATACCTCCGGGGACTAAAAACCGAGGATCAATAACCAGGTTGGGAGATGATAGTACGTTTTGAAAGACCATGTCATGATCAAGGGAAGCAAATACGGTCTGGCAGTCTATCTGGACGACAGAGTTCCCTTTGAGGAGCTGCTGGAGGAGACAGAGAGTAAATTTAGGGCGGCCGCCCATTTCTTCGCGGGAGCTGAGATGGCGGTCAGCCTGGAAAACCGTATTCTTACAAAAGACCAGGAGCGGCAGATAGTGGAAGCGATCTCCGGCTCCGCGGGAATACAGATCTTGTGTATACTGGATCATGACGAGAAGAACGAGAAAATATACAGAAGCGCCGTAGAACAGACGCAGGCCGAAATGCCCAGGCAGGACGGCCGTTTCTACAGGGGGACACTGAAGAGAAATCAGGTGCTTGAGTCGGAGACCAGCATCGTGATCGTGGGAGATGTAGAGGAGGGAGCTACCGTTGTCTCCAAGGGGAGCATCGTGGTGGTCGGCGGTCTGTACGGAAGCGCCCAGGCCGGCGCGTCCGGAAGGACAGATGTCTTTGTGGCAGCCCTTTGCATGGAACCGGAAAAACTCCGCATAGGCGGCAGAAAAGTGAAACCAGTAATAGGAGGAAGTTATTCATGGGCGAAGTTATCGTAATCACATCGGGAAAAGGCGGTGTCGGGAAGACGACCACCACCGCAAATATCGGAGCAGGTCTTTCAATGCAAGGCAAAAAGGTCATCATCATTGACACGGATCTGGGTCTTCGGAACCTGGACGTTGTCATGGGCCTGGAAAATTTTATTGTGTACAATCTTGTGGATGTTATAGAGGGAAAGTGCAGACTGAAGCAGGCGCTGATCCGGGACAAGCGGTATGAAAATCTCTATCTGCTCCCGTCAGCCCAGACAAAGGACAAGACGGCCGTGTCCCCGGGACAGATGAAAAAGCTCACCTCAGAGCTTAAGGAGACCTACGACTATATCCTTCTGGACTGTCCGGCAGGGATCGAGCAGGGCTTTCAGAACGCCATAGCCGGCGCGGACAGGGCGGTGGTAGTGACCACGCCGGAGGTGTCGGCCATCCGGGACGCGGACCGCATCGTGGGCCTGCTGGAGGCGGAGAAGATCAGCAGGATCGACCTCATCATCAACCGGATCCGGATGGATATGGTGAGGAGAGGAGACATGATGTCAGTGGACGATGTGACGGAGATTTTGTCCATCCCCCTCATCGGCGCCATACCGGACGACGAGCAGGTAGTCATCGGCACCAACCAGGGCGAGCCTGTCATCTCCATGGAGTCGAGAGCCGGGGAGGCCTACAGGAATATATGCAGGCGGATCGCAGGCGAGGAGGTCCCTTTTCTGGATCTGGAGGCCGGGAACGGAATCTGGTCCAGACTGACTCATATATTTCATAAAAATTAAGGAGGCATCGGGAGTATGGGAAGACGTTCTTCTGTGCGGATCGCAAAGGACAGGCTGAAGGTCCTGGTCGTGTCGGACCGCATGAAATGTCAGCCGGAGGCCTGCGAGAGGATCAGCCATGAGCTCTACCAGGTCCTTTCCAAATATATGGAAATTACACCCGAGGAATTCGACGTCTCCTACAGCAGGACGCACGTACATATCAGACTTACAGGAGAAAAGCAGTGAAATTTTTAAAAATAACAAAACCTTATCGCTTAAAAGATTATAAATTCAGTCTTATTGTCCTTGTGCTGGCCACCTCCTGCCTGGGCGTTCTCGTCATAGGCAGCGCCAACGAGGCCTACCAGGGACGGCAGCTTATCGGGCTTGCCGGGTCTATTCTGCTCATGGTGGTCGTCTCTCTGATTGACTATGTGTGGATCGCCAATTTCTATTGGCTCTTCTACTTTCTGTCGGTTGGGATGCTGGCGATCGTGCTGATACCCGGTGTGGGAGAGGTGGTAAACGGGGCCAGGAGATGGATCAATCTTGGATTTACCAATTTCCAGCCATCGGAGCTGGCAAAGATATTCCTTATTGTCTTCTTTGCCAGATTTATCATGAAGCATGAGGAGGATTTAAGCAGCAGGCGGACCATCCTGAAGGCGGTGGCGCTCATCCTTGTCCCGCTGGCCCTCATCTTTGAGGAGCCGAACCTTTCCACCACCATCTGTACGGCGACTCTCTTCTGCGTGCTCATGTATGTGGGCGGCCTGTCCTACAAATTTATCGGCATGGTGCTCCTGATCACAGTGCCGGTGGCCGTTATTTTCCTGAGCATTGTCGTGCAGCCGGATCAGAAGATCCTGGACGACTACCAGCAGAAGCGTATCCTGGCCTGGCTGAATCCGGAGGAGTACGCGAGCGATGAGGCCTATCAGCAGAACAACTCGGTCATAGCTATCGGTTCGGGGCAGCTCACCGGGAAGGGACTTAACAACAACACCACCACTTCGGTGAAGAACGGAAACTTTATCCTGGAGCCCCAGACGGACTTTATCTTTGCCATTGTGGGAGAGGAATTAGGCTTTGTGGGATGTTGTATTTTTATTGCATTGCTCCTCCTTATAGTGATACAATGTATACTGATAGGGATAAGAGCGCAGGATGTGACGGGAAAGATCATATGCTGTGGGGTCGGAGCCCTCATAGGGATCCAGACATTTATCAATATAGCGGTTGCCACCCAGATCATCCCCAATACGGGCATACCGCTGCCGTTTGTCAGCTACGGCCTTACGTCTCTCGGAAGCATGTATCTCGGGATCGGATTTGTGCTCAATGTGGGACTGCAGCCGAAGAAATATCAGGATAAACTAACTACACTTTAATGAGGAGGATGCATTGTATGAATATTGGCCTGATCGCACACGACTCCAAGAAGACTCTGATGCAGAACTTCTGCATCGCCTACCGGGGGATTTTGAGCAAACACAATCTGTTCGCCACCGGGACCACGGGCCGTCTCATCGAGGAGGTAACCAACCTTTCGGTCCATAAATACCTGGCAGGACCGCTTGGTGGAAAACAGCAGCTGGGAGCGCAGATCGCGCAGAACGACATTGACGCTCTCATTTTTCTCCGGGATCCGCAGAGTCCCAAGCCTCACGAGCCTGAGGTTAACGACGTGATCCGGCTGTGTGATATGCACAATATCCCCATGGCGACTAATCTCGCCACGGCCGAGATTATAGTTCTTGCAATTGACAGAGGAGATTTGGATTGGCGTGAAATGTACAGGTAAGAAACTCATACTGGCAGGAGGGCTTTCCGGCGTCCTGCTGGGTCTGACAGGGTGCGGCGCAAGCGACGCGGTCCTGTCCTACGAGAAGGAAAACTACAACAAAAATATGTACCAGGCCGAGCTCTTTGCCGAGGATCTGTGCGTCGCCGGCGGGGATGTCTCCCTGGATGGCTTTGAGGGCGACAGCTCTCTCCACGCGGAGGGGCTTTTTAATGTCACCGACGGGGAAGTGATCTACGGCCAGGATCTGTTTACCAGGCTCTATCCGGCCAGCACTACAAAGATACTGACGGCGCTGGTGGCCATCAAGAACAGCAACCTGGACGATATCGTCACAGTCGGCAGCGCAGGCGCGGCCTCCAGCTTTTCCTGGGACGCCTCTGTTGCCGGACTGCAGACCGGGGATCAGCTCACCATGCGGGATCTTCTGTACGGGCTGATGCTCCCCTCCGGAAATGACAGCGCTGTGGCCATTGCAGAGTATGTGGCGGGCACGGAGGAAGAGTTCATGGAGATGGTCAACGAGGAGGCCCAGAGCCTGATGGCCACTGGGACTCATTTTGTGACGCCCAACGGTCTTCACGATGAGAACCACTACACCACAGCCTATGATCTGTACCTCATCTTCAATGAGAGCATCAAGTACGAAGAGTTTGTGGACATTATCAGCGCAGACTCCTACACTGCGCAGATCACCGGCGCTGACGGCACCGTGCGGTCCGTCACCTGGGAGCCCACCAACTTCTACGCAAGAGGTGAGGCTGCTCTTCCCACGGGCGCTACGGTCATCGGCGGAAAGACCGGCTACACAGGGGAGGCCGGAAACTGCCTTGTCCTTCTGGATCAGGCGCCGGACGGGGACTACTATATCTCCATCGTCATGGGAGCGGAGGACAAGCCTCTCCTCTATGAGGACATGACGGCTATGATCGATCAGATTCCCACCCTGGGAGGAGCGGACAGCGGCTCGTCAGAATAAAAAGAAAGCGCCTGTGCGCATAATAAGGAGGGGCATCCGGTATGGTATACCAGGATACCCCTCCTGCCTTGTGTAAATGCGGCCGCAGCCGTGCATTTGATCTATCAGACTCCTGAGTCGGACGCGTTTCTGATCCTTCCGAAAAAACTGATGGCGTACAGACCGCAGAGCCCAACCAGGGTATAGACGATCCTTGAAAGCCATGTCAGATTTCCGAAGAGAAAGGCGACAAGATCAAAGCGGAAAATACCTACCAGAAGCCAGTTGACAGCACCGATGATAACGAGTGCCAGTGAAATATTGTCAAGCCATTTCATGAAAGTCCCTCCTTTATTCATCAGATAGTGCTAGTATGCCCTGAAAGGATTTTTGAAATTCATGCCAGAGAAAAAATTATACTTTCCCTATTCTGAATATTTGAAAAAAATATATGGCGAAAAGGTGTACAAGCTGCCTGTCAACCTTCCTGTCACCTGCCCTAACCGCGTGGACGGCCATGGGGGCTGTACCTTCTGCGCGGCGTCCGGCACCGGATTTGAGGCCCTCTCTCCGGATCTGACAGTGGGAGAGCAGCTTAGGAGGACGCGGGAGAAGATCGAGCGAAGATACAAGGCCCATAAGTTTATCGCCTACTTCCAGAACTATACCAACACCTATCTTCCTCTGGAGGATTTCAGGGCCTATACGGAGGAGGCGGCAGGGGAGAGAGATATTGTGGAGATCGACATATCCACAAGGCCGGACTGTGTGTCCCCTTCCTATCTGGAGGTGCTGGGCGATCTGCGAAGAAGGCGGGGGACAGAAATCTGCCTGGAGCTGGGACTGCAGACGGTCAATTACCGCACCCTTAAGAGGATGAACCGGGGACACGGTCTGGCGGAGTTCATAGACGCGGTGCTGCAGATACGGAACTATGGCTTTCAGATCTGTGCCCACGTGATCCTGAATTATCCGGGAGACGAGCTGGAGGACGCAGTGGAGACAGCCAGGGTGCTGTCGGCCCTCCAGGTAGACACAGTCAAGATCCATTCCCTCTACATCCCCAAAAACACGGTGTTGTGCGAAGCCTACGAAAATGGTACAATATCCGTATGTTCTAAAGAGGAGTATATGGATCGCCTCATCGCTTTCCTGTCCTATCTCAGCCCGGATATCGCCGTGGAGCGGCTCTTCGGACGCATCCCCAGGGAGGAGGCTGTCTTCTGCAACTGGGGAACCAGCTGGTGGAAGCTGCGGGACGAGGCAGAGAAGAGGATGAGGGAGAGGGACGCCTGGCAGGGGAAATATTTTCACTATCTCGGCGGATCGGCATTAAGGAAATGACACAGGAGGCAACAGTTTGTCTGGAAAAGCACAGGGAAATATTCAGGTTTACCGGAAAAAATGGAATTTTAATATAGGGATTGTAATTTTTGGAGTTATCCTCGTCTATCTGATCGTGACAGTCCTCACCTACGCCACGGCGAAGCACATCACAGCCTATGAGGTCCGAGAGGGATCCATCTTCAGGGACAACGCCTACACCGGCCTTGTCCTGCGCCATGAGACGGTGGTGAACGCGGAGACGGAGGGCTATATCAACTACTTTGTCCCGGAGGGGAGCAAGGTGGGGAAAAAGACAAATGTGTACAGCATTTCTCCGGAGAAGCTGGACTTTTCCTCCTCCGGGCAGGCGGACGCCCAGGAGGAGCAGGCTGTCTCGTCGGAGGAGCAGCAGATGATCCTCCAGCAGACCCAGAGCTTCAGCGGGAATTTTCAGGACAACCGGTTTGAGGAGGTCTACACCTTCAAGGATACAGTGGAGAATATTCTCACCAGCAGCTCCTCCCAGAGCAAACAGTCCCAGCTAGCGGCCCTGATCCAGGGCGGAGCGGAAGGCGTCACCGCCTACCAGGCGGCTGATGACGGCGTCATCGTCTACTCTGTGGACGGATACGAGGGACTCACGGCGGATCAGGTGACGGCGGATATGCTGTCCAGAGCGAATTACA
Source organism: Clostridium sp. BSD2780061688st1 H5 (assembly GCF_005845155.1). Classification (NCBI taxonomy): domain Bacteria; kingdom Bacillati; phylum Bacillota; class Clostridia; order Eubacteriales; family Clostridiaceae; genus Clostridium; species Clostridium sp. BSD2780061688st1 H5. The sequence continues at coordinate 15,070 of NZ_SPGT01000004.1, read as the reverse complement.
AGAGCACGGAGCTGACAGACAACGCAAAGGTGAAGGCGGGGGACGCGGCGTACAAGCTGGTGACAGAGGAGGAGTGGTCCGTGGTCATCATCCTGAACGAGGACATGGCCCAGGAGCTTGCCGATACATCCACCGTGCAGGTGCGCTTTTCCAAGGACAACGAGACCGCCAGGGGCAGCCTTTCCATCTACAATACAGAGGACAAGGATGTCAATCTTGGCTTCATCACCTTCAATGAGTCCATGGTGCGGTATGTGGGCGAGAGGTTCCTGGATATTCAGCTTGTGCTGGAGGACGAGTCGGGGCTGAAGATCCCCAAATCCTCTGTGGTGGAGAAGGAATTTTACACGGTTCCCCAGGACTACATCACTCAGGGCGGGGACACAAGCCAGGATGGCGTGCTCGTGCAGACGGACGAGAATACCACCACATTTGAGAGGGCGGAGGTCTACTACCGGGACAATGAGACGGGAATGGTCTATCTGGATGAGGACGCCTTTAAGGCGGGGACGGTTCTTGTGAAGCCGGACTCCAGCGAGACCTGTACTCTCAGCGAGAAGGGGACGCTGCGGGGAGTCTTCAACATAAACAAAGGGTATGCGGAATTCACCCAGGTGGAGATCCTGTGTGAGAACGAAGAATACTATATCGTGCAGTCCGGAAACGACTACGGACTGACCAACTACGACCATATAGCGCTGGACGGCAGCGACATTCATGAGAACGAGATCATATTTTAAAGGAGTGATGCGGTAATGCTGCAGGAAAATTTCAGACAGGTGGAAGAGAACATCCGAAAGGCCTGTGAGCGGGCAGGGCGGGATCCGAAGGAGGTGACCCTGATCGCCGTGAGCAAGACAAAGCCTGTGGAGATGCTGCGGGAGGCCTACGATTTCGGCACAAGAGTTTTCGGTGAGAATAAGGTGCAGGAGATCGTGGAGAAATACGAAGCCCTTCCAAAGGACATCCACTGGCATATGATCGGACATCTTCAGCGAAACAAGGTCAAGTACATCATAGACAAGGTGGATCTGATCCACTCCGTGGACTCTGTGCGCCTCGCCGAGACCATAGAGAAGGAGGCAGCCAAGCATGGACTGACAGCTAACATTCTGTTGGAGGTCAATGTGGCCGAGGAGGAGAGCAAGTTCGGTCTGAAGGTGAATGAAGTGGAGCAGGTGGTGGATGAAATCGCCAAATTTTCCCACATAAAAGTGTGCGGATTGATGACAATAGCTCCTTTTGTGGAAAATCCGGAAGAAAATCGTCCATATTTTCGCTGTTTGCGCAACTTATCTGTTGACATAGGGGCAAAAAAAGTTGATAATGTTACTATGAGTATTCTCTCGATGGGCATGACCAATGATTATGAGGTGGCGGTCGAAGAGGGCGCGACGATGGTGCGGGTCGGGACAGGCCTGTTTGGCGCGCGCAATTATGCTCTGAGTTAAAGATAAACGTAAGATAGGAGAATTTGAAAAATGGGAGTATTAGATAAGTTTCTTGACATTATGAAATTGAGCGATGACGATGACGATTACGAGAACGATGATTTCTTCGATGACGATGACTACGAGGATGACGACTACGAGGACAGATCGTCAAAGAAGGGCGGGCTTCTCTCCAAGTTCAATAAAGGAAAAGATAACAGCCGTGACCGCGACGACGATTACGATGACTATGATGATGATTACGAGGAGAGACCTGCAAGGCAGTCTTCTTCAAGAAGCTCCCACTCCTCCCATCAGTCAGGCGGAAGCAGCAAGGTCACACCTATGCGCCAGCCTTCTTCCAGAAGACAGGCTCCCAATATGGAGGTCTGCGTAATCAAGCCATCCTCTGTCGAGGACGCGAGAGAAATCACAGAGACGCTCCTGAGCGGCCGCACCGTGATCCTGAACCTGGAGGGACTGGATCTGGAGGTGGCACAGAGGATTATCGACTTTACTTCCGGCGCGACCTTTGCCATCAACGGTAATCTGCAGAAAATTTCCAATTACATATTCCTTGTGACGCCGACAAATGTAGATATTTCCGGAGACCTGCAGGATCTGCTGGGAACCTCCTTTGACGCGTCATCCATGCGCACAAGATTTTAGAGGACGTCTGACGGGACATGAACAAAGAGGAACTGATGCTTCAGAAGCGTCTGATCGAACTGTCTAATCTTTCATACAAAAGGGATATAGTCACTTTTTCAGATTTTCTGAATTTGAATGAACTGAATATACTGCACACAACCCCCAGAGATCTCTTTCCTTCCAGGTATGAGACGTATGGGGGTTATGAGCCTGCGGAGCGTCAGATGGTTGCTTTTCTGCCTGATGCTCTTTATTATGACTATCGTTACCCCATATCTGTGCTCAGGATCAGCCCGGCCAACCGGAAATTTGCCGAGGATCTCTCTCACAGGGATTTCCTGGGCGGGATCCTGAACCTGGGGATCGAGAGAAGCTGCCTGGGGGATCTGCTTGTGGAGGACAGCGTCTGCCACGTCTTTGTGACGGATGCTATGGCGGATTTTATCTGCGATCAGCTCACCAGGATACGCCACACCGTAGTGAGGACGGAAAAGATAGACGAGACCGCCTTCTCCTTTGCGCCCCGCCTGGAGACGATCAAGGGGACGGTTGCATCGGTGCGGCTGGACACAGTGCTGTCCGTTGCCTTCCCCATGTCCAGGAGCCGGCTCACAGGTCTCATTGAGGGCGGCAAGGTGTTTGTCAACGGAAAGCTGATCACCTCCAACGGATACCGCCTGAAGGAGGAGGACATTATCTCTGTCAGGGGCATGGGCAAGCTGGTGTACCAGGGCATCCTCTCGGAGACAAAGAAGGGGCGCCAGTATATCCAGGTTGGAAAATATATTTAGAAAAGCGGAGGCTTGCGGAGAAATGGCAACAATGCCTGAAAAGACAACAGCATATAAAAAAACAGCGGGAAATTATATAGCGGCTCTCCTCATCATCGCGGCCGGGGTGATCCTGGATCAGTGGAGCAAGCATATGGCTGTCCTGCACCTGCGGGGAACCGGCGGAACAGATCTGATCCCCGGCGTCTTCCGGCTGACCTATCTGGAGAACCGGGGAGCTGCCTTTGGCGTGCTGCAGGGCCAGCAGTGGTTTTTCTACATCATCACAGCGGTCATACTTGTGGCCGTACTCCTTGTCTACACGCGCATTCCGGCGGGAAGGAAATTTGTTCCTCTGCGGGTCTGCGCGGTGTTCATCGTCTCCGGGGCGCTGGGCAATCTGATCGATCGGGTGCGGCTCGGATACGTGGTGGACTTCTTTTATTTTGAGCTGATCGATTTCCCGGTCTTTAATGTGGCGGATATATTCGTGACTCTGTCCGCCGTACTTCTGGCAGTGCTTCTGCTGCTGTACTATAAGGAGGAGGATCTTGAATACATTTTTCACAGTCGAAAATGATGAGGGGGAGAGGATCGACAAGTATCTCTCGCTGGAGATGCCGGAGCTGTCCCGCTCCCACATCCAGAAGCTGATCAAAGACAATCTCATAGAAGTCAATGGAAAGCCTGTAAAAGCAAATTACAGGCTTTGTTTTGATGACAGCATAAAAGTAACTGTTCCCGAGCTGAAAGAGCCGGAAATCGCCGCTGAGGACCTTCCGCTGGACATTCTGTACGAGGATGAGGACATTATCATCGTGAACAAGCCGAAGGGCATGGTAGTCCACCCGGCTCCCGGACACTACAGCGGCACTCTGGTCAATGCCCTCATGTTCCACTGCGGCGATAACCTGTCGGGCATCAACGGCGTAGTCCGGCCGGGCATCGTCCACCGGATCGACATGGACACAACCGGCTCCCTGGTAGTGTGCAAGAACGACAGCGCCCATCAGAGCCTGTCCGCACAGCTGAAGGACCACTCCATCCGGCGGATCTACGAGGCCATTGTCCACGGCAATATAAAGGAGGAGGAGGGGATGGTGGACGCCCCCATCGGCAGACATCCTACGGACCGGAAAAAGATGAGCACAAGGGCGAAGAACGCAAGGAGAGCTGTGACCCACTACAGAGTCCTGGAGCGCTTCGGGGATTATACCTACATCCAGTGCCAGCTGGAGACAGGACGGACCCACCAGATCCGTGTCCACATGGCCTCCATCGGGCATCCCCTGCTGGGAGACGCGGTCTACGGCCCGGCCAAATGTCCCTTCAAGGGGCTCCAGGGCCAGACACTGCACGCCCGGACGCTTGGCATCGTCCATCCCCGCACAGGCGAGTACCTGGAGGTGGAGGCTCCTCTCCCGGCGTATTTTGTCCAATTATTAGATCGACTTAGAAAAAATAGACAATAATTTTCATATAATTCTATACATTTTCACTAAATTGTTGTATAATGCTTAATAAATAAAAAAGCATCCATACATTAATACTTATTTCAGAGTATGTATTGACAGGATCAACAAGAAGGAGTGTGGGTAGTATGGAAAAGACAAGTACGATTATTACCATAGGAAGAGAATTTGGAAGCGCGGGCCGTGAGATCGGATATAAGATCGCTGATGATTTCGGCATCAAGCTGTATGACAAGGAGATGCTGAACCGGGCGGCAAAGGAGAGCGGCATCTGCGAGGAGCTGTTCGAGGCCCACGACGAGAAGCCCACCAACAGCTTTCTGTATTCCCTTGTCATGGACACATATTCCCTTGGATATTCTTCAGGAAGCTATACGGATATGCCGATCAACCACAAGGTCTTTCTGGCACAGTTTGACGCCATCAAGAAGATTGCCAGTGAGGGCCCCTGTATTCTGGTAGGCCGCTGCGCGGACTATGCCCTGGAGGAGTTTGACAATGTGCTGACCGTGTTCATACACGCGAAGATGGAGGCAAGGATCCGCAGGATCGCCAGGATTTACAATCTGACAGACGCCAAGGCAAAAGAGATGATCCAGAAGACAGACAAGCAGCGCTCCAGCTACTACAATTACTATACGAACAAAAAGTGGTCGGACGCAGAGAGCTATGATGTATGTCTGGACAGCTCTGTGCTCGGCATTGAGGGAACGGCGGAGGCTATCAAGCAGCTCGTGGCCATCAAGGAGAGCGACCGGGAGAAGAAGCTGTAGGAGCCTTGGGCTGAAAAACAGCGGGCTATCAAGTAAAGAATATTCATTGAAAAAAAACTCTATGTGGAGAGGAGCAATCCCCTTCCCATAGAGTTTTTTGCGCATCCCGTTTTCCATACACAGCTATTCCGGAGGCTAACGCGTGTGGATGACGCGCTCCGGCCAGCCCTTGATATTCCCGTTCAGGATGGCTGTGAACATTCTCTGCTTTGCGCCGGGATGCTCCTGGTTCAGCTGGCGCACCAGCTCCTTGGCATACTGGCGCTTCGTGTATCCGTCGATGGGACAGCGGCTCTTCACCACTGGCAGATTATATTTATTTTTAAAGCCGATCACATCCGCCTCGTCCACGAACATGATGGGGCGGATCACTGTCAGATCCATCCGGTCCAGGTAGGTCCGGGGGGAGAAGGAGTAGAAGCGTCCCTCGAAGATCAGTGAGAGGAGCATGGTCTCAATGATGTCATCCCTGTGGTGAGCGTAGGCCACCTTGTTGCAGCCCATTTCCTTTACGGCCTGGTTGAGGGCTCCCTTCCGCATCTTGGCGCACAGGGAACAGGGATTGCTCTCCTTGCGTTCCTCGAAAAGAATGTGGGCAATGTCGGTCTTCACAATGCGGTAGGGAACATCCAGCTCCTGACAGAGCTCCTTTACCGGTGTGAAATCGCATTTCTCATAGCCCAGGTCTACGGTGACGGCGCTGAGCTCAAAATGGTTGGGATAGAACCTCTTAAGGCCGTGGAGAGCGTAGAGAAGGGTGAGGCTGTCCTTCCCGCCGGAGATGCCCACGGCAATGTGATCTCCCTCGTTGATCATCTGATATTCGTCTACTGCCTTTCTCGTGTAGCTCAAAAGCTGCTGTAATTTCATAATGGTAAGTAATTCCTTTCTTATCTCTGAATTTTTTCGAATAATCCGCACAGGGTTTCCGTAAAAAAATTATGAATACTGATTATTTTTCCCGCAGGTGAACCGCGGAGGCCGCCTGGCGGCGTCTGTTCTCATCAATGGCCGCATAGTGTTTCTTTGTCGTGTTCACGTCCTTGTGCCCCAACACATCGGCCACCAGATAGATGTCCCCGGTCTCCTTATAGAGAGAGGTGCCGTAGGTGCTGCGCAACTTGTGGGGCGTGATCTTTTTGTTCGGCGTTACCTGGCGTGCATATTTCTTCACCATGTTCTCCACAGCCTGAACACCCATGCGTCGCCTCTGAGTGGAGAGGAAGAGGGCGTTCTCGTGGCCGGGGAGAGGAGTGGCAGCCTTGCGGCTCCCCTCCATGTAAATTCTGAGAGCCTTTTCTACCTCGGATCCGAAGTAGACAACCATCTGGTTGCCTCCCTTTCTGGTGATAGTGATGCCGTCATTTTTGAAGTCCACATCCTGCAGGTCAAGGCCCACACACTCGGAGACACGGATGCCGGTTCCCAGAAGGAGAGTCAGGATCGCCAGATCTCTTTCCCTTGTCTTTTCGTAGTATACCTTTGCCTGTCCGGTCAGTCGGCTTCCGCATGACTCGACATAATCAAGCAGGAGAGCAACCTCGTCAGGATCCAGGCGGATGATGGCCTTTTCATGCTGCTTTGGCATGTCTACAAGCAGTGTCGGGTTACTGCTGATATATTGGTGCTTGTGGTAATAGGCGTAAAAGCTCCGCAGGGCGGACATCTTCCTTGCAAGCCCTTTTTCCCCGTTGGTCATCAGTTCATCATCGTCACGCCTGTATACCTTCAGATATTCCATATATTCCTCAATATCCACCGGCTCCAGCTTTTCCAGGTCAGAGACCTTGAACTGATCTATTGTGTAATTTTTGTAGACTGGATTGTTTTCCATCAGAAAATGAAAAAAGACACGGATATCATACGCATAGTTCATCCGTGTGCGGATGGATGAATGAGGCTCGATGGCCCGGAAGAAATCCTTTGCAAACGGAGGCAGGGTTTTCAGTATTTCCCTGAGGCGCAGCGTGTAGTCGATCACCGTCTGCTCATGATAGCTCTTTGTATCCTTCATAATTGTATTGACCCCTTTGCTTGAAATAACATTTATAATCCCACATGGAAATTATACTGGAAACACCGGATTTTGTCCACATCTTTTGGAAAAATCGGTATTTTACGTATAGATCTGTTTTGGTATATTACAGTATATATAATATATAAATAGACGGTATCCGTCTGCTTCTCCTTTCGGTATGGAAGGAAGCGCCTCTGAGATACCGTCCCTGGGTGAGTGTATAATTATATATAAAGCTTTAGAAAGCCTATATATCGATTGGAATGTATAATCTATATTTTAGCTATATTATATTATCTGTACGCATTGTCACAGTATACAATGGTGAGATGCTGATCTTCATGGATCAGATCGCCCCTGAGACCATTGATCGCCTTCAGTTCCTGTACATACTCCGGCACAGAGAGACTGCACGCATCGGCGTATGTCTCGGCAATGTCCCACAGTGTGTCGCCGGCCTTAAGCTCAATGCTCTTGTAGTACCTGTAGGCGCTTTCTGCGTCAGAGCTGTCCTTCGCCTGTACAAAGCGCATGCCTCTGACTGCGAATATACTGCAGAGGACTGCGATGAGAACGGCCGCAGTGACCAGAATAAACTTTTCCCTGTATACTTCTCTTCTTCTCTTGCTTGCTGCATGTAATCTGTGTGCGTTCATCTCATATTCCCCTCTTCTTAACTGGATAAAATACATCCCTCGTTGCTGTGCTTCATATAAAAATCATGATTTTCTTCTATCGAACGAACGTTCTTTCTATGCTTCTGATTATAGTATGCGAACATTTGTTTGTCAATAGTCTGAAGTGAAAAAATCGAACATATTTTCTAAACATTTGTTTGCCTTTTACATGGGCATATGTTAGAATGTTATTAGTTAATTTTTGATTGTACATATTACAAGGGGGAAAGCTACATGTCGCAGGGAAAGATCAGCCCAAAGCAGAAAGAAATATTAGAGTTTATCAAGGATCAGATCCTGACGCGGGGATTTCCGCCCTCTGTCCGGGATATATGTGAGGCGGTTCATCTGAAGTCCACCTCCTCTGTCCACGCCCATCTGGAGACACTGGAAAAGAACGGATATATCAGAAGAGACCCCACCAAGCCGAGGGCCATTGAGATTTTGGATGACACCTTCAATCTCACCAGACGGGAGGTGACCAATGTGCCCCTCCTAGGACGAGTGGCGGCCGGAGAGCCGATCCTGGCCCAGGAAAACATTGAGAACTACTTCCCCATTCCGGTGGAGATGCTGCCAAACAATCATACCTTCATGCTGACTGTCAAGGGAGAAAGCATGATCAACGCCGGAATTCTAGACGGCGACTATGTGCTGGTCGAGGAGTGCCATACGGCGTCCAACGGGGATATGGTTGTCGCTCTGATTGAGGACGGGGCGACAGTCAAGACGTTCTACAGGGAGGAAGGTGTCATCCGCCTGCAGCCGGAGAACGATTTCATGGATCCCATTATCGTGACCGACGTTCAGATTTTAGGAAAGGTGATCGGCGTGTTCCGGTTTTTCAGATGATTTTTCTTTATTTCCTATAAAGCAGGGAGCGAAGTCTGTTGTCATTGGCTTCGCTCCCTGCTTTTCTTTCTGACTTTATTTCCCTGACTGGTGAAGATAGCGCCGCAGAAACGGGGCCGCAAGCATCAGCGCCTTGCCCACATTGTCGGCGATCATGCAGCACCACACTGCCCGAAGGACCAGCCCCCAGACATTTACGCACAGGAAGGTCAGAAAAATCCGTATCCCCCACATGCCAATGGTCTCCACCAGAAACGGGTACCGCGTGCGCCCCATCCCGTAGAAGATCCCCTCCAGCACGACCATCAGACCGAAAAAGGGCTCTGACAGGGCCACTAACCGCAGCATCTCTGCTCCCAGAGTCACCACCGCAGCGCTGGGTGAGAAAAGCCGCATCAGAGGCACGGAGCCGATATAGAGGATCAGTCCGCTCACGCACATCATGCAGACAGTGACCAGCACGCTGATCCAGGCAGTCCGCCGCATTTTATCCGTATCCTGCTCCCCGCAGGCAGAGCCCAGCAGCGTGGACGCAGCTGTGCGAAGGCCGTAGCCCGGCACGTTCCGCTTGTACCCAGCACAGGCAGGCCCACAGCCGCACATTTATTTATATATTATATCTTTCGATAGCTGAAAGCTATTCTAAAAGCGAAACCATGAAGTCACAGCTGTAACTCCATGGTTTCCTGTTGTATGATCCGCTGTTCAATTCAAAATTCACCCGGGATCTTATTTTTCTTCCTTTCTGAGCAGCGTGTCCCGCAGTATTCTCCCGTCCTCCATGTACAGAACCCGGTCGCACTGCTTTGCCAGCGCCTCGTCGTGGGTCACCATGATAATGGTGGTATGCTGCCTGGTGTTCAGCCGCCGGAAGAGCCCCATGATGGCGTCCCGGTTTCTGCTGTCCAGATTTCCGGTGGGCTCATCTGCCAGGATGACTGCCGGGGAAGGGGCCGCAGCCCTCGCAATGGCCGTTCTCTGCTGCTGTCCTCCAGAGAGATGGCAGGGAAGAGCCTCCCTCTTTTTTGTGAGTCCGGTGACGGCGAGAAGCTCCTGCAGCCGCTGGGCAGAGAGCGGTTTTCCATCCAGGAGAAGAGGCAGAGCTATGTTCTCCTCTACGTTCAGGCTGGGGAGAAGGTAGATGGACTGATAGACCATGCCGATCTGCCGCCTGCGGAAGATCGACCGCTCCCCTTTTTTCATGCGGTAGAGCTCCCTGCCGTCCACCCACACTCTCCCGCTGTCAGGCTCATCGATGCCGCCCAGCACATGGAGAAGGGTGGATTTCCCGCAGCCTGAGGGGCCCAGGATGGCGGTGAACTGTCCCCTTTTGATCCGGAGAGACGTTTCCCTCAGCGCGCGGACGGCTGTGTCCCCGCTCCCATAGGTCTTCCGGATCTGTTCCGCTTCGATACTCCAGCTTTTATCCATATTACGCTTCCTCCTTCCGTATGACATCGATCATATCCATTCTTCTCAGCTCTCTCACCGTATACAGGAAGGGAACCAGCACAACGCACGCCGTCAGGATGAGCTGCAGGCCCACAAGCCGTACCGGCACATCCAGGGGGAAGCGCATCTGGGGCGCGCCACCATCCCGGTACAGTCCCGCGGAAAGAATAAAGACGCTCAGGGGGATGCCAACCAGTATCCCCGCGAGGGCTAAGGTGAGATGCTCCAGGAAGATCATTTTGACGATGCGACCTGTGGGCATGCCGATGGACTGAAGGAGGGCAAATTCCTTCTTTCTCCTCCGGATGCAGGCTGCATCTCTTAGCAGGGTGATCAGAATGGCGGCGATCCAGACTGTGCTCACCAGGGCAGCGACGAGGAGGACGTGAGCGCCCTTCCCTCCGACGAAAAAGGACTCCTGGTACTCTTCGGCAAAGCTGTAAAAGGCAAGGTCTTCCAATTCTGTCCCCTCCAGATGCCGCCTGATACTGCTGATGAGCCGGCTGTCCTCCTTCATCCTGCCGGCCGCATTGTCCGGATATAGGATCTCTGTCAGGTCTCTTCCTGCTCCTCTGTCCCGGGACAGGATGATCTCCAGGGAGAGGGAGGTGTCCTGATAACCTGCCATCAGTTCGTCAAAGGTCTGGAGGGGAAGGTACAGGATGACGTCGCCGTCAGTGAAGGACAGGGGCGTATCTTCCAGGCTCTCGGCCTTGGAGAGCTGCTCCGGAAAAAGGACCGGACGCTCTGCTTTGGTGATCATGCGAAGGATCGGAATGTCTCTTATCTCTCCCTGGATGAACAGGGGAAACCCTCTTCCATCGTTCTCTTTCATGCTCCAGTCGCTGCTTTCCAGTACAGCTCCCTCATTTTCTGGGAAAGAGCTGTTCTTGGGCCCGGCCTCTTCTCCTCCCAGAAGACGCCGGAAGGTACGGTCGTCTACGCCGATGACCCGGACCACTCTGCGCAGCCATCCGTCCTTCAGCATATTTTCCAGTGGCTCTCCAAACTCTTCATAGCTCTGAATACGTAAGAGGGCGTTCGTAGCGTGGATTTCTGACAGATAGTCCTCAATCCCCCATATGTCCATCCCCTCAAGGGCAGAGTACTCTTCCGCTTCCTTTACGACGGCGACCGTATCAATGCACTCTATCTCCTCCAGAGCTTCAGCGGCCTCCTGGAAGGCAGCTCCATCCCCGCCCTTTGCCGAGGCCCAGAGAGACACCGGGGGCAGCGACTGGCCGGCTGTGGCAGGAGGGGAGGTCAGGCCCTCCACATACATGGTCCTATTGAGGAGCACGCACAGCGCGATCACAAGGAGGACGGAGGAGACACAGTAATTTTTATGGTACATGATGACATTTTTGACGGCAAGGAGCGTCTCAGCTTTGAAGAAATGCCGCCTGGCCCCAAGGAGAACCGTAGTCCGGTTGATTTCCTCCTCCTCGTCGTAGCCGGAGATCAGGTTGAGGACAGACTCCTTTCTGAGCCGGTCATAGAGCCCCTGTGCGGAGGACAGAGCGAGCAGGAACGTCCCCGCAAGAACCGCCACAAGCAGCAGCGGATTTACAGAGATTTCCATATCTTCTACAGGGAAAAGCCTCTCCCCCAGCCAGCGTATGGAGAGGGCCAGGGCTACTATGCCAAGGAGGATGCCGGCAGGGATGGCCACGCATCCGGCCAGCAGGTTTTCTCCGAATGCAAAGCACAGCCTCTGACCTTCCGATATGCCGATGCCGTCCAGAAGTCCGGTGATCTTCAGCTTTTCCTCCATGCCTGAGAGGGATACGTAGTACAGGAGAGCAGCGCCGAAAAGCGCGATGACAAAGTCCAGAAGGAGGATAGCCCAGGCGGAGCCGGCAGCCGTTCCGGAGGCGTTGACACCATAGTAGCCCAGGAGTTTATCGCTGAAGGTGATATCATAGGCAGATGTGACCGTTTGATTTGTGCGGGCATAGAGGACAGGCTGCTCCTCCAGCGGCAGGGGATCCATCCCAATCTCCTCTCCCACCTTCTGGGAATTTTTGAAGATGGCAAGGGAAATATGCCTGAAGGAGACGCCACAGCACACGCGCCCCTGGTCAGAGCTCTCTATAGGACACCTGTCCAGTATCCAGACCTGCCGGATGTAGGAGCTGTCAGAAAGAGCGCAGGCCTGCTCTTCTGTCAGATTGTGAAAGATGGACTCGTAGGGGCCGTTCTCTCTTTTCTCCTGCCGGATCATCGCCTGGAGACAGGATGTGGAGAAGACGGTCGTGGCTGTGATGAGGAAGACGGCCATTGTCATGCCCGCCGCGAGGACGAGGAACCGTCCTGGCTTCTGCCGGATTTCTTTTGTCAGAACTTTCCATATGATCTTCATATCGCACACCTAAAGAAAATGGATGACGCCATCCCTGATTTCCAGCTCTCTGTCACATATCTGAGCCAGATCCAGGTTGTGGGTGGCCATAAGGACGGTGCTGTGCCAGGTGTGGGCGCACTCCTTCAGAGCACCCATGAGCTCCAGTGACTGCCTCGTGTCCAGCCTGGCGGCAGGCTCGTCCGCAAGGATCAGCTCCGCGTCAGAAAAGAGGGCTCTGGCAAAGACGCACCGCTGCCTCTCGCCGCCGGACAGCTCTGCCGGGTATCTCCCCAGCTTCCCGGACAGGGAAAAGGACTCCAGGATCCCGGTGAGCCGGTCCTGGTCCAGAAGTCTCCCTGTGTCCATGACAAGGGGAAGGACGATATTCTCCTCCACTGTAAGGGAGGGAATGAGGGCCGCTTCCTGAAAAACCATGCTGACATGCCTTCGGCGGAAGATGGAGGCCTCCTTTGGAGACATGTCCTGGAGGTGTCTGCCAAGGAGACAGATGGTCCCGCTGTCCGCCTTTAAATAGCCCGCAAGCAGATGGAGAAGGGTAGTCTTTCCGGACCCCGAGCATCCGGTCAGGGCGGTAAACGACCCCTCTTCCAGCGAAAAAGACACTCCTTTTAGCACCTCTTCCGGCCCGAGGGGCCCGGGAAAGGCTTTTTTCAAACATGTCACCTTTACCGCTTCCATTTTCTTATCCTTTCTGGCTCTCATTATAGCAGCCTCTCCTTACAGATATCTTACAGGCGGCGGAGAAAATTCTTACACCTCTGTCATAAGCGGCAGAAATACAGAAAAGGTACTGCCCTTCCCCGGCTCGGAGGAGACGGTGATATACCCGTGCTCCCTTTCCACGAGGAGCCTGGCCAGATAGAGGCCGATGCCCCAGCCCTCCTTCCCGGACGAGGAGCTGCCCCGGTAGAATTTCTGGAAGATTTTTGTGTACTCTTCCTTGGGAATACCCGGTCCCTTATCCTGGACGCGGACAGCCCCGTAGGTCTCGAAGCACTCCATGGACAGGGTGACGTCAGAGCCCTCCGGCGCATATTTTACAGCGTTTTCCAGGATGTTGGCAAAAACCTCCTCTGTCCAGGCGGGATCGTGGAGGAGTGGCGCATCCGGGAAAGGCTCCATCCGGATGCGGATATGCTTCTGATCCGCCCTTGGGAGGACGGACTCCACCGCCCTCCTGACAGCGGAAAGGACAGGGATATTTGCAGGGCTCGGGGCAGCCGCGCCCCTCTCCAGATCCATCATTTTGAAGAGGGCAGTAAGAAGCCGGTCCAGCCGGTCTGTCTGCTCCTCCAGGCGGTTCTCCAGACACTGCCTTCTGCCAGGCGGAAGCTCCGGGGATTTCAGCAGCTCCTGATAGAGGCGGATATTGGCAAGAGGGGTTTTAAGCTGGTGGGAGAGATTGGATGTCAGTTCCCTGACCGCGTCTCTGTCCTCCCTCGCCTCCTGTCTCTCCCGCCGGAATTTTTTCATAATGCGGGCAAAATCATCCCGGACCGCGGACGGCGCGCCCTCCTGACAGGAGCCCTCCGGCAGGGGCTGGTCCGCAAGAAGTGCCCTCTGGCAGAGCTGAACCTCCCGATACAGACGAAAGTACTGCCTCCGGAAGCGGAGCATTCCGAGAAGGGTCGCCAGGGCTGCGGCCAGAAGCAGAAGGCACAGAGCCAGCAGTGTCTGTTCTCTTGTCATACCGCTCACTCCTTCCATATGTACCCCATGCCGTGGATGGTTCGGATCCTTTGCGGGGATGAGGGGTGCTCTTCTATTTTGAGGCGGAGTCTGCGGACTGTGACCGCCAGGGTATTTTCATCCACATACTTTTCCTGTCTGTCCCACACGGATTCCAGGATCTGCTCCCTGGAGAGTATCTGTCCGCTGTGCTCCATGAGAAGGATGAGAAGCCGCGTCTCCAGGGCGCTCAGGGAAAGCAGCTCCCCTCCTTTGCGCACCTCTTTGCTCCTCATATCTACTGTGATGTCCCCGGAGGACAGGAGGGAGGGTGTCTCCCTTCTGCGGAGGATCCTGCGTGCGCGGGCCTTCAGAACAGCAAGGGAGAAGGGCTTTCTCATGAAATCCTCCACCCCAAGCTCCAGGGCCTGCAGCTCATCGATCTCTCCGCTCCTCGCGGTCAGCATGAGCACAGGAGGCGCTTTCCTTTCCCGCAGTCCCCGCAGCATCTCAAAGCCGCTTCCGTCCGGGAGATTACAGTCCAGTATGACAAGGTCGCAGCCGCCTCCCTCTGTGAGCCGTCTCCCCTCTTTCGCAGTGGCGGCGCAGACGACCTCCCACCCATCCAGCTCAAAGGCCAGCTTCAGCCCCTCCCGCAGAGCCTGGTCATCTTCAATGATACCGATCCTGACAGCCATTGTGTATCTCCTCCCCGTCTCCTTTTGTCTCTGTATTCAGTATATCGGCATTGGGAACGTTTTACAAGAACAGAAAAGGAGTCCCGCTTTCGCGGGACTCCTCAGACTGTAGACAAAGTCCCCGGTTTACCCCGGGGCTTTTCTATTGTAGTTATCAACATTTCAATGATCCTTCCGGTTTTTATCAAGAAAAATCCCCTACTTATCAACTCTAAAGTTAAGCGGTACGTTCCCTGCACATGGTA